>FR897775.1 GCA_000437495.1 Prevotella sp. CAG:485
AATTGAGGTAGGCACAACCGGCGGCTTGCAAGCAATACACAGACCACTTTTTGCCGGGCTCTATCCATTCGCAGGCGAGATACGGACGCAGAACATCTCAAAGGGTGGTTTCCGCTTTGCCAATTCTCTTTACCTGCTTCCTGCTCTTGAAGCTATAGAAAAGATGCCGGAAGACACCTTTGAGGAGATTGTAGCCAAATACGTTGAGATGAATATTGCGCACCCTTTCATGGAGGGCAACGGACGCGCCACTCGAATTTGGCTCGATATGATGCTTAGGCGCTCACTTGGCAAGGTCGTTGACTGGCGCAATATTACACGCGAAGCATACATGCAGGCCATGGAGCGCAGTCCTATCAACGATCTTGAATTGCGGGTACTCCTGCAAGGAGCGCTCACAACAGAAACCGATGACCGCGATGTCATCTTCCACGGTATCGTTCAGTCGTACTACTACGAAGGCTACGAACCGGATTAAGAATCACGAATTATGAAGAAAATAAATCCAAAGGACCTCAATGACAATGTCTTTGAGGCCATTGGCAAAGAATGGATGCTGCTCACAGCAGGGAAAAGCGATAACTTCAATCTTATGACAGCGTCTTGGGGTGGAATAGGATGGCTATGGAATAAACCCGTAGCTTTCGTGTTTATACGCCCTGAACGTTACACATTCGAGTTTGCAGAACTTAACGACAGCTTTTCTATTTCGTTCCTCGGAACAAGTAAGGAAGCCCGGGATATTCACAAAATCTGCGGCACCAAATCGGGCAGGGACATCAACAAAGTTGAGGCATCAGGGTTGATATTAGAGCCGACGGAACAGGGCGACGTCATCTATAAACAGTCAAGGATTACCCTCATAGGCCGCAAACTGTATGCAGATTTTCTAAAACCGGAGGGCTTCTACGATTCCACTCTGCGCGACAAATGGTATAGCTCAAGCGAGGAAGCAAAGAAGTTAGATAGCGGCATAACGGCAGGATTTCACAAAATGTATATTTTAGAAATCGTAGAAGCCTATGTTCAAGAATAAAGGGGGCAGCGGCGTAATTCCGTGGC
>FR897776.1 GCA_000437495.1 Prevotella sp. CAG:485
AGGAAACTTCTATAAATTAAACATTTGTGTATCAGAAAAATAATTCGTATCTTTGTGTAAAACTTATAAGATATGAAGAAGACAACGTCTTACCGTAAGAATCAGCAAAATTCCAGTCTGTTTGAGCAGGAATCGACAGTGCAATCGCTTTCAGAAATGGGTAATCCTCTTGAATTCATAAGCGACATAGTCGATTTCGAGCTGTTTCGCCCCACCCTTGAGGCGCATCTTCTCAACGAGGAACGCAAAAGCAATGCCGGTCGGCGACCGATAGACCCGGTGCTGATGTTCAAGGTGATGTTTCTCCAGAGGCTTTATGGTCTCAGTGACGAACAGGCTGAATACCAGATTAAAGACCGTACGAGTTTCAGAGAATTTTTAGGCATATTGACGGTCACGGACGTTCCCGATGCCCGCACGATATGGAAATACCGGGAGACCCTGAGTAAGAGCGGCGGCTATGACGCCATGTTCAGGGACTTTTACAATCATCTGGCAACACTGGGTCTTATAGTTCACGAGGGCAAGATGATAGACGCAAGTTTCGTTGTCTCCCCCCGCCAGCGCAACACCCGGGAAGAAAACACCGCCATAAA
>FR897777.1 GCA_000437495.1 Prevotella sp. CAG:485
CTTGAGCGCCGTTTCAATCTTCCGGCATGAATACAGGTTGTTCATATAGCCGTATATAATGGCCTTGAGCATCATCTTGGGGTGATAGGGACTGCGGCCGCGCTCTTTATACAGTTTCCGAAAGTTGAATACCAAACTCCGCATTAGTCAAGAGGTTACAAATAAATCAAATTCTTACCTCGAGGTAACGATTACTGATAATGAGCAAGTTAGAGCTGAGAGAAAATTTGAAAAAATATTCCAACCCCGACACATGTCCCATCCGTAACGTAGTTGCGCGGGTGTCGGGGAAATGGTCGATGCTGATTCTGTGCATCCTGGCAGACAACGACACCACAAGGTTCAGCGAGATTAGGAAGGCGCTGCCCGACATATCGCCCAAAGTGCTGTCGACCACGCTGAAGAACCTGGAGGAAGACGGGTATATAAGTCGGCAGATTTACGCCGAGATTCCGCCGCGGGTGGAATATTCGCTCACAGAGCTTGGCAAGGACCTCATGCCGCACTTATGGGACCTGATTGAATGGGCTGTTGCCAACTTCGACAAAATCACCAAGCACAAGTAACTCGCCTTTCGCACCCCGTAAAAACAAAAATATCAGCGCCGGAAAAAGGCACTGACATTTTTGGTCGAAGTGTAAGCCTATGGTTGCAAATTACCGTGTGGCGAGGACTTATTTGCGAGCGATAAGGCCTTTCACAGCGTATATATTATAGATGTCTGTTTTATCAACATCAAAAGGAGCGAAGATGGGCGAAGTGTTTATCGAGAGACATTTCACGGCTCCATTGCGGGCGCTGGGCACAAGCACTTTGAGCACCAGGCCGTTGCGCGTGTCGAGCACGTAAGCTTTGCCCCATTCAATGAAGGCTTCGGGGTCTATGCGCTTTACCAGCACCACAGAGCCGTTGGGGTACTCGGGAGCCATGCTGTCGCCGCTCACGGGCACAGCCACGTCGATGCCTTTGATAGGCGACACCACGCGTTCACAGTCGGTAACGCTTACTGATTGCGAGAAATTGGTGAGACTGCCGCCGTGGGCACTTATGGGCACGAGGGGAACAGTACAGAAACCGTTGAGGTCATCTTCGGCTTCTTTGTTGAGAAGTATGGAACCGGTGCCGTTGAGCACCCAGGCTGTGTTGACGCCGATTTTAGCGCTGAGGTTGAGCAGGAAAGCGTTCGACAGTTTTTCTTTTCCTGTTGTTACGCCCGAAAAATAAGGGCTTTTGTAGCCAAGTATTTTGGCCATCTCGCTCTTTTTCTGCACCCCCATGCGATGAAAGGCAGTACGCAAGGCTTCATTGAGGCGAATAAGGACCTCGTTTTGCGAGGGGTTTTCGCCGTTTTCCATATTTTTCTTGTTGTCTGACATAATAAATGAATTTTCTTGACCTGTATCAATTGATATTTGCAGCCACAAGGCGCAAATCTATTGTTCCGTAGAGGTTTGTGGTGCGAAGCACCAGGTCGGAGCCTGCTTTGCCCTCCAGAATTCTGAAGCGCAGTTGAGTGCCGTTGTTGAGCGTGGCAGAGATGATACTCTTGTCGGAGTTCCATAAGCCGGAGCCTGTGCCGTAATAACCCTGAGCCACGAATTGCCCGTTGGCATTGAAAGTAAGGTAAGTTTCCTCGTAGTTCCACGCCGACCAGGGACTGTCCTCGTTCTGACGCATGTTCACCACCTTCCAACGACCGTAGATGAGGTCGATTTCGGGGTAGTCGGGTCCGTCGTCATTACACGAAGTAAAAAATGGCGCGGTAAACACCAAAAGGAAAGCGATGATTAAGGCTGTCTTCTTCATTTGTCTAAAAAATGGTTTCTCCGCGGTTCTATCCATCTAACGCGGTTCAAATTTAATGATGCAAAGTTAGTAATAATGTATTAAACCTCAAAAAATTTTGCTAACTTTGCAGCCGAAATAAAAGTATGCGTCGGCAACGCCCGGAGAGCTAACGAGAGCGAGGGGGCGAGGTATGGCGATAAAACAAGGATTCTGCGCAGAGCAGTCCCCTTTTGATTAGTAAAGAAGATGAAGACCAATGTAGCAGTTTTTTTCGGCGGTCGCAGTGTAGAGCATGAAATATCGGTGATTTCGGCCCTTCAGGCCATTCATGCCTTCAACGCCGACAAATATAATGTAATTCCGGTTTACATATCCAAACAAGGGCGCTGGTATACGGGCGATGTGTTGCTCAATGTGCGCAATTATCGCGACATGGGCAAACTGGTGAAACAGGCCACAGAAGTCTATATGCGCCCGGAATTCGGCGATTACAACCTGTATCGCGCCGAAGGGAATATGTGGGGCAAGAAGGCTCCCGTGATTGCGCGTCTTGACGTGGCTCTGCCCGTATTGCACGGCACCAACGGCGAAGACGGCATCTTTGAGGGTGTGCTGCAGACCATAGGCTTGCCCTTTGCAGGCTGCGATGTACTCGCCAGCGCCAACGGCATGGACAAAATCACCATGAAGATGATTCTGCGTGCCTCGGGTGTGCCGGTTGTAGACTATGTTTGGTTCACAGACGTGGAGTGGCGTGCCAACCGCGACGCTCTGATAGAGAAGGTGGAGAAAGAATTGGGCTATCCGGTGATTGTGAAGCCTGCCAACCTGGGTTCGAGCGTGGGTATAGGCAAAGCAGCCAACCGCGAGGAGCTGGCAAAGGCTCTTGACAATGCCGAGCGCTTCTCCAAACGCCTCATCGTGGAACACATGGTGGGCAAACTCAAAGAGATAAACTGCTCTGTGCTTGGCGACGCCGGCAACTGTCAGCCGTCGGTATGCGAGGAACCGGTGAAGACCGGCGACTTCCTGAGCTATGAAGACAAGTATATGGGTGGTGGCAAAGGTGGCTCCAAACAGGGTATGCAGGCCAGCGAACGCCGCGTGCCGGCCGATCTGCCCGCCGACGTTACGGCCAGGATACAGAAAATGGCCTGCGACACTTTCCGCTGTCTGAGCTGCCATGGCGTGAGCCGTGTCGATGTGATGATTGATGAGGATAACGGCAACATCTACGTTAACGAAATCAACACCATACCAGGCTCGCTGAGCTTCTATCTGTGGGAAGCCACAGGCATTCCCTTCACCAAGCTCATCGACAAGCTCATGGAGCTGGCCTTTGCCCGCAAACGTGCCGACGAGCTGAAAACGTTCTCTTTCGACAATAATATTTTCGCTATGGGCGGCGCTATGGGCGCTAAAGGCTCAAAAGGCACTAAATTTTAATCAGGCACATTTATTGATGCCGCCTACCAACCAAAAATCATGGCAAAACGATTTCCGGAATATAACTCTCCGCTGAACCTGTCGGAGACCAACAAAGAGATACTCAAAATCTGGGACGCGCATAATCTGTTTGAAGCCAGCATGCGCGAACGCGAAGACGGACCCTCATTCGTATTCTACGAGGGACCGCCGTCGGCCAACGGCAAACCGGGTATTCACCACATGATGGCCCGCACCATAAAAGATATTTTCTGCCGCTACAAGACCATGCAGGGTTACTGTGTGCGCCGCAAGGCCGGCTGGGACACTCACGGGCTGCCCGTGGAGCTGGCTGTGGAGAAGAGCCTGGGAATAACCAAAGAAGACATCGGCAAAAAGATTTCGGTGGATGATTACAACGCAGCCTGCCGCCGCGAGGTGATGAAATACACCGCCGAATGGACCGACCTCACTCATAAAATGGGTTATTGGGTTGACCTGGATGACCCGTATATCACTTACGACAATCGCTACATTGAAAGCGTCTGGCACCTGTTGGGAGAGCTTTACCGCAAAGGGTATCTCTACAAGGGTTACACCATACAGCCCTATTCGCCGGCTGCCGGCACGGGTCTCAGCAGCCACGAGCTGAATCAGCCGGGCTGTTACCGCGACGTCAAAGACACTACAGCCACGGCGCTCTTCACCATCCTCGACCCCAAGGAAGAGATGACAGGCTGGGGCACTCCCTGCTTCATGGCATGGACCACAACGCCCTGGACTCTCCCCTCCAACACCGCGCTGTGCGTTGGTCCGAAATTCGAGTATGTTGCCGTGCGCACTTACAACCCCTATACAGCCGACAAAATCACCGTGGTGATGGCCCGTGAGCTGGTAAAGGCCTATTTCAAGCCGGAAGGCGAAAAGGGCGACATGGACAGCTACAAAAAGGGCGACAAGGTACTCCCCTACCGCATTCAGGGTTCATGGAAGGGTGCTGAGCTTACCGGCATGCGTTATGAGCAGCTGATGCCGTGGGTGAAACCGCTCTTCAAGGTTGACGACAACAGCACGAAAGAGGTAAAAGGGTATGCCGCCACTCACCCAGACAAATGCTTCTCGGTGCGTAACGACAATTTCGTGGAAGCCGCTGACCTGGCCTTCCGTGTCATCGAGGGCGATTACGTAACCATAGACGACGGCACAGGCATTGTGCATATTGCTCCTACTTTCGGTGCCGACGACGCCAAGGTGGCCAAAGCTGCCGGCATACCGTCGCTGTTCATGATAAACCTCAAGGGCGAGACTCGCCCCATGGTGGATTTCCAGGGCAAATATTACCTGCTGAAAGACTGCAACGAGACGTTTGTGGAGAAATGCGTTGATGTGGAGCTTTACAGCCGCTATCAGGGCAAATACGTAAAGAACGCCTACGAGCCGCGTTTCAACGTTGGAGGCAAATATGACGCCAAAGCCGCTGAAAAGGCCGAGGATCTGAACGTGGAGCTGAGCATTGAGCTGAAAGTGGCAGGCAAGGCCTTCCGCATTGAGAAGCATATGCACAACTATCCGCATTGCTGGCGCACAGACAAGCCGGTAATCTATTATCCGCTCGACAGCTGGTTCATCCGCACCACGGCAGCGCGCGACACGCTTATCGACCTCAACAAGAATATCAAGTGGAAGCCGGCAGCCACCGGCTCGGGCCGCTTCGGCAAATGGCTCGAGAACCTGCAGGACTGGAACCTCAGCCGCTCGCGCTACTGGGGCACTCCGCTGCCGATATGGCGCACAGAAGATGGTCTGGAGGAAATCATTATCTCCGACTTCACACAGCTCAGTTCTGAAATCGATAAGGCTGTGGAGGCCGGGCTGATGAAGGAGAATCCCATCACGGCAAAGGGCTTCAAACCGGGTGTTTACACCAAGGAGAACTACGAGCTGTTCGACATTCACCGCCCCTACGTTGACGAGATAATATTGCTCTCACCGTCGGGCAAGCCCATGCGTCGCGAAACAGACCTCATCGACGTATGGTTCGATTCGGGTGCCATGCCCTACGCTCAGTGCCACTATCCGTTTGAACACAAAGAGGACCTGGAGAGCGGCAAGATTTATCCGGCCGACTTCATTGCCGAGGGCGTGGACCAGACTCGCGGTTGGTTCTACACCCTGCATGCCATTGCCGGCATGGTCTTCAACTCAGTAGCTTATAAAGCCGTAATCAGCAACGGCCTCGTGCTCGACAAGAACGGCAATAAGATGAGCAAGAAGCTGGGCAATGCTATCGACCCGTTCAACAATATTGAGCGGTTCGGCTCCGACGCTGTGCGTTGGTATATGATTGAAAATTCGCAGCCTTGGGATAATATCAAGTACGACGAAGAGGGTGTGGCCGAGGTGAGCCGCAAGCTCTTTGCCACGCTGCAGAACACTTATAAATTCCTGGCTCTCTACGCCAATGTCGACGACTTCGACCCGAACACGCCTCAGGTGCCTTTGGCAGAGCGTCCGGAGATTGACCGCTGGATACTGTCGCTGCTCAACACTCTGGTGAAGGATGTAACGGCCGACCTCGACGACTACGAGCCGACGAAGGCAGCCCGCGCCATTTCAGCCTTTGTGGGTGACAACCTCAGCAACTGGTATGTGCGTCTGAACCGCAAACGTTTCTGGGGAGGCACCATGAACGCCGACAAACTGGCTGCCTATCAGACACTTTACACCTGTCTGAAGACCGTGGCGCTCCTCATGGCCCCGTTCGCACCGTTCTATGCCGACCGTCTCTACAACGACCTTACGGCGCTTGGCGGCGAATACAACTCCGTGCATCTGGCCCTCTTCCCCACAGCCGACGAAGCTGCCATCGACCCGGCTCTGGAACGCCGCATGGCGCTGGCTCAGATAATCACCAGCAATGTGCTGGCACTGCGCCGCAAAGTCAACATCAAAGTGCGTCAGCCCTTGGCTGTGCTGATGATTCCTGCTGTTGACCGCGAACAGATGGATGCCATCGAGGCCATCAAGGATCTGGTGGCAGCCGAGGTCAACGTAAAGGAACTGCGCATAACGCCTCCCGGACGTTCTGAGCTCGTGAAACGCATCAAAGCCGATTTCAAAAAACTCGGCCCGCGCTTCGGCAAGATTATGAAAGACCTGAGCAAAGCCATCAACACCATGTCGCAGGAAGATATTGCCCGCCTGGAGAACGAAGGCTCATTCACCTTCAGCAACCTTCAGGGCGAACCCGTCATCACCCTCGATGATGTGGAAATCATTCCTGAAGATGTGCCCGGATGGATAGTGGCCAACGAAGGCAACGTAACAGTGGCTCTTGACATCACTCTTACGCCCGAGCTGAAGGCCGAAGGCATGGCGCGCGAGCTCGTAAACCGCATTCAGAACCTCCGCAAGGCTATGGGCCTTGAAATAACCGACCGTATAAACGTAATACTCAGCCGCACTCCCGAAACGGAGCAGGCTCTAACCTCCTTCCGCAACTACATCGCCACCCAGGTACTCGCCGACAGCCTGGAGCTGAGCTACACCTTGGCTGACAATGCCACAGACCTCGACATCGACGGCCTGATTGTCAAAGCTCTGGTGAATAAAGTTTAATTATCACTCTAACTGAAAGGAATATGGAAAATAGCAGTCCCAAAAGATATTCCGATGAAGATCTTGAGGAATTCCGTGTCTTGATAAACGACAAGCTCGACAAGGCACTGGCAGAATATGCCTCCCTCAAAGACCAGCTGCAGGGCGACAAATCGCAAGACCCCTCTGAAACAGGGCGTCAGTTCAACGATATTTTCGACGAAAGCAGCTCACATACACAGCGTGCCGAGATTCAGCGCCTTATGAACCGTCAGCAGCAGTTCATAGAGAAGCTGCGCGGCGCCCTTACGCGCATCGACAACAAGACGTATGGCATCTGCCGCGTTACCGGCGAGCTTATCCCCAAAGACCGCCTGCGCGCCGTGCCTCATGCCACACTCTCTATTGAAGCAAAAAACAAATAATTGCATTTTGCCCGACAAAGAACGTAAAATCTTAGCTCACCGCGGACTATGGGCCTTGCTCATAGTCCTTGCGGTGATTATCGCCGATCAGGCCCTGAAGATATGGGTCAAGACCTCGTTTTACTTAGGCGAGGATTATGAAATCACCCCGTGGTTCCACCTTAAGTTCATTGAGAACAACGGCATGGCCTTCGGGCTGGAACTGTGGAGCAAGATAGGTCTCACGGCCTTGCGCATAGGCGCCGTGGCAGTGCTTATCTGGGTACTTTGCAAAATGCGGAGCGCCACTCAGCTGCGCACCGGCTTCATTGTAGCTCTGGCGCTTATCACAGCCGGAGCCGCCGGCAACATTTTCGACTGTGTGCTCTATGGCCGTATCTTCAACAACCCTATGCCGCCCGAGATAGCTACCATCTTCCCGGCCGGCGGCGGCTATGCGCCGCTCTTTGAGGGGCAGGTGGTGGATATGCTCTATTTCCCCTTCTGCTCATGGGTTTGGCCCGACTGGATTCCGGGCATCGGCGGTCAGGAATTTGAGTTCTTCCAGTATATCTTCAACCTTGCCGACTCTGCCATCTGCATCGGTGTGCTGCTGCTGATATTCTTTTACAGCAAAGACTTCACTCTGATGCTTCAGCTCATGGCATCCTACGTTCCCGGCACCAAGGCATATCGCGAGCTGCGTGCCCAAACCTCACGTCAATAAGTCATGAAGCGCCTTCTGCCTCTGTTCGTCATCATGGTCATAACGGCTCTCACCTCGTGCCAGAAACGGCCCGACTATGTGATGAGCGAAAGCAAGATGGCCGATGTGCTGGCCGACCTGACCATTGTTGACCAGCTGGCTCTGCGCGAACAGACGTCAACCGGTGTGCTGCCTTCCGATTCTTCGCTGAAGGTGATGCGCCAGTCGATTCTGCAAAAGCATGGCGTCAGTGAGGCGCAATTCGACTCCACCCTGGTGTGGTACGGCCATCATATCGACCAATTCTCCGACCTGTATAAGACGGTGGAACAGAGGCTGGCAAAGCGGCAGAAAGCCATCAACAGCAGCGTTGGCATTGAAGAGTCAAACACCAACAACCTATGGCCCCTGCAGCGCATGATTTCCATAGGCCGCAACGACGCAACCAACGGCGTATCTTTCTCCCTGCCCGGCAATAAAATCACCGTTGGCAACGATGTGGTATGGAAGTTCCGCACCACCAATCTCAGCAGCAACGCCACAGTGCTTCTTGCCGCCGAATATCCCGATCAGGAAATAGTCTTCTCGCGCATGGGCATCAGCACCGAAGGCTCGCAGCAGGTCATTCTGCACACCTTACAACAGCGCACGCCTACACGCATTTTCGGATATATCCATTTCACCGACCTTCCGCAGCGGCGCATATACCTCGACTCTATTTCCCTGACACAGCGTCCGTCGCTGCAGGCGTCGCCCAACACGTCCGTTATACCGCCCTTACGCTAACGCAGAGGGTATTGCAACAGGAAAGGCCCGTCGGCTGCTATATCGTGATATGGCAGCCCGAAGCGCGTGCAACGCGTTGTCAGAGTGTCGCGCTCGGCATCTCTTAGCGACGGCAGAAGCACCACAGTGGGCCTATGCGCCCTCATGGCAATGTTCTGCATATCAATTTCCGCGCCGCGACCCAAAACAAGATAATCCGCCTCTTGTAATTTGGCGTATAACGGATGAGAGGCGTCAAGCAGCTTCATATCGGCCGAACACCAGCCCACACTGCCTGCGGGAGTGTCATAGAGTCCGCAGGAGCCGCTTTGCAGCGTATCAGTCTTGGCGGCGTCATTGTCATACATTGTTATCAAATCCTTTTTCGCCGTGCCGCTTGCCCGTAATGCCTTCAGTCCTTCGGGAACAGGGAGAAGAAACACTCCGGCAATGGCCACGACAAAGCTTCCGGCAGAGAGAATGGCCGGCAGCTTACGGCGGCTGCGCAGCCACAGAATAAGGCATACCATGCCGCACAGAAACATCACCGGCACGGCGGCATGCAGCCGCACATCGGTAATCAGGCTCGGCGAGGAGGCCGTTACATGAGCCAACCTCACAATAGCCTCCGTGCCCTTGTTAATCATCATGGCCAGAAAGCTGACGTCAAGCCCTACGGAGAGCAGCAGAATATAAATGATTCCTCCGCCCAGATAAAAGGGCAACAGACACCCGGCAAGGAGATTGGGGACAAACGACGCCGGAGTGATATTGTGGAAATAATAGGCCGAGAGAGCCATGGTGCCGGCCGTTACTATCAGGGTGGCGGCAACAAGAGAAAAGATTTTGAAGATGCGGGGATGAGAGTGATGGTCAATGGGGTTTATGCCTATGCTCAGCACCAACAGCAGAGCGGCGGCAAAGCTCAGCTGAAAGCCTGCAGTGGTAATTTGCAGCGGGTCGAACAGCACTATTATGAAAGCGGCGGCAAGGATAGCGTTGACCGATGTGTTGCGTCTCTGTACCACAAGAGCGCCCAGTAGCAACGTACTCATGATACAGGCTCTCAGGGCTGAAACGTACCAGCCTGTCAGCCACACATACAGCCATATCAGCGCAATAACAGCCAACCAACGCCAGCGCGGTCGCAAAAAGAACATCAACGGGAACAGCAGCCACGACAAAACCCAGGCCACGATGCCCACATGCATGCCGCTGAGAGCCAATAAATGGCTCAGTCCGGAGTAGCGGAAAGCCTCCATATCCTCCTCGTCGAGCAGATCCTTGTGGCCCAATGCCATAGCCGCCAACATCGACGCCGAGGTAGATGACAGTGAGGAGGACTCAAGCTGCCGAATCAGCTTCTGCCGCACTGAATAGGCCTGATAGCGCAGACCATGAGGCGCCTCGGCCACCGTAATCAGATGTTGCGGCACCCATTGCGTATAAGCCACTCCGCGGCTACGCAGATAGGGAGCGAAGCGTTCGCGCACCACATCGCCGTCAGGGTCCAGGCTGCGCAGATTCTGCCGGAATATCAACCGGGTGTCGGGCGCATAGAAGCGCTCGGTGGTCAGCTCCACAATGGCATTTTTGGGCTGAGCGACGATATTGCCGGCCTCATCGGTGAAGGTGTCAATCCTCACAAGCATCTTTGAGTACTGAACGCCCTGTGAGGCACTGACTACGGTACCTGCCACATACGGATACCCTTCCAATTCAAGGTCTTTGTCTGTGCGGTGAACAAGCGCCGTGAAGACACCCATGGAAGCGGCAAGCAGGAATATGAAAAAAGGCTGTGTGGGGGTAAATCGGATAGCAAAATAGGGTTTACGGCGTTTCATCACCGCCGGAATCATCAGTCCCGCAAGGGCTATAAGCGCCAACAAAGCCGGAAGCCAGAAGCCCGAGACAGCCGAGGCCAAAAGGATTCCGACAAGCAACCCGCTGAAGAGTGTCAGGAACGGATAACGGCTAAGGATACGTAACATGGTCGTTCCAGAACTGCCAGGCGGCGTCTGCCTGAGCATGGAGCATTGTCAGGCCGTTGCTCACTGCGGCTCCATTCTCTGCCGACGCTTTCATAAAGGCCGTTTCAGCCGGGTTGTAAACCAGGTCAAGACAAAAATGTCGCTTAGAGAGAGCTGAGTATGGGATGTCGGGTTTTGACTCCACGTCAGGCCATGTGCCCAAGGGAGTGGCGTTGACAATCAAATCATTCTCAGCTATGAGTTCAGGGGTAAGGTCGGCGTAATGCAGACATTCTTTTGACCTCGACACAAACTGAAATTCCGTGCCTCGGCGCTTCAACGCGGCGGCAACAGCTTTCGACGCTCCTCCGGTGCCGAGTATCAGGGCTTTTCTCACTGCAGCATTGCCCAAAAGTAGGCTTAAGGCCTTTTCAAAGCCTTCAAGGTCTGTGTTATGGCCAATCCGCCCGTTGGCCGTAATCTTCACGGTGTTTACGGCTCCCACTTCTTGGGCGGCGGGTGTCAGTTGCTGCAAATAAGGCTTTATGGCCTCTTTATACGGTATGGTAACGTTGAAGCCTTTCAAATCGGGAATGCCCTGCAGCAGCGCGGGAAGAACATCTATGGAAGGTATTTCAAAATTCACATACCGGCAGTCAAGGCCCTCTTTGAGGAACTTGTCGTTGAAATATTTTGCCGAGAAAGAATGGCCTAACTTGCGACCCACTAAACCGAATGTCATTGCTATGAAAAGACCCTTAAGAATAAACGGGGATGAGCCGCCGAGAAAAATTCACCGGTTCATCCCCGTTATATCGTCAGCGTCGGGTTTTTATTTTTTCAACAAATGCTGCTGCCATCTCCAGGCGCTCTCCAACGTTTTGCTGATAGGAGTCTCAGCCTTCCATTTCAGCTCCTCGTTGGCTTTGCGCGGGTCAGCCCAGATTTTCTCTATGTCGCCGGCACGCCGTGCGCCAATCTTGTAAGGCACTTTCACGCCCGTGGCTGCCTCAAACTCCTTTATGAGGCCCAATACGGAGCAGCCGTTGCCTGTGCCGAGGTTGAAGACCTCAACCGCCGGGGTTTCCTTATCGTTGAGCAGACGCTTCAGAGCCACAACATGGGCTTTGGCAAGGTCAACAACATCGATATAATCGCGAATGCAGGAACCGTCGGGAGTGTTATAGTCGTCGCCGAACACTGTCAGCTCCGGACGCAACCCTGCGGCAGCCTGTGTCAGGAACGGCACCAGATTCTGAGGCACCCCGTTGGGCAGCTCGCCTATGTTAGCCGACGGGTGAGCGCCTATGGGGTTGAAATAGCGCAGCAGGATGCTCTTGAACGGAGCGCCCGATGCTATCACATCCTCAATAATTTCTTCCGAAATCTGCTTCGTGGCCCCGTAAGGCGATGTGGGATGTTTTATAGGAGCCGTTTCGTCTATCGGGTTCTTGTCAGGCTCTCCGTAAACGGTGCATGACGACGAGAAGACGATGCCCTCAACGCCGTAGTTGGGCATCATATCGAGCAGATTCATCAGTCCGTTGAGATTGTTGCGATAATACAACAGCGGTTTCTGAACGCTCTCGCCAACGGCCTTAGAGGCGGCGAAGTTAATGATGCCTTTTATGTTCTTGTAGGTGTCGAACAGACGCTTTACCTGACTCAGGTCGGTGATGTCGCCGTGGAAGAAATCAGGCCTGATGCCGGTGATGCGGGTGATGCCGTCGAGGACATCGAGATTGGAGTTGCTCAGGTTGTCCACAATTACAACGTCGAAGCCGTTGTTCTGCAGTTCAACAACCGTGTGAGAGCCTATATACCCTGTTCCTCCCGTTACGAGAATTCTTGTCTTTTCCATACTAAGAAAACGGGTTATTCACCGAAAAGTTTTTCAGGATATTTACCCTCGTCAATGAGGTTGCGGATGGCGGCCACCGTGGCGGGACGGTCAGCGGCAAACGTTACGCCGAACCAGCGCGAGGGAGTGGGAAGCACACGCAGAGTCGATGTGCCGGAGTGAATCAGGTCATTGACCACTGTGGGAATATAGAACTCGCTCTTCGGCTCCATTCCGTGCTCTTTGAGGAAGGTGCGGAAGCTCTCGCGCGAATGGCTGAAATAGTCGGGAGTAAAGCCCCACATATTCATCGACACCACCGTGCCGAGCGCAAACGGCTGTTCGGTGCCGTCGGGAGCCTGATATACCAGCTTGTCGTCCTTGCGTTCAATGCCGTGACATTCCACCACATCCACCAGATTGCCTTCGCCGTCAACCTTGCAGAGGCCGCGGCTCACACCGCCGTTTTCGCTCAGAGTGTTCTCCACCATGAAACCAATCATGCAGTAGCGGTCATGCTTGCCCTCTACCGAGCGCAGGAAACCGGCCAGCTCCTCAAAGCTCTCCTTGCCGTAGAAGTCGTCGGCATTGATAACGCCAAACGGCTCATTTATCACCTCCTCGCCCATCATCAGAGCGTGGTTGGTGCCCCAGGGTTTGGTGCGGTCCTTGTTCACCTCTATGCCCTCGGGTATCTTGTCGATTGCCTGGAACACCACATCCACGTCAACATGGTTGCGGTATTTGGGCAGAATCTTCTCGCGGAAATCATCCTCAAAGTCGTGGCGGATTACGAAAACAATCTTTCCAAAGCCTGCACGCACAGCGTCAAACACGCTGTAATCCATTATTGTCTCCCCGTTAGGGCCGAGACCATCGAGCTGTTTCAGACCGCCGTAACGGCTTCCCATGCCTGCGGCCAGTATAAGCAATGTTGGTTTCATAGTTTATCTAAGTCTTGTCTTGTGTATCTTGTGTTAGTGTACTGCGTAAAATCATCCCACTTGTCAGCCCTTCTTGATAAGCATAATCAGCGAGACGGCGAAATCAAAAAGCACTATTCGGGCATTGGCATTGCCGGCGACGTCGCGCGAGGCCCTGTCCACCTCATGCATTATCTCCTGCACATTGCCTCCGGTGATAAAGGGCGAGAAACGCTCCGAGAAATGCCTGTCGGCCTCCATCATCGGCGTTATGCTGTCATCGCCCAACACAAAGAGATAGTTCAGCCGCAAATTCCGGTTGAAGTAGGCCAGCATACGGCGTATCTTCTCACGTTTCAGCGCTGCCCCTTTCTCGCTCCAGGCACGCAGACTCTTCACGTCGCGCAGCCAGGCTTTGCGCATCACCTCCTGAAACATTTCGCGAAATTCCTTTTCCTCCCCTTGCGGGTCGAGCATCTGCTGAGCCATCAGCTGATTGCCCTGCGCAGCCTCTGCAGCCTGCATGGCAGTATTGCTGTCGAAGCCCTGACGCTCAAGCCATCCCGCCGTCTCCGCCACCGTGGGTGTCTCAATCTTTATACGCTGCAGACGCGAATAGACAGTGGGAAGGATAAGCGACGGATTATCGCTCACCATGATGAACATCCTCCCCGGCTGCGGCTCCTCGATTATCTTCAGCAGCTTGTTGGCAGCGGCCGGATTGAGCTTCTCGGGGAGCCAGAGAATCAGAATCTTGACGCTCTCGCCATAGTTGCCCAACGTGATTCGGCGCACAATCTCCGCACTCTCGTCCACACGTATCACAGGCTGAGAGTTCTCGGCGTTCACCAGTTCGAGCCAGCGTTGCCAAGGCGCCAACGGATACTGACGCACAAACTCCTGCCAGGCGTCGTAGAACTCATCGCTCACCGAGCTGCGCCCGCTCTTTGCCGTGGGGGTTGGGAAGGAAAACAGAAGGTCGGGATATGTGAGGTTTTCATGCTGCCGGCACGACGGACACACGCCACAGCTGTCGCCGCCGCTGCGGTGCGGACAATGCACATACTGAGCCAGAGCCAGAGCCATTGCCAGATTACCCGAGCCGGGTGCTCCCCATAGCATCAATGCGTGCGGCAATCGTCCGCTTTCTACCTGCGAAGTCAATAATTGCTTCACTCCCGTGCGACCGGTGATGTCAGCAAATCTCATGCCGCAAAGTTAATAAATTTCCCTCATTGATGCAACACCCCTCTTTGTGCAGGCGGCCAATAAATGACAAAATTTTTGTACCTTTGCATTATGGAAACCTTTCTTGAAAGCGTAGCTAAGGTATATTATAACAATTATCAGGACGACTGCCATTCTTTGGCCGATGTCCTCTTTGTATTTCCCGGCAAACGAGCCGGCTCTTTCTTTCTCAAAAGCCTCAAAGAGGAGATAAAAAAAGACACATTAGTAAGCTCGGATAAACCTGCTGTGTTGCCCGGAGTGATATCCATTGCCGACTGGGTGGAACAGCTCAGCGGCAGAATCATAGACAGCCGAATTGACCAGATTTGTCTGCTTTATAATCTCTACAGAGAGATGAAAGGCAAACAGGCGCATAATTTCGACAAGTTCCGCACCTGGGCGGAGATTATGCTCAGCGATTTCAACGATGTGGAGATGTATTGCGTTGACGCCGGTCAGCTCTTCCGCAATGTCAGCAGTTTCAAGAATATCCGCTCCAACTATCTCACCGAGGAGCAGCAGGAGGTGATGCGCCGCTATTTCGGTTATACCGATTTCAGTCCCAACACCGAAGGTCTGTGGAAGCATTACGGCGGAGACAAGGAGCTGAAAAAGCGCTGCAACTCGCTCTTCGACATCATGGGTGAGCTGTATATACGTTTTTGCGATGCCTTGCAGAGCCGCGGCCTCACTTTTTCTGGCCGTGCCTACGGTCAGGCGCTGCAAAGGCTGGCAGAGGATGATACGGCCACGCAGCCTTACAAACGGATTGTGATGGTGGGCTTCAACGCTCTCTCCACGGTGGAGTTTCAGATTTTCCGTCAGCTGCAGAAAAAGAGGGTGCAGTTGGCTGACGGCTCTTTGCAGCAGTTGGGCGACTTCTATTGGGACGGCACCGGCGTTCCGCTGTCGAACCCAAAGAATATCGGCAATCACTTCATCCGCCACGATATAAAGGAATTTCCGTCGTTCTTCGACATCAGCGGCTCTGACTGCAACTCGCTGCCTGACGTGATGGAAGCCATTGCGGCACCGTCGGAAATAGGTCAGGCCAAGATTGCCGGCAACATTATAGAGAATGTTCTGGAGCGGCATAAGAAGGACAGGAAGGAGCTGCTCGACAATGCCCGGATTGCGGTGGTGCTCCCCGACGAAAAGATGCTCATCCCAATGCTCTATTCTCTGCCGGGCTCCGAGGCAGGCGAGCGTCTTAAGGTGAACATCACCATGGGTTATCCGTTTAAGATGACGTCCATAGCCACCTTTGTGAGCCTTCTTGAAAAGCTGCAGAGCAATTACCGCATCACCGGCTCGGACTCTTATAAGGCTCGCACAGCCGACATCGACGCTCTCTTGAGCAACCCGCACGCAGGGTTGATTCTCACGCCCCAGGTATGCCGCAAGTTGCTCGCTCTGCTCGGAAAGCTGCGTCGCACCACAATTCCTGTTGAGCTGATTACGCGTGAGGGCAAAGAGGCTGAGTTGCTGTTCTCGCCTCTGGGCAATCATGCAAGCGGATATGAGGCCATCAGCTATCTTCTACGCATCCTTTCTCTGCTGTTTGACAAAATCAAAACGCTTTACAGCCACGGCGAGGAGAAAGAGACTGTGGCAGACCGCCGCATCAATGAGTTCGACATCAACCATATCATCTCATATATCGACGCTTTGAGGACTCTGCAGGCCTCGTTGCAAAAATACGGCATAGTGTCGGGGCCAAAGACGATATTCCGCATGGCCACAGGCTTGTTGGCCGGCGAAATGATACATTTCAAAGGTGAGCCGCTGCAGGGAATCCAGATTATGGGAACGCTGGAGACGCGTTGTCTCGACATCCCCTACATCATCATACCCTCGGTCAATGAACGCATTTATCCGCGGCGGCTGCAGCAGCGCTCGTTCATCCCGGCTGCCATTCGGCGTGGCTTCAACATGGCCACCACGCGTTTTCAGGAGACCATATTCACCTATTATTTCTACCGCATGATAAGCAGGGCAAAAGAGGTGTATATGATTTACGATTCGCGCACCGAAGGACTCCACAGCGGCGACCCGTCGCGGTTTATCCTGCAGCTGGAATATCTCTATGCCAAGGAGAAATTGAAACGGATAAAGGCGCGTTACGGCTTCTCGAAACAGGCTAAGCAGGATATAGAGATTGTGAAAACGCCTGAGATTCAGGAGCTTATAAACCGTTATTTCACTCCCGGCAGCGGCAAGAGCCTGTCGGCCTCTTCGCTCAACACTTACATCGACTGTCCGCTGAGGTTCTATCTGCAAAGATTAAGAGGGGTGAATGTGGAGACTACGCCGTTGGAGGGTATTCCGGCCAACGATATGGGTTCTATAATCCATAAGGCTCTTGAGCTGGTCTACAACCGCATCAGCGGCAATGACCCCAACCGCGACATCACAGCCGAGATGCTGAAGCAGGCCGCCGCCGATGAAAAGGCGCTCACCAACGACCTCATAGCGGCCATCAATTCGGAGTATTACAAGACGGAGAACGGCGAGCCGCTGCGTCAGCCGGAGGATGAGCTGAAAAGCATGATGCCCAATATGATTGAGGCTGTGCGCGGCGTGCTGGAATACGACTGCCGGAATGTGCCTTTCCGCATTCTGCAGACTGAACGCAACGAGCTGCACACGCTGAAGCTGCCCAACGGGATGGAGGTGAATTTCAACTTCATCATCGACCGTATGGACAACGCCGGCAACAACAGCTGCACTCGGATTGTTGATTATAAAACCGGCGACGCACATGTGGAGCAGCAGACCATCGACAATCTGTTTAGAAGCGGACATAAGGGGCAACGGCTGCAAATGCTCCTCTATTCGTATCTGATGCGCGACAGCCAGCACTCCAACGACCCGGTGGAAGCCACCATTTACGCTACGTCAAAAATGCGCTGCCCGGGACAAGAGACTGCCCGCGTCATCGTAAACCCGAAGGGGCCGGATAAGTATAATGTCATGACTGACAAGGAGGCGTTCATGGCAGCTCTCGGTGGCAAGCTCGAAGAATTGCGCAACCCCGAAGTGCCCTTCTTTTCAGCGCCTAAGGAATCAAAGGTTTGCACTTACTGTCCGTTTGCCGGGTCGGTGTGCAAACGCGAAATAAAATGAGATATGCCAAAATCGGAAGAAAGAATTGACAAATGGCTGTGGGCTATGCGTATTTTTAAAACCCGCAGCATCTCTACGGAAGCCTGTAAAAAGGGGCGTGTCAGCGTTGGCGGCTCCACGGTGAAGCCGTCGCGAACCATCAAGCCCGGCGATGTGATAGATGTGCGCAAACCGCCCGTAACATACACGTTCCGCGTCAAGGCTCTGGCCGAAAACCGTCTCGGCGCCCGTTTGGTGCCAGAATATCTTGAGAATATCACTCCGAAAGAGCAATATGATATGCTTGAGATGGTGCGCATCTCCGGCTTCGTCGACCGGCGCAAGGGTCTCGGCAGACCTACCAAGCGCGAAGGGCGCGAAATGGCGGCGTTCAGGCAGCAGTCTGGCGAGGACTTCTTCCTCCCCTTCGACGATGATGACGATGACCTTGAAGAAGATGATGAATGAGAAAATCTGCGGTTTTAGATCCCTTGCTTGGGTCTGTCGGCCGCGGTAAAATGTTTTTTTTATCTTTTTTCGGGGAGCCTATTTGCAAAATCAAACTAATGTTATTAACTTTGCGTTATAAAACACAAAGGCAAGTGTGCCTGATGAGAAGAAATAACCACTCCAAATCCGACTGGGAAACTCATCAATTATACTGAAATACCGAGACAAGCATGCTCAGCTAATGGCGGGCCTCAGGCTCCCGGAGGGAGTCTCGCTGTTAAAGCGACGGAGGATTACAACGGCTGAGAGGCACTCAAATCCTGTCATTCGGAGTTTCATCACCGTCCTTTGGAGTGGCCCTTTAAGCCGACCTAACGGTTATCTCACTACCGCCGGGTCGGCTTTCTTTAAAACCTCAATCCCGTAAACCAAAAAGAAAAACATACACAATGAGAGACATACGACAAACCTTACTCGACCGCGTCACCGTTCGCCGTTACGAACGCGAGCCTATTGCTCCCGAGGTTATGGAGTTTATCTTCAAAGCCATCCAAAACACACCCACAAGCTACAACGGTCAGCAATTTTCCGTTATCGACATCTCTGACCAGGCTCTCAAAGAGGAGCTGTATGCCATCACAGGCCAGAAACAGATAAAGACGTGCAACCGCTTCTTAGTGTTCTGCGTGGATTACCACAAAATAGCTCTGCTGGCAGCAAAGAAGGGTCTGGAGATGCCGGAATTCACAAACACCATGGATGGTGTTACGGTGGGCATCATCGACGCCTCGCTGGCCATGATGAGCGCCGTGGCAGCTGCCGAAGCCTGCGGCCTGGGCTGCAACTGCATCGGTTATCTCCGCACTGTCGACCCGCCCAAGGTGGCCGAGATGCTCAAACTCCCCATGGGTGTGTTTGTGGTCTGCGGCCTTTGCCTCGGCATTCCGCGCGAACACCCCGACCTGAAGCCGAAACAGAGCCTTACCACTGTAATTCACTCAAACGCCTACCGTCAGGACGAGGATATGCTCACCACTGAGCTGCTCAACTACGACGCCCTCATCACGCAGTACAATAAGACGCGCAGCGGAGGCACCACCGACAACGACTGGTGCGACCATATCCTCGACTATTACCGCCACGCCATGTCATACCGCATCCTCGACTACCTCAAAGCTCAGGGCTTCGACCCCAAAGTATAACATTAAGGGCTGCTCATTCCTTATGGCAAAGGAGCAACAATTTACGGTTGCCCTGAGAGGTGCCGATAAGGAATCTGCTGTCGTCTGAAAGCGGAAGCACTCCCAGTTTGCTGCGAAGTGCTTCCGCTTTCATCGGATAGCCATACACAGCCACGTTCAGCGCCTCGCCTTTCAGCTCGCGCGCTGCCTGTCGCACTCCGGTGTAGATTTTGTCAATGCGCAGTACACGCCCGGGAAAGCCTTCGGGCAGCTCAGCCGACACAAACAGTCCTCTGGCGGCACTCTGCAGCTCAGGCCAGCGTTCATGCAAGGCTTGCCACGGCTGAGCCTTCTCCATGGCGGCCGTCGCCACGCTCAGCAAAAGCCCCTCTTTCAACTCGCCGGGTTCAAGAACAACACGTCGATTGCTGCTCCAGGGCTGGTTAAGGCAGCAGTCTGTGTGGCCGATATCCACCGCAGACACCATTTGCTCGCCACCTTTGCCGAACAACACCAACACTTCCTTGCACTCGCCGTTCAGTCCCACGGCCCAAACATGCTTTACATTTCTGAGATAGGTGAATATGTAGCTGACATCGACCATTGGCGAGCCTTTCACCAAAACTGCATCTGTCAGCTGCCGGGCTTTCTCCAGCACAAGGTCAAGGCGCGGTTCACAGTCGGCAAAGTTATACACCCTGCCGCCGTGGCTGTCGCGCCGGGCGGGGTCAAGATAAATCAGGTCGAAGGACTCCCCATGCATCACGGCTTGCTGCAGGAAATCAAGAGCGTCATCGCACACCACCCTGACGTCGAGACCAAGTATCGCAGCGTTATGCCGCCCGGCCTCCACAGCCTCTATATACCGCTCAACGCCCGTTACGGAGGCTCCGGCGCGCGCAAAAGCAAACGCATCTATGCCGAGGCCGAAGGTCAGGTCAAGCACCTTCTTGCCCTTTACAGACCCGGCGGCCGAGGCATTGAAGGCCGCCACGCGCTCATCGGTGCATTGCTCTGCCAAGAGGGTCGACGGGAACATAAACTCGTTGTGCTGCAGGGTCTTCCGCAGTTTCGCCGCAGCCTTACGCCGCCCCTCAATCTGCGTCAGTGCCAACGGCGCCTCATCGCCAAGTGCTTTGCGTGCCTGCTCGGCCAACGAAGCTGTTGCCGGGCTGCCGGCATGTGCTGCCACCCACTCCCAGAATTCGCTTTTCATGCCCCAAAGATACAATAATTTATCCACTTGCCGTTAACTTTATTATGAAAGATTTTGCGGCCATAGATTTTGAAACCGCCAACAACCGTCCCTCGTCCATTTGCTCTGTGGGCATAGTTATTGTGCGCAACGATGTTGTGACGGATGAGATTTACCGTCTCATTCGCCCAACGCCCAACTTCTACATGCCGGGCAATGTGCGTGTTCACGGCCTCACCCGCAGCGACACGGACCCGGCTCCGCATTTCAATGATGTATGGCCGGAGATAGCCCCGCAGATAGAGGGTCTGCCGCTTGTGGCGCATTTCAGCCGGTTTGACCAGGGGTGTCTTATGGCGGCATTAGAGCATTTCAATATGCCTCATCCCGACTATCGGTTTTTCTGCACCTGCACAGCCTCGCGGCGGGTGCTCGGACGCCGTCTGCCCAACCACAAGCTCGACACGGTGGCCGCCTATCTGGGCTTCGACGCCTTCCGCCA
Source organism: Prevotella sp. CAG:485 (assembly GCA_000437495.1). GTDB lineage: Bacteria > Bacteroidota > Bacteroidia > Bacteroidales > Muribaculaceae > Lepagella. Next base: position 21,082 of record FR897777.1, read on the forward strand.
TCACCACGCCATGGACGATGCCCGCGCCTGCGCCCACATAGCCCTTCAGCTGCTGCCTCTCGCCTACCCCGAAATGAAGTAACCGGCCCGTATAGCAGCGAAAAATGCTGATTTTGCGCGTGCATATCGCCAAAACACTTGCACGAACCGACAAATATTCGTAACTTTGCAGCCGGAAAGCCCGGAGGTGTAAAAAAATACACCATAAAGAGCAATCCGCACAACAAAACAACAAAAAGTTTAACACATGAATCAGTACGAGACCGTTTTCATTTTAACTCCCGTTTTGTCTGACGCCCAGATGAAGGAAACGGTGGAGAAGTTCCATGATTTCCTGACCTCCAATGGCGCCGAGATCATAAACGAGGAGCTGTGGGGCATGCGCAAGCTGGCATATCCCATTCAGAAGAAGTCCACCGGCTTCTACACCATGATCGAGTTCAAGGCACAGCCCGACCTCATCAAAAAACTCGACACCGCTTATCGTCGCGACGAGAAAGTGATTCGCTTCCTCACCTTCCGCAACGACAAATATGCCGCCGAGTATGCCGAAAAGCGTCGCAACCGCCGCGCCGCCCAGGCCGAACAGAAAGTAGAACCCGCTGCCGCTGAAGCAGCCGAAAACACCCAGGCTTAAAATCATGGCACAACCGAACGGAGAAATACGCTACCTCACCCCGCTGTCAGTAGACGTAAAGAAGAAAAAATATTGCCGTTTCAAACGCAGCGGCATCAAGTACATCGACTACAAGGATCCCGAATTCCTGAAGAAATTCCTCAACGAGCAGGGTAAGATTCTTCCCCGCCGCATCACCGGCACCTCGCTGAAGTTCCAGCGCCGCGTGGCCAAAGCCGTGAAACGTGCCCGCCACCTCGCTCTGCTGCCCTACGTAGCCGACCTGCTGAAATAATCCATCCTTAACCTCTTAGCACTTTTTCATCACATGAAACTGATACTCAAACAAAATGTGCCCAACCTGGGTTACAAAGACGATGTTGTTGAGGTAAAGGACGGTTATGGCCGCAACTACCTCATCCCGCAAGGCTTGGCAGTGATAGCTTCGAAAGCTGCCCTCAAAGACCTTGAGGAAAGCCAGAAACAGCGTGCTCACAAAATCGCACAGCAGCGCGCCGAGGCTGAAGCCTTCTGCAAAGCTCTTGAAGGCACTCACCTCACCATCGGTGCCAAAGCATCTGCCACTGGCACTATCTTCGGCAGCGTAACAGCTATTCAGATTGCTGACGCACTCGAAAAAATCGGCCATATCGTTGACCGCAAAATCATCAACATCCCCAACCCCGTTAAAGAACTCGGTTCTTACACTGCCCTTGTTGAACCGCACAAGGACGTTCGCGTGGAGATAGCCTTCGACGTAGTAGCTGAATAATCATCATACAGCATACTCCGAGGATGTGTCAGATATATTTGGCACATCCTCTTTGTTTTTTTATTTTATTTTAGACCCTTTTATTTCCTCAATTCCTGCTATTTTGCTCACAATTACACTTTTACAATAATGTTTAAACTCTACCAAAACAACTCTTTCAAACAACACAAGAAAAAAATATGTTGCATAACATAAAAAAAAAATTGTAGATTGAAAATTTTTATTTATCTTTGCATCCGGATATTAATAGATTGGTTTCGGAATCGGAAGAGAATAATCAACCTCATTCGGTAAAGTTTGCTTCAATTTTAAGAAATCCAAGGCTTCAACTAAATTTGAAGCTCCAAAAATAAAACAAAACATAGTATGAATATGAACAGAAAATTTGCAATAGTAGCCTTAACAGTGGCTGTAGGAATGCTGTCGGTTTTTCTTCCGTCATGCAGCGATGATGATGAGCCGGAGCCTAAGACGTTATCGCTGGCCACAGCATACGTCATGCCAACATCCGTTACGGTAACAGATGTTACAAAATACTCTCAAGAGGAAAGGAGACATCTCCAACCGGCTATAACTTTCGTAGGAACGACGATAAATAATGAATCGAATCCTGCAGAGTTTTCAAGGCTCAATCGCGGGGCAGCGGCGTAATTCCGTGGCAGG
>FR897778.1 GCA_000437495.1 Prevotella sp. CAG:485
GGCATCGCCGCCGGCAAACACGCCTTCGCGGCTCGTGCGGCCGTCGTCGTCGGTGGTGATGCAGCCGCGGCGGTCGGTGTCGAGTCCCTTCGTGGTGTCCTTCAGCAGCGGGTTAGGGCTGGTGCCCAACGCCATTATCACCACATCGGCGTCAATGTCGTGCTCGCTGCCGGCAATCGGCTCCGGACGGCGGCGTCCACCCGCGTCAGGCTCGCCGAGAGCCATCTTCACACAGCGCAGACCGCGCACCCAGCCATCGTCAGTGCCCAGAATCTCCACCGGGTTGGTGAGCAGATGAAACTCTATGCCCTCCTCCTTGGCGTGATGCACCTCCTCGCGGCGTGCCGGCAATTCCGCCTCACTGCGCCGGTAGACAATCATAGCCTCGGCGCCCAAGCGCTTGGCAGTGCGCACAGCGTCCATAGCAACGTTGCCGCCGCCTACCACCACAACGCGTTTGCCCGTGTATACAGGCGTGTCGTAGTCAGGGTCGTAAGCGCACATCAGGTTATTGCGCGTCAGGAACTCATTGGCCGAATAGACGCCGTTGAGGTTCTCGCCGGGGATGCCCATGAAACGCGGCAGACCGGCGCCCGAGCCGATGAAGACGGCGTCGAAGCCCTCCTTGTCCATCAGCGAGTCGATGGTGACGGTGCGTCCGGCCACCACGTCGGTCTCTATCTCCACGCCAAGACGCTTCACGGCCTCCACCTCGGCGGCCACCACGCGCTGCTTGGGCAATCGGAACTCCGGAATGCCGTATACCAACACGCCGCCAACCTTGTGCAGCGCCTCGAAAATCTTCACCTTATACCCGGCGCGAGCCAGGTCGCTGGCACAGGCCAGTCCCGACGGACCCGAGCCTATCACAGCCACCTTGCCCTTATACTCGGCAGGTTTCTCGGCAGGCTTCTCGGCAGAGGCATTGGCAATGGCCCAGTCGCCCACAAAGCGTTCGAGCTTGCCTATGCTCACCGGCTCGCCCTTGATGCCCAACACGCACGAACCCTCGCACTGGGTCTCCTGCGGACACACACGGCCGCACACAGCCGGCAGACTCGAGTCCTGAGCTATGATGCCGGCGGCTCCGGCAATATCGCCCTCGCGCAAGGCTTTGATAAACTGCGGAATCTGCAGATTCACCGGGCACCCCTTTACGCAGCGCGGGTTCTTGCAGTTCAGACAGCGTTCCGCCTCGGCGCGCGCCTCCTCCTCGTTATAGCCCAGACATACTTCTTTGAAATTGCGTGCTCTCTCGGCCGGATTCTGCTCGCGAACCGGCACACGCGGTTTTATATTGGCCATGGTATCAGTGATTACAGGTGCATTTGGTGGTTTTGGGGTTGTTGCGATACATATTCTGGCGCCTCATAGCCTCGTCGAAGTCCACCTTATGGGCGTCGAACTCCGGGCCGTCAACACAAGTGAACTTCGTTTCGCCGCCCACCGTAACGCGGCAGGCGCCGCACATACCCGTGCCGTCAACCATCAGCGCGTTGAGGCTCACCACCGTGGGTATGCCCGCTTTTTTGGTGCTCAGTGACGCGAACTTCATCATTATCATCGGGCCGATGATGACGCAGCGCGTGTAGCGGCCCTTGTCGTAGAGCTGCTCCATAAGCGCCGGCACCATGCCGTGGAAGCCTTCCGAGCCGTCATCGGTGCAGAGATACAGATTGCCGGCCACCTGCCGCATCTCGTCAACGTAGCAGAGCAGCTCCTTGGTCTTGGCGCCGATGATTACGTCAGCGTCGATGCCCTTTGAGCGCAGCCATTTCACCTGCGGATAGACGGGAGCGGCACCCACGCCGCCGGCCACGAAGAGAATACGCTCGGCGCGCAGCTGCTCGTCGCTCAGCTCCATCAGGTCGGTGGGGCGCCCAAGCGGGCCCACCACGTCGGCAAATCTATCTCCCTCCTCCAGGCTGTTGATTTTCTGCGACGACAGACCCACGTTCTGCGTCACTATGGTAACGGTGCCTTCCTCGGCGTCATAATCGCAGATGGTCAGGGGTATGCGCTCCCCCTCCTCGTCAACGCGAACTATCAGGAACTGGCCCGGCAGCGCCGACTCGGCTATGCGCGGCGCATATACCCGCATCTCCGTAACAGCGCCCGAAAGCCACCTCTTGCTTTTTATCTCGTACATGTTTCAGTTAGGTTTATTCTGAATTAGGTATTTAAGTTTGCAAAAATAATCCTTTTTTTATTATTGACAAAAACTTTAATTAACTTTGCGTCATGAAAAGAGCTGATTTTGAAATCATGGCGCCGGTAGGCAGTCCGGCGGCGTTGTCGGCGGCGGCGCGTGCCGGGGCCGACGCTGTCTATTTCGGCATTGCGGGGCTGAACATGCGCTCGCGCTCGGCCGCCAACTTCACCCTCGAAGACCTGCCCGACATGGCCGAACGCTGCCGCCGACTCAACCTGCGCTCATACCTCACCGTAAACACCATTATCTACGATGACGACATAGCGCAGATGAACCGCATCATCGACGCGGCCGCCGACGCCGACATCTCGGCTGTCATAGCCACCGACATCTCCACCATCCTCTACTGCCGCCGCCGCGGCGTACCCGTGCATATCTCCACGCAGGCCAACATCTCCAACACCGAGGCGGTGCGGTATTACGCGCAATGGGCCGAGACGGTGGTGCTCAGCCGCGAGCTCAACCTCACGCAGGTGGAAGCCATTCACCGCGCCATCGTCAGCGAACCCATCCTTGGCCCGGGCGGAAAGCCGGTGAGCATAGAGATGTTCTGCCACGGCGCTCTGTGCATGGCCGTCAGCGGCAAGTGCTACCTCAGCCTCCACGCCATGAACAGCTCGGCAAACCGGGGCGCCTGCACGCAGATATGCCGCCGCGCCTACCGTCTCAGCGACAAGGATTCCGACAATGAGATTGAGGTGGACAATGAGTTCCTGATGAGCCCCAAGGACCTCAAGACCATCCATTTCCTCGACCGCATGGTCGACGCCGGGGTGCGGGTATTCAAGATTGAGGGGCGCGCCCGCGGTCCGGAATATGTGGCGGCCACGGTGAGCTGCTACGATGAGGCTCTGCGTGCCATTTGCGACGGCTCTTTCGGCGAAGAGAAGGTCCGCGGCTGGGACGAGCGTCTGGCGCGTGTCTTCAACCGCGGATTCTGGAACGGGTATTACTTAGGGCAGCGCTTGGGCGAATGGAGCGGCAAGTATGGCTCATCAGCCACGCGCACCAAGTCGTACGCTGCCAGGCCGCTGCGCTATTTCCCGCGCCTGGGGGTGGCCGAGTTCCTGCTCGAGGCCGGCGAGATTCGTGTCGGCGACGAGCTGTTGGTAACGGGTCCCACCACGGGCGCCTTGGAGTTCAAGGCAGGTGAGCTGCGACTCGACTCGGGCGTTACGGACAAGGTTGTCAAAGGGGACGTCTTCTCTGTTGCCGTTCCTGCCAAGATTCGCCTTTCCGACCGCCTTTACTTGCTGCGCTAACGCCTCCTCTCTCTTCCTG
>FR897779.1 GCA_000437495.1 Prevotella sp. CAG:485
AGTCGGCTTTTTTCGGACGGATACTAAAATTCTCTTAAACCTCAAATTTATTCGTCAATAAAAATGCGCATATAATGAATCTATATTAACTTTAGCCCATGATAAGCGTGTCTGAGCCTCCTCTCCGGCGCCTCCTGATTCGGCTCTGCAGGTCAAAATAAAATTTCGCTGTTTTATCAAAATTCATTACCTTTGCCTCTGTTTAGAGCAATAGTAAGATGAAGAACAACACTATACCCGTACTTCTGCTCACCGGATACCTTGGCAGCGGAAAAACAACTCTCCTCAACCGTATACTTACCAACGAACGCGGCATTCGCTTTGCCGTAATTGTCAACGACATAGGCGAGGTGAACATCGATGCCTCTCTCATTCAAAAAGGGGGCATAGTAGGCAATAACGGGTCCGATGACCTCGTAGCCCTTCAGAACGGTTGCATCTGCTGCACTCTGAAGATGGATTTGGTGAAACAACTTGCCGACATAGCCCAGTCGGGTCAGTTCGACTATATCGTGATTGAGGCAAGCGGCATTTGCGAGCCGGAACCGATAGCTCAGACCATCTGCTCGCTGCCTCAGCTCAACCTCAACATCGACGTAATGCCGCGTCTTGACTGTATCACCACGGTGGTTGACGCTCTGCGCTTAAAGTCGGAGTTCGACAGCGGCAAAAAGCTCATGTCGAAGAAGCTCGACGAGGAAGACATTGAGAACCTCATCATTCAGCAGATTGAGTTCTGCGACCTTATCCTTCTCAACAAAATCTCCGACGTTACGGCCGAGGAGGCTCAGCGCATAGAGGCCATAATCCGCGCTCTGCAGCCCAAAGCCCGTATCATAGAGTGCGATTACTGCGACGTGCCTCTCACTGACCTTCTCAACACTCACCGCTTCAACCTGGAGAGGGTAGCCGGCTCGGCTGCCTGGATTCAGGCTCTCGACGCCCCGGTGGACGAGCATGACGATGATGACGATGAAGACGAACATCATGACCATCACCACCATGACAAGGAACATCACGACGAGCATCATCACCACCACCATCATCACCATGATGACGAGGGCGAAGCGGAGGAATATGGCATCCAGACGTATGTTTATTATTCGCGCCCTGCTCTCGACCTCAACAAATTCGACGATTTCGTAGCTCGCAAATGGCCCAAGAACATCATCCGCTGCAAGGGTATGTTGTACTTCGACACCAACCCCGATATGTGCTATCTATTCGAGAGCGCCGGCATACAGAAGAAGCTCACGGAGTGCGGTTTCTGGTGTGCCACGGCTCCCGTAGAGGAGTTAATGGTGATGATGGAGCGCGACCCGAGTCTGCGACGCGACTGGGACCCCAAATACGGCGACCGTATGATAAAGCTCGTATTCATCGGCCAGAACCTCGACCGCAAACAGATTCGCTCGCTGCTTGATGCCTGCAAAGCCTGAAAACACTAACAAGAAAAATCAGCGGATGTGTCTTTACGATGCATCCGCTTTCTTTACCTCTGAAGGGTCTTACAATAGCTGAACCTCGTTGGTGTCAACCAGTCCGTTGATAACCGCATAGAGGGTTAATCCGGCGGTAGTGTGGATGCCTAATTTTGAGCTTATGTTGCGCCGATGAGTCGCCACGGTGTTCACTGAAATGAACAGAGCGTCGGCAATCATCTTGTTCGACATTCCCAATGCCACGCATCTCACAATCTCACCTTCGCGTTGACTAAGCACCGGAGCGGCTGTGGGTTCTTCCTCATTAGAAGAAGCAGTGTTTGGCGCATCCTTACGTTCCAAGACCCGCTCCAGACGCTCAACTGCCGGCACAAACAGATTGCTCTCAATCTCAAAATGGCTTATCAGGTCGCGCTCGCACATTATGATGTCGAACAGGGCGGCGCTCAAACGGTCATTCTCCTTTTGATTGTAATGATAGATAAAAATATCTTTCAGCTCATTGAGCTTGGCTCCCATGTGGCTGTGATTCACCGAGAATTTGCTAATCTGAAAGTCGTCCGACTTTTCGCCGCTGAGCAGCTTCTCAACGTACACAAACACTTCGTCGTTCTCATACAGCAAATGCTTGCGCACCTCCTCCACATAATCGTCGAAGAACTTGATGAGCATCAGCGACACTTCATTGGTGTCGGCGCGGTTTATTGCCTCAATCAGCGAACGCCTTATCGAGGGCAGCGTAACGTCAAGAAACGATGCGTGAGCATGCTTGAGATACTTCATCAGCGACTCCAGCGAAATCCTTTCAACGTCATAGCTGTAACCGCTCAGGAAATTGCATACCGTAAGGAAGGTATCCGTGTCCACACCATTCTTGCTGCATATCTCGCTCACCTTGCCGTCGCCGAAACCGAACGCTATGTCAAAGCGGCTCAAAACAGGCAGCAGCTGATTGTTGTCCTTAATCAGCTCACGCATCTTGTCTGTGCCGCTATAAATGATTTTCCTCATAAATCATCAACCTATAATCATTACTGATTACACCGCCAAACCGTTGCTGCAAAATTACAAAAATAATCGCTCCCCGCTCTCACCTAAAGTAATTAAATTGCCCAGCCCGGATTCTTGCATTGTTTCCATGCACACATGTTTAATAACCTGATTAGGGTATAACAGCAATGTTCGGGGAACTCAGATTTTGACGATTCCGAAATTTTCCGTACCTTTGAGCAGTCGCTTTTTCGGCTGATAAAAGGATATGCATAAAGATTCGGGAATACCGACTTCCTTTCGCTGTCCAATCATCTAACCTATTGCAATGAAACAATATGCCACAGCAAATTTCATTCCGCGCCGCCTGGGGCTCGCTGTTCAATCTCTCCAACGGAAAGTTGGTGGTTGACGACACGACCTTTACGCTTGTACCCAACGTGGCTTTGACAGCCATCAATATGTCGTTGGGAGCCAAAGCATACAGCAATCAGACGTTTCCCATCGATGCTATCATCGGTTACAAAAAGGTCTTTATGGCCTACATGGCTATCCTCTTCAACAACGGCAGCAAACTCAGGGTCAGCATCGGCACCGACGACAAGAAAAGAGAACTCATCTATGCTCTTGAACAGCGCCGCGCTGCCATCTTTGCCGCAAGGGGTCAGCGGATGTTGCCTCTGATCCAAACCATCTGAGGCGTAGCATAATAAGGTATTGGTACGAAGAGCTGTCGCCAATACCTTATTTGTTCTTACAACCCGGCTTTCAGCACACCAAGTTGCTGCAGCTCCTGTTCAACGTCATACACGCCAATATCCTGTCTGTGGGGTGTCATAACCGGAGAGCCCGACTTTTGAATACTTATGTCATAGAGGTCGTCGTTGGCCACGCTTAACCGGATTATATCCCCTGTATTTGCCAATTTGAACTCCACGTAGGCCCCTTGCTCATCGGCTGTATGAGTCAGCTCAGGGACATCTTCTATTTGAGCAGTCAGCAGACGTTTTTGTTCAAACCGCAAATACGTGGTCAGCAGTTCATAGCGGTTAGTCGTTCTTTGGGTATCAGACCTGAAGTAATATGTGTGTCCGCCGGGTTTTGAATAGACATAGCGGCTGATGCTTTTAACGGTGTAAAACAGCCAGCTCAGGTTTTCCGGCTCAGAAATATTTACTACATAATATTGCCAGTCGGTTTTTGTGAATCGGCTCTTCCGGGTGGCGATTATGTGTTTTAAAATTTCCGCAAATGAGAAAGCCGGATGGTTCTTCCATTCGTCAATGAGTTGCTTGAACAAGGCTCCGTAATACCCGTTATTATCAGCTCTGCGCAAATATTGCTTCCAGCTGTAATCACGATGAAAGTTCAGTCGGCCGAGGCTGCCCAGACCATTCTTCATATTATGTCGGAAATCCTGAAAACAGAGCATTGCCTGCATCAGCAACATGTCTTCATCCTCTCCATCGTATGCCTTTCCCGGGAATATCTTAAGGGAGGTTCTATTATTTGATTTTT
>FR897780.1 GCA_000437495.1 Prevotella sp. CAG:485
CGCAGATTGCCTATTATGCGCCGGGCGCTCGAAACATCCGCCGGCTCATCTTTGGGCTTGGGACCTTTCCGCACAAAGTTTGTGGTAATGCCATTTTCGGTGCAGTAACGACGGTTGGCGTTGGTGGCGTATATTGTATCCATGCCGATGCGGGTGACCTTCACTCCGGTCAGCGACTGCTGATATTCAACGCATTGGCGCAGGCGCGTTCCTTCGTTGAAAGCCTCGAAGGAATGGTGCTCGATGAACGAGATTCCGTCAATCTGAATGTTGTTGACCTTGGCGCCGAACTCGACCCGTTTGTTCTCTTTGCCACGCACTATGGGGCGGAGATAAGGTCGGTCGATGCTGACGATACGGTGCTTCACTTCCTTTTTATTGAAGAGGTCGGTCTGCTGCTGATGTACCAGACGGATTGCCGTGACACGTTTGTGCTGCTCAGCTGTGAGAACAATCAGCGGGGCATACTGACGGTACAGCCGGTTCCATTGTCCGATGATTTTGCCCAGCAGATTGAGCAGCCGCCGTTGCATCCGGCATGTGGCTGATTTCTTGGGCTTGCGCTGCTTGGCATAGGCCAGCAGGGCGGTGGCGATGTTGTTGTACTTGCTGCGTGGCAGAGGCTCACCTGTCTGGCGGCATGTCTTGTGCAACAAATCGTGGAGCCAGGATATGCACTCCCACATCAGTTTTATGTCGGTCGGATAGCGCAGATGACTCTCATAGCAGGTGGCATCGCTCAGACACAGATCCTTATCTTTGAGCAACGGTTCCCAGTGCCTGAAAAGGACGCTCTGCTGCCTTATGATGTCGAGTTTGGGAGCCAGTCGGTTGCGTATGGCGCTGACTATCTTGCCGTCCTTTATCGGATTCGACGGATCAATGAAAACGCCGCAGAACATCTGCATGTGAATGTTGCCGTTGAGCATTTCCACCAGACCATTGTCCGACAGCCCAGTGTAAGGCTTGAGGAACATCAGAGCCACCTCACCCTCTGGAGGGAACATGGTCGTATTGCCCTGCGGATGCTTTTTGGGG
>FR897781.1 GCA_000437495.1 Prevotella sp. CAG:485
AAAATTAATTTTTGTCATCTACTAAAAGCAAATAACCGAATCGTTCAACAATCCATAAGCAGGTTTCAAAATTGAAACGGTCAAAAATTCTCTACATACTCACACCATTGCTTTTCATGGCCGGCATTGCCATTGGTGTGTTAATCGGGGCGAGCTTCAAGAAGCAGGTTGCGGCAGGCGACTTGCCTGAGAAATATCAGCAAATCCTGGACCTTATCAGCAACGAATATGTTGACGACATAAGTGTGGATTCATTGTTGGAGATGAACATCCCCGATTTGCTGAGTTATCTTGACCCTCACTCAGCTTATATACCGGCCACCGATTTCGAAGACGTCAACAGCGAGCTGGAAGGCAGTTTTTCGGGTATAGGCATCAGCTTTCAGATTATGAAAGACACTGTGGTTGCAGTGGAGATAATAGCCGGCGGACCGGCTCAGAAGGTAGGTATGCTGCCCGGCGACCGTATTCTGATGGCCGACACTGTGAACCTCACCGGCAAGGGCGCAACGCAGGAAAATGTGTTTAAAAATCTGCGCGGCAAAAAAGGCTCCAACGTATCGTTGAAGGTCTTGCGTCCCGGCATGGCCAAGCCGGTTGTCTATGACGTAATCCGAGGCGATATTCCCGTCAATTCAGTTGACGCGGCTTACCTCATCGACCCAAAGACCGGATATATACGCGTTGGCAAATTTGCCCGTAACACCTATCAGGAGTTCCTCGACGCTCTGCTTAAACTGCGTATGCAGGGTGCGGAGAAAATGGTTATTGATTTGCGCGGCAACACCGGCGGCTATATGGACCAGGCCATCAATATGGCAAATGAATTCCTGCCGCGCGGCCGCCGTATAGTCTATACCAAAGGCCGTCATAAGGCTGATGATGTTGTTGCCAACAGCGACGGCCGCGGCTCGTTCCAGGATATGCAGTTGGTTGTGGTGGTTGATGAGATTTCTGCCTCCGCCTCCGAGATTTTTGCCGGAGCCATTCAGGATAATGACCGCGGCCTGGTGATTGGAAGGCGTACTTTTGGCAAAGGACTGGTGCAGAATCAGTTCATGTTGCCTGACAATTCAGCTATCCGCCTCACCGTGGCTCGTTATTACACACCTTCGGGCCGTTCAATTCAGAAGATTTATGAACGCGGCGACGGCGGCAAATATGAAATGGACCTGCTGGAACGCTATGCTCACGGTGAGTTCTATAACGCCGACAGCATCCACCTCGACAAGAGCAAGAAGTTCAAGACCGTGGGAGGCCGCATCGTCTATGGCGGCGGTGGAATCATGCCTGACATCTTCGTACCGGGCGACACTGTTGGTGTAACATCATATTATACCGAGGTGTCGAACAGCGGACTCATTCCCCGTTTCTCCATGCAGCTTGCCGACCGCTATCGCAAAGCAATGGGCAATTCCAAGGATATGGAGAAGCTGCTGCGCTCGCTGCCTAACGACAATGCACTGCTTCAGCAGTTTGTGAATTATGCAGCAGCAGAGGGTGTGCCGGCACGCTGGTATTACATCAACCAGAGCAGAGCTTTGCTCCTGAGGCAGATAAAGGCTGTGCTTGTACGCGATATTCTGGGATTCGACAACTATTTCCGCTTCATCAACCGCGAAGACAACATGATTCAGCGCGCGGTAAAGGAACTGCAAGCCGGCCATTCACCGATACAATTGCGCAAATAAGCGTTATAAAGATATGGAAAAACGCGAAATCAGACATAAGATTAAAAATATGCGGCAGATGCTCACCGAAGGAGAGCGCATAAGTGCTGCCGATGCGGTATTCAGTCAACTTGAACAGACAGCGGCTTTCATGCTCGCCGACCGCATACTCATGTATCACTCCCTTCCTGACGAGGTAAGCACCCATGCCTTTCTTCGCAAATGGGGAAAGCGCAAACGCTTCTTCCTGCCGCGTGTCAACGGCGTTAACCTGGAGATTCTGCCTTACGATGAGCAGCGGCTGGAGTTAGGCTCTTTCCATATTGAAGAGCCTACGGGCGAAAACACCGTTGACCCCGAGGAGATAGAGCTGATAGTGGTTCCGGCAGTGGCTTTCGACCGCAAAGGTACCCGTCTGGGTCGCGGCAAGGGCTTCTACGACCGTTTGTTGGCTTCCACCAAGGCTGTTACCATTGGCGTGGGTTACGACTTCCAGCTCATCGACGAGGTGCCCGCCGAACCACACGATGTGCCGATGAATATGGTGGTTACTCAGACCTCGGTCATTCTCTGCCGTAACAGGAAATGAAAATCTTCAGCCTTCACCATAAGTTAGCCGACATAATTTTCCACAACCCGGCAGCCATCACTGTGCTCAACCGTTTCAACATCCGTCTGGGTGTGGGTAATGAGACGCTTGAGCAGGCATGCAGCCGTCTGCAGCTCGATGCTCCGTTTGTGGAAGCCATCCTCAACATTTCGCTAAATGAGGATTACTTCCCCGAAAGAGCCGTCAAGACTTTTACGCTGCCGCTGTTGAACGATTATCTGCTTGACACGGACCGCTATTACACGCAACTGATGTTGCCCAATATAGCGCGTCATTTGGATTCGCTCATTACTCACAGTCGCGATGGCGGCAATCTGGAGCTGCTGCGGAAATTCTTCGGCGACTTGCGTCAGGAGCTGACCAAGCGTGCGGAGGCTGAACTCAATGCCGGGAAATGTGAAGCCGACGACTGGCAGCCGGTGGCAGACAGCATCTCTGATTTGCTGAGTTTCTTTGTGGTGCATCTCCGGGGCAATTACAACGAGAATTTGTGTAATGCCGTGGTGAGCGCCATCTTCACACTTGACCATGATTTGCGTCAGACAGCCCGAATACGCCGTCAGGCCCTTTTGCCGTTGCTGAATCATGACTGACCACGGTCCGTATATTGTGGCATGCGGCGTGCCTCCCATGCTTGTGGAGGCGTGTAAGGCTTTGGGACTTTATCTGCCGGTGAAGGTAACCGAAGAGAGCAAATTGGAACATCTGCGCCCGGAGGCATGGATAGTTTCGGCTGCTGTCTTTGCCGCTCACCTCGATTTCCTGATGCCTTACAGAAAGCATGTTTTGGTGTATGTGGGCGAAGAGAAGGCAGTGGCACGTAACTGTGTCTCACTCAACGACACACCCGACCGTTGGGCAGAGGCTTTTGCCTGTCTTGAACGCGAAGGGAGCGCTTTTGGAGAGAACAACTCGGCAGCCCCGCTGACACAGCGCGAGAAGGCTGTGCTGAGGCTGATTTCTGCCGGACTGACAGCAAAAGAGATTGCCTCAGAACTGGGCATATCGGCAAATACTGTCGTAACACACCGCAAGAACATAAGTGCCAAACTCGGCATCAGAAGTGCCTCAGGACTGTCGCTCTATGCCATGATGAACGGCATAATATAGGCTCTTCTTTCCGCAATATAGTCAGAGCATCAGGTCTACCATGATGGCATCTGAGAGCATACAGGCTTTCGGCGACGACAATCGCAGAAAGCCTTTTTCCCGGTCAAGAACCAGGTTTCCGGCATTGATATGTTGCTTGGCATTGGCACACAGACGCCGTAACATATCGGCGCCAAAACGCCTTTCGTAGTCAGCCAGACAAATGCCCTGACAAGTGCGCAGCCGAGTGAGGATATATTCCTCGGAAAGCTCCGTGTCAGTGAGATGTTCCAACTCATGAGTCGGACCCTGAGATATGTATGAATTCAAATCCGGCTTATTCACACAACGCAGCTTGGAATTCAGATAACCGGCTGCTCCTGCGCCCAGACCGACGTACGGACGCCCCGACCAATACGCTGAATTATGACGCGAATGATGACCGGGCAACGCGAAATTAGATATCTCATAATGAGTAAACCCGGCATCCTTCAGCCGTTGGCACAAAAGCATATACATCTGCTCCACAGCCTCCTCATCAGGCACACTTAAACGGCCGCCTTTTATTAGACGCGTCAAGGCCGTGTCGGCCTCAAGCTCAAGCAAATATACCGACAGATGATGCGGATTCATTTCCAATACCCCCTCCAGGCTGTAAGCAAAGGAATCCAAAGTCTGATGAGGCAGCCCACAAATCAAATCCAGACTTAGGTCGCCGGCATTGCGCAGCAACTTGGCAGCCTCTTTAACCTGCTCCACGGTGTGACGACGGCCAATGGACTTCAACTCCGCCGGAACCAACGTCTGCACACCCATGCTGTAACGGTTTATGCCGGCTTTGGTCCACAATTCCAACTTCTGAGCATCTACATCTTCGGGGTTGACCTCTAACGTTATCTCTTCGGGCCTGAAAGCATCGCCGAGACTTTGACGGAGCGTTTCCATGAAATCAACAATCAGCCTTGCATCAGGCAACGAAGGTGTGCCGCCTCCCCAATACACCGTCCGCACAGGAGCATGACTCAAAAGCCATTCGCGGCGCTCGAAGGCTTCACGCTTCAGTGCCTCAAAGTAGTCTGAGTGAAGCCCGGATTTGCCCACTGAGGAATAGAACGCACAATATAAACACCGGCTGTGGCAAAAGGGTATATGTATATATATGCCGCAACCCTCAGCGGAATTCGGCATAGTGTTTCCCTCCTTTCTATACTCAGTATTATATTCTTTGCGTTGATTCATTACAGGCGAAAATAAAAATCTCACACGGTTCTCTTCGACGGCATGAGTAAATTCCGAGCGACAATATCAATCAGATGCCTCAGACCATTTATAGGACTGATTTCAGGTAGGCAAAACACCGTTGGTGGCATATTGCTCGTAATTCCTTATTGTCAATCGGCCCCAAAATTACGTATTTTATGCCTAAATGCCAAAACATGTTGTAAAACATATTTTTATAACCCCTTTATTTCGCCAAAAAGTGCTATCTTGCAGCCGTTTTTTGGAAAGCATAAAAACCATACTTTTCCGAACACATTTTTTCGACTCAAAAACTCAATTCTAAGGTATAAAAATGAAGACCTACAACACCGACGAAATCAAAAACATAGCCTTGCTCGGAAGCAAAGGCTCGGGAAAAACCACACTCGCAGAAGCTATGCTCCTGGAGTGTGGAGTTATAAAACGCCGTGGCACCATAGAGGCCAAGAACACCGTATCGGACTATTTCCAGGTAGAGAAGGAATACGGCTACAGCGTATTCTCAACCGTGATCAACTGCGAATTCAATGGCAAGAAGCTTAACGTAATCGACTGCCCGGGAGCAGACGACTTCGTAGGCAACGCTTACACCGCACTGGGAGTTTGCGATACCGGCGTCATTCTGCTCGATGCCGAGTATGGCGTGGAAGTAGGCACACGCAACATATTCCGTACCACAGAGCAGCTGAAGAAGCCCATCCTCTTCGCACTCAACCAGATAGACGGCGAGAAAGCTGACTACGACAACATCATGGAGCAGATGCGCGAAGTCTTCGGCCCGAAAGTTGTAGCCGTACAGTTCCCCGTACAGGCAGGTCCCGGCTTCAACGCCCTTGTTGACGTGCTTCTGATGAAGAAGCTGGAATGGGGTCCGGAAGGTGGCAAACCGACCGTAAGCGACATCCCCGCCGAACTCATGGACAAAGCCGAAGAGCTTCACAACGCACTGCTGGAGGCAGCTGCCGAGAATGATGAGACTCTGATGGACAAGTTCTTTGAAGAGGGCACCCTGAGCGAAGACGAAATGCGCGAAGGTATCCGCAAAGGCCTTATCGACCGCAGCATTTACCCGGTATTCATCGTCAGCGCTCTCAAAGATATGGGCGTTCGCCGCATGATGGAATTCCTGGGCAATGTATGTCCGTTCGTAACCGATATGCCGGCTCCCGAAACCGTTAACGGCGAAAGCGTAGAGCCGAAGAGCGATGGCCCGCTGAGCCTCTTCGTCTTCAAGACCAGCATCGAACCGCACATTGGCGAGGTCAACTACTTCAAAGTAATGAGCGGCACACTCCATGCCGGCGACGACGTTGAAAACATATCGCGTCAGGGCACCAAAGAGCGTCTGGCTCAGCTCTACACCGTAAGCGGCCAAATTCGTCAGAGTGTAGACGAGCTGAAAGCCGGCGATATAGGCGCTGCTGTGAAACTCAAAGACGTTCATACAGGCAACACGCTGAATCAGAAGGGTTGCGACTATGAATTCGACTTCATCAAATATCCGGCACCTAAGTATACCCGCGCCGTCAAACCTGTAACGGAATCTGACGCAGAGAAGCTCTCTGTAATCCTCACCCGTATGCACGAGGAAGATCCCACCTGGATTTGGGAGCAGAGCAAAGAGTTGAAACAGATGATCGTGAAGGGTCAGGGCGAGTTCCACCTCCGCACTCTGAAATGGCGTGTAGAGAACAACGACAAACTCCCCATCGAGTTCATGGAGCCGAAGATTCCTTATCGCGAGACCATCACCAAGGCGGCCCGCGCCGACTATCGTCACAAGAAACAGTCGGGTGGCAGCGGCCAGTTCGGCGAAGTTCACCTCATCATTGAGCCTTACACCGAAGGTATGCCCGAACCCGACACTTACAAGTTCGGCAACCAGGAGTTCAAGCTCAACGTTCGCGACAAACAGGAAATACCTCTGGAATGGGGCGGCAAGTTGGTTGTCTATAACTGCATCGTCGGCGGCGCCATCGACGCCCGTTTCATCCCGGCTATCGTGAAGGGCCTCATGGACCGCATGGAGCAGGGCCCGCTCACCGGCTCTTATGCCCGCGACGTCCGCGTAATGATTTACGACGGCAAGATGCACCCGGTTGACTCAAACGAAATCTCCTTCCGTCTGGCCGGCCGTAACGCATTCTCACAGGCCTTCAAACAGGCTAATCCCAAGATTCTGGAACCGGTTTACGACGTAGAAGTGCTGACACCGGCAGACACCATGGGCGACGTAATGAGCGACCTTCAGGGCCGTCGTGCCATCATCATGGGCATGAACTCTGAAAACGGCATCGAGAAGCTGTCGGCCAAAGTGCCTCTGAAAGAAATGAGCAGCTACTCAACCTCGCTTAGCTCAATAAGCGGCGGCCGCAGCTCTTTCACCATGCAGTTTGCAAGCTACGAGCTGGTGCCCGGCGACGAGCAGGAACGCCTCCTCAAGGCTTACGCCGAAACTCAGCAGGAAGACTGATAGCATAACGCTTCGATATAGCACGAGCGTGCCGATTGATTTCGGCACGCTCTCTTTTCCCCCCTCTAATCGGCGCAGATTGCTTATTATTTTGTAACTTTGCAGTGAAATGGAAATCAAGAAATACACGCAAACAGTAGAAGAGGGACTGAAAGCCCTCAAACTGCGCACCGCAGAAGTGCCGACGCTTTACGAACCCATACGCTATACCCTTGACGGAGGCGGCAAACGTTTGCGTCCTGTGCTTGCCATGATGGCCTGCGAGGCCCTTGGAGGTACTGTGGAGGAAGCACTCAGCCCTGCGCTTGGCATAGAGGTATTTCATAATTTCACGCTGCTCCACGACGATGTCATGGACCGCAGCGATATGCGTCGCGGCCGCCCTACGGTACATGCCTGCTGGGATGAGAACACAGCCATTCTGAGCGGTGATGCCATGCTCACGTTGGCCACAATGCTTGTGAGTAAAGTAGACGACAACATCCTGGCTCGAGTGCTGAAGGCATTCAACAAGGGAGCCATGGACGTCTATGAGGGGCAGGCTCTTGATATGGACTTCGAGCAACGCAGCGACGTAACGTTGCCCGAATATATCAACATGATAAGCCTCAAAACCGGGGCTTTGCTCGCCACGGCTTTAAAAATAGGTGCTTTGACAGGCAACGCAGCGCCCGACTTTCAGGCAACCACCGAGGCTCTGTATGAATATGGCATGAAGCTTGGCATCGCTTTCCAGATTCACGACGATTATCTTGACATTTATGGCAATGAGAAGCGTCTTGGCAAGCCCATAGGTGGCGACGTGCAAAACAATAAAAAGACCTATCTGCTGCTGTCTGCCTTGGAATCAGGCGGCGCAGAAGCAGAGGCGTTACGTTGTGCCATGCTAATGGAATGTGGTAGCCACAAGCTGACGGTATTCCGCGAAATTTACGACAAGCTCGGCATGGCTCAAAAGAGCCGCCAAGCCACTATCGACTACTGTAATGCGGCGATAGCAGCGCTCGACAAAGCCTGCATCAGTGAGGAGTGGCGAAGAAACTTTGAAGATTTGGCTCTCTCGCTTACAGACAGGGACAAATGACCGATACTCACACGCATATTTACGACAGTGAGGCCTTTCCGGAAGGTCCTGAGGCGGTAGTTGAGAGGGCTATGGAAGCCGGCGTAAAGCGCTTTGTGCTACCCAATGTGAATGTTGAGAGCGTGAAGCCGTTGCTGACGCTGCATCATGCCAGACCTGAATGTACGTATGTGGCAGCCGGGTTGCACCCCTGCGATGCCACCGACCAATGGCGCGGTCAACTCGACACCATTATGTCGGCCTTCGAGGATGAGAAGCCCGTGGCAATAGGGGAGATAGGCATTGACTTATACTGGGAAAAGGAAACGCTTGACCGCCAGAAAAGGGTGTTTGAGGCCCAGATTACCATAGCGCGCAAAAAAGGTCTGCCGCTCATTATCCATTGCCGAGAGGCTCTTGAACATACGCTGGAGATTCTGCACAAATTCGGCAAAAACGTTCCGGCCGTTTTCCACAGCTTCACCGGCAGTCCGGAACAGGTGCGAGCCATCAGGGAAGCTGGCGACTATTTCTTTGGCATCAACGGCGTGGTTACGTTTAAAAATGCTCCGGCTCTACGTGCCGCTCTCCCGGAAATAGGCATTGACAGAATATTGCTTGAAACTGATTCACCTTATCTTGCACCCGTACCGCATCGGGGTCGCCGTAACGAAAGTGCCTATATTCCTGATATTTGCGCCAAGGTGGCGGAAGTGCTCAATATGGATATGGAGAAGGTGGTAGCCATAACAGACTCTAACGCGTCCAACTTTTTTGGCCTCTGAACGCATCTGAGTTATACAATAGGGCAGAATAAAAAGGATAACACAAAGAAGCCAAGCAGGATAATGTTGCAAGGTCCAATTTTTTTTGCTATCTTTGCACAAATAAACTTACCGCAGCCAAGCTCCTTTTAAGCCACTGAACGCAACAAAGCCTGAGAAATGAAAGGCTTTGCAGGGTGTGAGATGAGCAGGAGAAAACTTATAGGCGGTGAGGGGAAAATGAACAAAATAACATTATAATAACACACAGACATGGCAGATTTAGTACTTACCGGTCGCATCATACAGAAACTTCCGTTGGTTGACGGCGTATCGAAAGCCGGCAACGCATGGCGTAAACAAGAATATGTGCTTGAAACGACCGATAATTATCCCAAGAAAGTTTGTTTCAACTTTTTTGGCGACCGCATAGATCAGAATCAACTTGAGGTGGGAGATTTTGTAAATCTTTCGTTCGACATAGAAAGCCGCGAATATAACGGACGCTGGTACACCGACGTACGCGGTTGGCGCGCAGAAAAGACGCAGCCGGGTATGCCGCCGCAGCAACAGGCAGCAGCAATGGGTCCGGCTCCTCAAAACTTCGGCCCAATGCCTCAGCCCCAGGCAGATAACGGCCTCGCAGCCGCAGAAAGCCCTGACGACCTCCCGTTCTGATGTTAAAATGACATGACTTTTAGACCGGCCGACAGCTTTCATAGGCAGTCGGACCGGTCTTATATACTCTGAACACTCTATTTTGAAGATTTGCATGGTAAAATCAGGGGCTTCAATAAGGTCTGAATCCTGTATTTGGCACAATTTTTGCAATCTTAATATTAACTTTTCAAAGCTTGAAGTGTTTTTATAAACAGACACTGAAAGTTTCCTCTCAAAGTGTTTTACAGAGACTTTTATTGAATGACAAACCCACAACCAATCGACATAACTCAAATAGTAACATCTGCTGTTCAGGACAAAAAGGGCAGCGGAGTGCGTATAATCGACTTGTCAGGAATTGAAACAGCTCCGGCTCACACGTTCATTATCTGTCAGGGCCGAAATCCTATTCAGGTAGCTGCAATAGCGGACAATATCATTGACAACGTGCTTGACCAGGCAGGTCGCAAACCGCTCCACACCGACGGTTACCGCAACCGCGAATGGATTATTATAGATTATGGCGACACTCTGATTCATGTATTCCTGCCGGAGACACGCCAACGGTACGCCCTTGAGGAGCTTTATACCGACGCTCCCTTTACAGATATTCCCGACGATCAAGATTAAATCCAGCCATTATGTTCCCCAACAGAAATCTAAAGCCAAACAAAGGTGGAATCCGCCCGGTGTTCAACCTCTTCTGGATGTACGCCTTAATAATTCTGGCCCTCATAGCATTATATTATTTCCAGGATAATTCGGTGGAAAAGGAGGTGCCGTGGACAAAATTTGAGCAAACGGCCGAGGCCGGTCAGATAAAGCGCATCGTTGTCCTGAGCGAAAACGGTGAGGCCGAAGGTGAGCTGACACCCGAAGGTGCCAAAGCTATAGGACTGAAAGACACTGATGGCGCGGTGGCAAAAATCAAGGCCAATATACCGTCGCCTGATAAGATTCAGGATAAGATTGACAGTTGGAACGCCGATTTGCTGAGTCAGAAAAAACCGGAAATAGTGGTGGAATATGAAAAGGGCTCGTCGCTTTCCAAGTTCTTCTGGTATTTCGGGCCGTTCCTGCTCTTCATTCTCTTCATGGTGCTTATGTCGCGCCGTATGGGCGGCGGCGCCGGCGGAGGAGGCGTATTCAATGTAGGTAAAAGTCGTGCCAAGGTCTTCGACAAGAATACAGGCTCAAACGTAACCTTCAAGGATGTAGCCGGCCTTGCCGAAGCCAAAGTTGAGATAGAAGAGATTGTAGATTTTCTGAAAAATCCGGGCCGTTATACCGAGCTTGGAGCCAAGATACCGCGCGGCGCGCTGCTGGTAGGCCCTCCGGGCACCGGTAAGACGCTGTTGGCAAAAGCTGTGGCCGGCGAGGCCAACGTGCCTTTCCTGAGTATGTCGGGCTCCGACTTTGTGGAAATGTTTGTGGGCGTGGGTGCCGCTCGTGTGCGCGACCTCTTCAAACAGGCCAAGGAGAAGGCTCCGTGCATCGTCTTCATCGACGAGATTGACGCTGTGGGACGTGCCCGCGGCAAGAATCCCAATATGGGCTCAAACGATGAACGAGAAAACACGCTGAACCAGATGCTCACCGAGATGGATGGTTTCTCTTCAAACAACGGTGTGATAATCCTGGCAGCCACCAACCGCGCCGATATGCTCGATAAGGCTCTTATGCGTCCCGGTCGTTTCGACAGGCAGATTTATGTGGACCTGCCGGAGCTTACTGACCGCATTGAGATTTTCCAGGTGCACCTGCGCAACATAAAGGTAAATGCTTCGCTTGACGTGGAACAGCTGGCACGCCAGACCGGCGGTTTCTCAGGTGCTGATATTGCCAATGTATGCAACGAAGCTGCTCTGATAGCTGCCCGCCACAACAAGCTGCAGGTGGAATGGAACGACTTCATGTCGGCCATTGACCGCATTGTGGGCGGCATGGAGAAGAAGAGCCGAATCATCACGCCTGAAGAGAAACGCTCCATAGCCACACACGAGGCAGGTCATGCCATTGTGGGATGGCTCACTCAATACGGCAATCCGCTGGTGAAAGTTACGATTGTTCCGCGTGGCCGAGCCTTGGGCGCCGCATGGTATTCGCCCGAAGACCGCCAGATTATGCCCACTCAGGCTCTGCTCGACACTATGTGCGGTCTGCTGGCCGGACGTGCCGCTGAAGAGCTCTTCTTAGGCGAAATAGGAACCGGCGCCAGCAATGACCTGGAACGCACCACTAAGATTGCCCGCGCTCTTGTGATGATTTACGGCATGAGCAACAAGTTGCCCAACATCAACTACCAGGACTCCACAGGACAGGAATACGGCTTCGTGAAACCTTATTCTGAGACCACGGCAACCACCATAGACGATGAGGTGAACAGGATAGTGGCCGAGCAATATGAACGTGCCAAGAATATTCTCCGCGAACATGCCGAGCAACACGCCAAATTGCGTGATATGCTTGTGGAGCGCGAAGTGATATTCACCGCCGATGTGGAAGATGTTCTCGGCAAGCGTAAATGGAAGAGCCGCACTGACGAGGTGATGGCGCTGAACAAAGCCAATGCCGGCAAGCCTTCGCCCGAAGACGAAGAGTACGATAAGGAAGAGAAATGGATTGAAGCACAGCAACAGAAAAACAGCATTAAGAAGTCGGCTGATAAAAAGTCGGCCGCTAAAGAAGCTGAAAAGGCAGGCAAATCCGATTCTTCGCAGCAGCCTTCGTCTGATGACATGGATGATGACCCGGGCACTCCGCCGCCGTTCGAGAAGGTCTGAGCCTCATATCACTTTATTACCATAAACGGTTGTGCCATAATGGACGATTTGCTCCTTTATGGCACAACTGCTTTTCCCGGGGATAGCGGCTTTCGGAACAACTTTTTCCCACCAAAAGGGTAAGCTGATAATAAAGGCTGTGTTGTCTCAATTTGAGAACAGACACAGCCTTAAAGCTTACTTTATTCTATAGATGATGCCTATTGCTCAGTCGTGGTTTTTGAGGCGCTCAGTTAGCAGAGGCACAATCTTATGCAGGTCGCCAACAATGCCGAGGTCGGCAACCGAGAAGATGGGTGCGAACTTGTCTTTGTTCACTGCAATGATGAAATCGCTCTCCTCCATACCGGCAAGATGCTGGATAGCGCCAGAGATGCCGAGTGCGAAGTACAGGTCGGGACGTACAGTCTTACCGGTCTGGCCAACCTGACGGTCGTGGTCCATGAGTCCGGCGTCAACAACGGCGCGGCTGGCGCTGACCTGGGCCTCCATGGTGTCGGCAAGTGCCTGCAGTTTGGCAAATCCGTCGCCGGTGCCTACGCCGCGGCCGCCCGATACCAATACGTTGGCTTCGGTAATATCAATCTTGTCTTTGCTCTCCTTCACCGTCTCCAGGACCTTCACGCGGAATTTGGCCGGGTTGAAGTTCACACTCAGCTTCTCAACGGAGCCTTTGCGGTCGGGGTTGGGAGTGCAGCGGCGCATCACGCCGGGGCGCACGGTCGACATCTGCGGGCGGTGAGCGGCGCAGATGATGGTAGCCATCAGGTTGCCGCCAAAGGCCGGACGCGTCATCATCAGGTCGCGGTCAGCTGAAATCTCCAGACCGGTGCAGTCGGCGGTAAGGCCTGTGCCAACACGGGCTGACAAACGCGGGCCGAGGTCGCGGCCTATGGTGGTGGCACCGAACAGGATGATGCTCGGTTTGCGTTCTTTTATTACCTGGTCTATAGCCTGGGCATACGGCTCGGTGGTGTAGACTGCCAGAGCGGGGTCGTCGGCTACCAAAACGGTGTCGGCGCCTTCGGCAATGCACTGTTCGGCTTCTTTGTTATCCAGCTCATGGCCGAGAAGGATACCTACCACTTTCTCGCCTAATGCATCGGCAAGTTCGCGTGCTTTGCCGAGCAGCTCAAAAGCCACGGGCTGAACTTTCCCGTCGCGTTGCTCCAGGAATACATATACGTCTTTATAATCTTGCTTGTTCATGGCTTTCTGTGCTTAGATGATGAATTTCTCTTTGAGCTTGGCGATGATGAGTTCCACAGCCTCCTCCGGTTCTACCTCGAAGAACTGTCCCGGAGCCTTCATGCCCTTGGCGAAGGATTTGGCTACGCGTGTGGGTGAGCCGGCCAGACCAATGGTGTCGGGGTTAACGTCGATGCTGTCGAAGTTCCAAACTTCCACTTCCTTGTCGAAAGCATCCCAGATGCCTGCCACGCTCATATAGCGCGGTTTCACGCCGCTTGCCAGAGCCGTTATCAGACAGGGGCTTTCTACGGCTACCATCTGATAGCCGTCTTCCATCTCCTTGCGCACGGTGAACGTCTTGTCGCCGTCGTAGCTGAGTTCCACAGCGTATGTTATCTGCGGCAGGTCGAGGTGTTCGGCAATCTGCGGGCCTACCTGAGCGGTGTCGCCGTCAATGGCCTGGCGGCCTGTGATGATGATGTCGTGCGGAATCTTCTTCAGCGCGGCTGCAATGGTTGTTGACGTGGCCAGTGTATCGGCGCCGCCGAACTTGCGGTCGCTGAGCAGGATGGCGCGATCAACACCCATGGCGTAAGCTTCGCGCAGCACGGCAACGGCCTGAGGCGGTCCCATGCTCACTACTGTTACATTTGCGCCGTATTTGTCCTTCAGACGGAGAGCGAACTCCAGACCACCTTTGTCGTCGGGGTTCATGATGCTGGGTACGCCGTCGCGTATCAGGGTGCCTTTCACCGGGTCGAGTTTGATTTCCGTAGTATCAGGCACTTGCTTTATGCAGACTACTATTTCAAGTGGTTTGTTCATGGTCATTGCTTATTTAAGGAGTTTGCCGGCTATCACCATGCGCTGAACCTCGCTGGTGCCCTCGTAAATCTCGGTGATTTTGGCGTCGCGCATCATGCGTTCCACCGGATATTCGCGTGTGTAGCCGTAACCGCCGTGATACTGTACGGCCTTGGTGGTCATCTCCATGGCGGTCTCAGCGGCGAAGAGCTTGGCCATAGCGGCGTCAGCGCTGTAGTTCTGCTTGCGGTCTTTCTTGAAGGCAGCCTTGCGCACCAACAGACGGCTGGCCTCTATGCGGGTCTGCATGTCGGCAAGTTGGAACTGCATATTCTGGAACTTGGCCAGCGGACGGCCGAACTGTTTGCGCTCTTTGAGGTAGCGAACCGTTTCGTCCATGGCGCCCTGAGCTATGCCGAGAGCCTGCGAAGCGATGCCGATGCGGCCGCCGTCGAGGGTCTTCATGGCAATGCCGAAGCCTTTGCCTTCCTGACCTAAGAGATTCTCGGCCGGTACGATGCAATTTTCAAAAATCAGCTCGCAGGTGGCCGAGCCGCGGATACCCATCTTCTTCTCTTTTTTGCCGATGGAGAAGCCGGGGAAGTCTTTCTCTACTATGAAAGCCGAGATGCCCTTGGTGCCTTTGCTCTTGTCGGTCATAGCCATGATGATATACACGTTGGCATAGCCGGCATTGGTAATGAAAATCTTGGAGCCGTTGAGCACATAGTGGTCGCCCTCTTTCACAGCCGTGGTCTGCTGAGCGCTGGCGTCGGTGCCGGCATTGGGTTCGGTAAGGCCGAAAGCGCCAATCCATTCGCCGCTGGCCAGTTTAGGCAGATATTTCTGCTTCTGGGCCTCTGTGCCGTTTTCAAGAATGGGAGCGCAGCACAGCGACGTGTGAGCCGACAGGATAACGCCCGTTGTGGCGCACACACGGCTCAGCTCTTCAACGGCCATGGTGTAAAGCACGTTGTCGGCTCCGGCACCGCCATACTGTTTGGGTACGGGTATGCCCATCAGGCCCAATTTGGCCATCTTTTCTACTGTCTCCATAGGAAAGCGTTCCTGGTCGTCAACTTCGGCGGCCAGTGGCTTAACTTCCTTTTCGGCAAATTCCCGAATCATTTGCAGAAACAGGTCTTGCCTTTCTGTGGTGTTGAAATCCATATATTATAAAATATTGGGTCTGGGGGTTAGCACATAGGTTTAAGGTCGTCGGCTACAATGAGTTCGCAGCCGGTAGCAGCTTTTATCTCGTCGAGGGTGAAGGCCGGATTGAGCTCGCGCAGCACGAGGCCCTTGTCAGTAACCTCCATCACACCCATTTCAGTGATGATGAGGTTTACGGAGTTGGCAGCCGTGAGGGGCAGCGTACATTCTTTCAGAATCTTGTGGTTGCCCTTTGCGGTGTGTTCCATGGCCAGGATAACGCGTTTTGCTCCCGACAGCAGGTCCATGGCGCCGCCCATGCCCGGAGTCTTTTTACCGGGTATGCACCAGTTGGCCAGATTGCCTTTTTCATCGGTCTGCAGCGCACCGAGAATGGTAACGTCTACATGGCCGCCGCGCACCAGTCCGAAGCTGTAAGCGCTGTTGAAGCTGGAGGCACCGGGGGTAGAGGTGATGCACTGACCGCCGGCATCGGTATATTCGTAATCCTCCTCGCCGGCAGCCGGACGCGGGCCGAGACCTAATAACCCATTCTCCGAGTGGATGGTTACCTTTACATCTTCGGGAAGATAGTTGGGTATCATAGTGGGCAGGCCGATACCTAAGTTTACTACATAGCCGTCGTGCAGTTCTTTGGCGGCGCGTCTGGCTATTGTCTCTCTAATTTGAGCTTTGTCCATGATATAGAGATTTTAAAGTTATTGCTTATTGATTGTTGCCGTGGCGGCGCACATACTCCTGAGCCACGTACGAGGCCACGTCATCAGCGTAAGTGTTGGCGCCGAAACCGGCGTCGTAGCCGAGCTCTTTGGCCAGTTCGTGCGAGATGCGCGGGCCGCCGCATACAAGGATTACCTTGTCGCGCAGACCTTCTGCTTCAAGCATCTCCACCAACTCTGTCATGTTCTGGATGTGGATATCCTTCTGCGTAACTGTCTGCGACACCAACAGGGCGTCGGCATTCAGTTCCAGAGCCTTGGCAATGAACTCGTCGTTGGGCACCTGACTGCCCAGGTTATGAGCGTCAATCATCTCGTAACGTTCCAGGCCGTAATGACCGGCGAAGCCCTTCATATTCATGATGGCGTCGATGCCCACGGTGTGAGCGTCTGTACCTGTGCTTGCTCCTACCATCACCAGCGGACGGCCGATGTTCTCGCGAATGTAGGCATCACATTCCTCCATGCCCCATTTCACGCCTTCCACCTTCGGCACATGAATCTGCGTATAGTCCACGCTGCCGGTGTATGAGCCGTAGGCATTGAAGAAGGTGAAGCCCGGAGTCAGCTCGCGGTGATAGACAATAAGGGGGTTCTCGAAGCCCATCTGCCGCAGCAGCTGTTTGGCAGCCTCAATGGCTTCTTCGCCTGCCGGCACAGGGAGTGTGAAGCTCAGCTGTGTCTTGCCGTCGTTCATCGTATCGCCGTAAGGCTTGATGCGAGTCAGGTCGAGCGTTTTATCGTAATCTTTCTTCTCGGTTGAATATAATCCTTCGCTCATGGTTTACTTACGGTCTAACATTAACTGGATAAACGGATTGTAATAGTTCTTGCCTTTGGGAGCCACACCATCGAGGCCTTTGCCGCCTGTCTTGGCGCGTTTTACATCGGCGAAGATACCCTTTTCAAGGGCTGAGAACAGACCCTCTTTCTCCATGCGCTCGAGCAGCTCGGTGGCCTTGGCAAGCACCTCCTGGGCACGGCGCTGAATGATGCCGTCTTTCTTGAACTCCACTTCCTCGCCAATGCTCTTCATGTTGCCGAAGATGTATTTGGCGTTCTCAATAGAGAGATAACGGTCGCTCATGAAAGGAGTGTGGATAGCCTCTGTGGGCATACCAAGCAGCTGAATGCCTTGGTGTGTCCAGATGCCAATCATGTTGAACAGAGCATCCTGAATATGGCCGCGGAAGATGTTGCCGGTCATGAACTTTGTGGGAGGCATATACTTCAGCGTTGCCTTCGGGAAGATTTCGCGAAGCATCTGAGCCTGCGCCAGTTCCAGCAGGAAGCCGTTTTCCAGCGACGGGTCCATTTCAAAGGCGTGACCCAGACCCATCTGCTCTTCGGGGAGACCTGCCAAAAGAGCAAGCTGTTCGTTGATGAGGTCGGAGGCAAGCACTGTGTGAGCCTCCTCTACAGCGTCGGCGGTGGTGAGGTAGTTGTCCTCGCCGGTGTTGATGATAACGCCTGCATAGCCGTTTATTACGCGGCTCATGAACTGGTCAACAAGCGTGCGCTGCATATTGATGTCGCGGAACAGGATACCGTAGAGAGCATCGTTGAGCATCACGTCAAGACCCTCAAGGGCACCCATAGCGGCTATTTCGGGCATACAGAGACCCGAGCAATAGTTGCAAAGGCGGATGTAGCGGCCAACCTCTTCGCCAACCTCGTCAAGAGCTTTGCGCATGATGCGGAAGTTTTCCTGCGTGGCGAAAGTGCCGCCGAAGCCCTCTGTGGTGGCGCCGTAAGGCACATAGTCAAGCAGGCTCTGACCCGTTGTGCGGATAACGGCGATGATGTCGGCACCCTGACGTGCGGCTGCCTGAGCCTGTATTACGTCCTCATAGATATTGCCGGTGGCAACGATTACATAGAGATAGGGTTTCGGGCCCTCGCCTATGGTGTTGAGGTAATTCTCTTTCTTGGCGCGGCGGTCTTTGATGCGTTTCAGCGATGCCTGAACGTACGGTTCGAGTGCCTTGGCCACCTCTTCGCCGCTGTGAGCCGGCAGCTCGGTGATGTCGAGCTTCCCCTCTGCCACCTGCTCGGCTATGGCCTGCGGTTCGAGACCGGTTTCAATAATGGCATTGCCAAGAAAGTACATTACGCCTTCGCTCAGCACCCCTTTTTCTTTCAACGAATTGACCAGCACGTTGGGCAGCGGCACTTCGTTGGCATCTATGCCGTCAATGCCCAGCAGGCGGCACAGGGTGCGCTCAACGGCCACCGTGCTGTAGCCTTCCACAAAGTGCTGCACATCGTCGGCAATGCGGCGGGCAACCTCTTTGGCGTGCTTTACCTTCTCAAAATCTAATCCTAACTTACTCTTCTGCATTTCAGATGTTCAACTTTCTTATTGGTCAAGATAACGGGCAGCGGTTTCTGTAACAGCGTCGTCCACGCCAATGAGCCGTGCTATCCGCAGGGCCTCATGGGGAGCCTGAGCATCATCGTCAGGCTCCAACCGGTAGTCGATGAAGTCATTCACAGTAGATGCCGTAAGGGTATGGCCTTCAGCCTTCTCCTCGCGAAATCCGTGAACACGCAGTCTGCGACATTCGGCAGTCAGTCCGCTGTAATGAGTGGTGAGCAGGGTAGAGCTGCCCTCACCGCCCAGAAGCTCGATTATTGCATTGACCAATGCTTTTCCTTCCTCAGGATTAGTGGTGCGTGCCGGCTCGTCAATCAGCGCCAGACAACGCACACCGCACCTCTTCTTATCTATAATATTGTTTATGCGCAGCATCTCGGCGGCATAGCTCGAGAGGCCTTCCAGCTCATCCTGAGCGTCGCCAATGCTGCTTAACACTTCCTCCACAGGTCTCACCTCGGCCTCCTGAGCCGGCACGTGATAGCCGAACTGAGCCATAAGCTGGCAAAGAGCCACCGTCTTCAGCACAACGCTCTTACCGGCCATATTGGCACCGGTAATCACCGTTACTCCGGGTTCTATTGTAATGTCTACGGGCTGAAATTCGCGCTTGTTACGGGCTAACAACTCTGCAATCTGAGGGTTACGCAGACCACGGTAACTTGTCTTTCCGGTTGTTATGGCCGGCCGACTAAGATTCATCTTTTCAGCCAATGCCGCTCTGGCTATCAGCATGTCAAGCCGTCCTAAGGCCGTCAGCCCCTTTTGCAAGGATTCGGCGTATGGCTGCAGCGAATTGCTCAGCTCTGTGCGTATATGGTTTTCCTCGTCGCTGCAGGCGGCAAAGAGCTCTGCCGTGTCGGCTTCCTCTTTCTGTGCTGCTTTCAGCCTGATGCGCAGTTGCTTCAGAACCGGGCTGTAGGCGTCGTATATATAGAAATGTGCCACCCGTGTTCCTTCCGGGTCCAATAGCTCAACCACCTTCTCCACATCGGGGAGTTCCACAGCCTTAATGCCATATTGCTCACACAGATTGCGAACTTCAACTACCACCAGCGCCAGGGCTTTAAGCTCATACAGCTCTATGTCGCCCATGGTCTGCGATGCCTTCAGGGCCGAAAGGGTAGTGGTGATGTCGCGCAGGCACATCAACTGCCGCAGGATATTTTCTGTGGCTTCCGGATTATTCCGCCTTAGCCTCAGCATCTCCTCGGTGTGCTCATATTCCCTTTCAAGCAACTCCTTCTCTGTAAGCCATTCACTGCTCAACAGACTGCGACGACCCGGCGAAGACACGGTCTCCGTAAGGTCGGCAATATAGGCTAAATTTCTATTTCCGCCTATAGCATCGCGCAGTGTATATGGCTTTTCTGTCATGCTATTGAGTTGAGGGTATGTCCGTAATTCATAAGGTCATAGACCGGCACGGTGAGCGTCTGTTCAAGAGCCTCGCACAGCCTGTTGCTGTCCAGTCGGTAGCCTTTTGGGGAGATGGGATTCACGCATACAGCCAGCAGACGGTTTTTCCGCATCACAGCCAGTTTACCGCCCCGGCGCCGGAAATCGGCGTAAGTTTCCGGTTTGGCGAAAAGGCGTGTGAAGTCGCGCATTATCAGCGTGGTTTCCGCAATCTGCTTCTGCATCTTCAGGAACTCTAAAAAGTGGTCGCTGACGGCTCCTGAGCAGAACAGGGTAGTGCCGTAACTGAAAATGCGGTCGCGGTTCTTTTCCAAAGCGAAAGCCGACGGAATCTTCAAATCATGCGGCAAGCCGCTGTCGTCTATACCCCAGACGCCGTTTCCCACCGTTTCCAGTCTCTCGGCTAAATCGGCGTCTACGGCAGGCAGCTGAATCAGCGAGCAGACAAACCGTGTATGCCTTTCCACCTCTTTTATGGTGGACGCCACTGCGGCACCTGTTGCCAATACAAGAGCGTCGGCAACTGCCGGCGACGCCGGGCTCAGCCGAGACAACGCGCCGTCAATCAACACTGTCTCGGCGCCCAAATCATGCAACGAGGCTATGAGGCGTCGCATAGTGGCGGTGTCGGCCGGACCGGAAATCAATGCTTTGCCACCTATAACAGCGCGGGCGGTTACCAAACGCCCCAGGGCCGTATGCCGGTTGCTCAGGTCGAGTATCTCCGAGGTCAGACGGCGCTGACGGTAATGCAGCTCTGACGTTGCAAAGAGCATATTGTTGTAGACGGTAATCTCCGGCTTTGGGGTGCGTGTTACGGCATCGCTCGTCTCGCCGTCAACACCTATCGACGTCAGCGCTGTGGCGTGTCCGCGCGCCGCAAGCCGTTTGAGGATATAGTTCAGACATTCGGTCTTGCCTGCATTTTTGGCAAGACCAACTATGGCCACTGAACGGCAATCTGCTACATCCTCAATCAGCTTCACGGTGGTAATTTGCTATCAGTGTTTGTTGCGTTTGTGACGTTCCAACTCGTTAGGCTCTATGGCCAACTGGTCGCCGTAGAGCAGACGTGCCACACCCTCGCGATGTTTTGCTTTCTCGGCACGCTGGGCTTTGCAGTCGGGACACTGGCACTCGTCCTTATACTCGTCGGGCGTGGTGTAAGTGGTGATGACGCCTTCGTAGTTGCGGACAACCATGCGGTTAGGTGCCATACTTATAATGTAGTTGGGCATGATGGGTATCTTGCCGCCACCGCCGGGGGCGTCTATCACGAACGTCGGCACGCAGTAGCCTGACGTGTGGCCGCGCAGGTTCTCCATAATCTCTATGCCCTTCGACACCGGTGTACGGAAGTGCTCGATGCCGAGGCTGAGGTCGCACTGATAGATGTAGTAGGGGCGAACGCGAATCTTCACTAACTCATGCACCAGACGCATCATGATGTTGGGACAATCGTTTACGCCGCGCAGCAATACGCTCTGGTTGCCCAGGGGCACACCGGCGTTGGCCAGGCGGGCGCAGGCTTCCTTGCTCTCCTCGGTGACCTCGTTGGGGTGGTTGAAGTGAGTGTTGAGCCATACGGGATGGTACTTGCTTATCATCTGCACCAGCTCGGGGGTTATGCGCTGCGGGCACACTACGGGGGTGCGGCTGCCGAGGCGTATGATTTCCACGTGGGGAATCTCGCGCAGGCGCTTGAAGATGTATTCGAGGGTCTCGTCGCTCACCAGCAGGCAGTCGCCGCCGCTGAGAAGCACGTCGCGCACCTGAGGCGTACGGGCAATATAGTCAATGGCTTTGTCTATGTTCTCACGAGGCGATGCTGCGTCATGCTGACCGGCGAAACGGCGGCGTGTGCAATGACGGCAATACATTGAGCATTTGTCGGTGATGAGCATCAGCACGCGATCCGGATAACGGTGCGTAAGTCCGGGCACGGGGCTGTCGCTGTCTTCGTGCAGCGGGTCTTCCAGGTCGGCATCGGCGCGATGCAGCTCCAGCGACGACGGAACAGCCTGCTTGCGAACGGGGTCATTGGGGTCGTCCGGGTCTATCAGACTCAGATAATAAGGGGTGATGGCCATACGCAGCGTCTTCAGGCTCTCGCGTATGCCGGCTTCCTCTTCCTCGGTCAGCTTCAGGTATTTCTTCAGTTGGTCTACTGTTTCAATGCGGTTGCGCACCTGCCATGTCCAGTCGTTCCAATCCTTGTCTGAAACATTCGGAAACAGCTCTTTTCTTCTGCTTTGGTTCATAATGAGATTCGCCTTAGTCAGTTTTCCTAAAAAGGGGTTAGGCGCGCCGCGCTGACCCTGTCATTGGCCGCGCGGCACACCTTATTTATTGTTTCCGATTATGCGTAGAGGTCAGTGAAAATCTTGCGTAAGGCTTCATTCTCGCGCAGTTCCTGCAGAGTGATTTCGGCGTGGCCTTTGGTGTAGCCGTTGCCTACTATCATCGTCACGTCGCTGCCGACACCTTCAGCGCCCAGAGCAGCCTTGGTGAAGCTCGTGGCCATGGAGAAGAAGTAAACAACGCCGTCGTTCTTGGTGCAGAGGATAGAGGTCATCTCCGTGTCGGGGATGTTGACGTTGTTGATGGTTACGTCGCACATCTGGCCATTGGTGAGCTCGGAGATTTTCTCCATTACGGGAACGGGCTGAGTGGCGTCGGCGCTGAACACATAGTCGCAGAAGCCGAGGTCCTGCATACGTTTGGTTGAGCGTTCGCTGTGGCACAGGCCGATAACCTTGCCCGTAACGCCTGCGCGTTTCTTAGCCTCGTAGCAGCAGAGCATACCGCTCTTGCCGCCGGCGCCGATGATGAGCACTGTGTCGCCGGGTTTCACCAGCTTGGCTGTCTGGGCGGGAGCGCCGGCAACGTCAAGAGCGCTCAGGGCCAGGTTCTCGGGCATGTCGTTGGGTATCTTGGCGTAGATGCCGCTCTCAAACAGAATGGCTTTGCCGTCAATGTCCACCTGGTCGATTTCCGGACGTATCTCTTTGATTTTGTCGATGCGCAGAGGAGTCAGCGACAGCGACACCAGAGTAGCGATTTTGTCGCCCTCTTTGAGGTCGATTTTGCCCTTCAGAGCGTCGCCGATTTTCTCTACCGTGCCAAGAAGCATACCGCCCGAACCGGTTACCGGGTTGCGATGTTTGCCCTGTTTTGCCACGATGTCGAGCATGATTTCGGCAATCTTCTCTTTGTCGCCGCCGGCCTGTTCCTCTATCTGAGTGAACGATGCGGAGTCGATGTTAAGAGTCTGAACGTCAATCAGGATTTCGTTATCGTAGATTTCGTCCATATTGTTGTCCACCTTGTTGGCGGGCTGGGGGAGTACGCCTTTTGGCTCGAGCACGCGGTGTGTGCCGTATTTGTTACCTTTTTTCTGCATGATGTATGGTTGGTTTTATTTTTTTAGATTCTTTTTGCCGTAGAGCCGTTGTGGCCCTTTGCGGCAGTTGTGTTATTTCTGTTTCAGACCGAGTATCTCGCGGGCTTCTGCCGGAGTAGCAATCTCGCGGCCGAGTTCTTTGGCCAGACGCACTACTTTTGCCACCAGTTCGCCGTTACTCTTTGCCAGTACGCCGCGACTCAGATAGAGGTTATCCTCGAAGCCTACACGCACGTTGCCGCCCATGGCTATGCCGGCAGCGGCCATCGGGAAGGCGTGGCGGCCGATTCCGGTTACTGTCCAGGTGCTTCCGGCGGGTATCTTGTTTACCAGCCAGCAGAGATTGTCGACCGTGGCGGGGGTGCAACCCGGCACGCCGAGCACGAAGTTGAACTGCATGGGAGCGCCGGGAACCTGTCCTTTGCGGGCCATATTCACAACCGTGTCGAGATGACCCATCTCAAAGCACTCATATTCCGGTTTGATGTTGCGTTCCATCATGCGTTTGCCGAAGGCGCGCATCATGGGCATAGTGTTTTCAAACACGTCATCGCCGAAGTTGCAGGTGCCGCAGTCGAGCGTTGCCATTTCGGGATCCAGCTCTGTTGGCTGCAGACGCTCCTCGGCTGTCATACCTACGGCGCCGCCCGTCGACGGAATCATTATCACGTCGGGACATGCCTTGCGGATGGCGTCCATGCATTCCTTGAAGCGTTCTTTGCTCTGAGTGGGAGTGCCGTCATCTTCGCGAACATGCACATGGATGATGGCTGCGCCGGCGTCGGCGGCTGCTTTTGCCTCACGCACCAGTTCCTCTACGGTATAGGGAACTGCCGGGTTCTGTTCTTTGGTTACCTCTGCTCCGCAGATTGCGGCAGTAATTATAAGTTTCTCCATGCCTTTGTCTGCCGATTAATCGTGTTTGATTCTTTGGTCAGCTTTGCGAACCACGCAGGTGCCGGAAGCGCGGCATACCAGAATCGGTTCTGCGAGCTCATCGGCTGCCGAAGCTGAGATGTCGGGACGTGTTGAAACCACCTTCCATGCCTCAAACACCATTTTGCGTGAGCTGTTGCCCACCTTTACTATCTCGCCGCGGGCTTCTATGTAGTCGCCGGCATATACCGGAGCCAAAAATTCCACATTATCATAACCGGCGAAGAGTCCTTCGTCGCCGTCATGCATTATGAGCAGTTCAGTGGCCACGTCTCCGAAGAGATGAACCATGTGTGCGCCGTCTACCAGATTGCCGCCGTAATGGGCATCTTTGGCGCTCATTCTTACTCGCAAGGTTGTCTTTTCCATTATTAGATTCAGGAGGTTATTGCTGTTATAAATCCGCTTGCCGCTCTTTTATCACATCTTTTTTATCAACTCAGCTTTTCTTTCTGCCGGCAGGCATCTTAGCCTCAACTTTACCGAGTGATGAAGGTGATTGTGAAAAGTGGCTCTCAGAGGAGTCTGAGCAGCGGTTTATGTGTTTTTATTTTACCAG
This sequence comes from Prevotella sp. CAG:485, assembly GCA_000437495.1. Taxonomy (GTDB): domain Bacteria; phylum Bacteroidota; class Bacteroidia; order Bacteroidales; family Muribaculaceae; genus Lepagella. The sequence goes on from FR897781.1 coordinate 24,954, forward strand.
ATAGTCGATGAGGATGCCGGGGGTGTGAACATCTTCGGGAGCCATTTCGCCTATCTCTACTATCTCTTTCGGCTCACAAATCACCATGTCGGCAGCGGTGGCCATCATGGGGTTGAAGTTGGAGCTTGTGCCGTTGAAGCGGAGATTGCCTTTTTTGTCTGCTTTGCTGGCACCTATCAGGGCCACGTCGGCACGCAGCGGTTTTTCGAGCAGGTAGTCCTTGCCGTCAATGTTTATCACCTGCTTGCCTTCGGCTACCACTGTGCCCAGACCTGTGGGAGTGAGTACGCCGCCGAGACCGAAACCGCCCGCACGAACACGTTCGGCCAGAGTGCCCTGGGGTGAGAATTCCACCTCCAGCTCGCCGGAGTTCATCTGCTCGGCTGTCTGCGGACAGGCGCCGATATAGCTTACGATAAGTTTTTTGAGCTGCTTGTTGACTATGAGCTGGCCGATGCCTTTGTCAGGGTAGGCGCTGTCGTTGCAAATCACTGTAAGGTCTTTTACTCCGCTTTTTGCCAGTGCGTCGAGCACCTTGTTGGGCGACCCGTTGGCCAGGAAGCCTCCTACCATTACCGTCATACCGTCTTTTACTTTCGCTACGGCTTCTTCTACTGTTATAATTTGACTCATTGTCGCTTTTTTTAGGTTAATTCATGGTATCGAGGCGTGGCCCCGGATTCACCTACAAAATTACTAATTATTTTTCATATACGCAAATCGGTTTCATTCCGCTTTTGTGGCAACGTGGCTTAGACGCCATTCCACACAAAAATGTTAACCCCGTAAAGGTCAGGCCCCAGCTGCTTTGTGGGTTGCAGCAAGGGCCTGTGTGTGCAATTTTTTTGATTTTAGCTACGTCATCCCGACGGAACTGAGGTGCTTTGCGTTCCCTGTCGGCCGTTTATAAGCCTGCAGGGATGCAAAGGCTTAGTCGAGTTTGTGTATTACAAGACCCGAACGAAGCTTCGGCTCGAACCATGTTGTCTTGGGAGGCATGATGTTGCCAGTGTCGGCAATCTGCATCAGCTGACCCATAGTTACGGGATAGAGGGCGAGAGCCATCTTCATTTCGCCGCTGTCAACGCGACGCTGCAGCTCTTCGAGACCGCGAATGCCGCCTACGAAGTCGATGCGTTTGTCGCTGCGCAGGTCGGTGATGCCCAGAATGTCGCGCAGAATCTTGTCGGAGCTTACTGTAACGTCGAGCACGCCGATGGGGTCGTTGTCGTCGTAAGTACCGGGTTTGGCGGTGAGGCTGTACCAGTGGCCTTCCAGATAGAGAGCGAAGTTATGGAGTCCGGTGGGATGATAAATCTCCGTGCCCATGTCTTTCACCTCGAAGTTCTCGCGAACGCGATCCAGGAACTCAGCCGGGGTCAGACCGTTAAGGTCGCGTACCACGCGGTTGTAGTCGATGATGCGGAGGTGCGAAGCGGGGAATGCAACAGCCAGGAAGTAGTTGTATTCCTCATCGCCGCGATGGTTGGGGTTGTTGCGGCGTTTCTCGTCGCCTACGAGGGCGGCGGCGGCGCTGCGGTGATGGCCGTCGGCTATGTAAAGAGCCGGTATCTTGGCAAACTCTTCGGTGATGGTCTTGATGGTGTTTTCATCGTCAATCACCCAGAAAGTGTGTCCAAAACCATCGGGAGCCACGAAGTCATATTCGGGAGCCTTAGCCGTTTCCTTGCGGATGATTTCTTCAAGAGCAGCATTGTCGGGGAAGGCGAAGAACACCGGTTCAACGTTGGCATTGTTGATGCGCACGTGTTTCATGCGGTCTTCCTCTTTGTCGCGGCGCGTCAGCTCATGCTTTTTGATGCGGCCTTCCATATAATCGTCTACCCAGGCGGCTACAACGAAGCCGTATTGAGTGCGGCCATCCATGGTTTGTGCGTAGATGTAGTAGTTTTCTTTTTCATCGGGCACAAGCCATCCGTTTTTCTGGAAAGCGCGGAAGTTTTCCACAGCCTTGTCATAAACCTTGGGGTCATGTTCATCAGTGCCGGGTTCAAAATCTATTTCCGGCTTGATGATGTGGTAGAGCGATTTGGGATTCCCTTCAGCCTCTTTGCGGGCTTCTTCGCTGTTGAGTACGTCGTAAGGCCGTGATACTACCTCCTCCACTAATTCGCGTGGCGGACGAAGGCCCTTGAACGGTTTTACTTTTGCCATGATATTAGATTGATGATTTTAGAAAATTTTGGTTCGTTATCAGGTGCGATTGCCGATGATTGCACCGGCAATCGCTGTGAGTTGCTGTATAGGGATTATTTCAGACGGATGGTCTGCAGACGATCCGGGCCAACGCTTACTATGGCTATCGGCACTTCAAGTTTCTCTTCAAGATAGCTGATGTAATTGCGGAAGTTTTCGGGGAAATCCTCCGCCGACTTAGCCTGAGTGAGGTCAGTCTGCCAGCCGGGAATATCCTCGTATACCGTCTTTATGTTTACGGCAGCCGCATCGTAGGGGAAACGGTCAGTGCGTCCCTGCCCGTCAATGTCGTAAGCCACGCAGGCACGGATTATGGGGAATGTGTCGAGCACATCGCTCTTCATCATTATCAGCTTGGTAACGCCGTTTATCTGGATGGCATGGCGCAGAGCCACCAGGTCAATCCAGCCGCAGCGGCGTTCGCGACCTGTTACGGCACCATATTCATGTCCGCGGTCGCGCATTGTCTTGCCGTCGGCCGAAAAGAGTTCGGTGGGGAAAGGACCTGCACCCACGCGTGTGCAATATGCTTTAAAGATGCCATAAACATCGCCAATGTTGCGCGGAGCCACGCCCAGACCCACACAGGCACCGGCCGTTACGGTGTTCGAGCTGGTAACAAAGGGGTAGGAGCCGAAGTCCACATCGAGCATTGTGCCCTGGGCACCTTCGGCAAGCACCTTTTTGCCCTGACGCAGGGCGTCGTTAATCAGCCAGTCGGTATCTGTGAGCAGAAAACGCTCGAGCGACTTGGCCGCCTGAAGCCATAGCTGCTCGGTAGCCTCAAAGTCTGCCGGTATCTCAAAGCCCATCTGCTTGAGCTGCAACAGATGACGGTTGCGGGCTGCGTTATAGCGGTTTTCAAAATCCAGCTCAAGGTCACCCACGCGCAAACCGTTACGGCTCACCTTATCTGTATACGCCGGACCGATGCCTTTGCCTGTGGTGCCTATCCTGGCACTTCCTTTGGCGGCTTCGTTGGCCGCATCGAGAAGACGGTGAGTGGGCATTATAAGATGTGCTTTGCGTGAAATGCGAAGCACCTTGCCTACGTCGACACCGGCCTTTTCAAGCTCGGCGGCTTCTGATGTAAGCAACAGAGGATCGAGCACCACGCCGTTGCCGATTACATTAATGGTGTCGGGTTGGAAAACACCCGATGGTATTGACCGCAGCACATGTTTCTGGCCGTTAAACTCAAGAGTATGACCAGCGTTAGGACCGCCTTGAAAGCGGGCCACTATATCGTAAGCCGGTGTGAGCACGTCCACCACCTTACCCTTACCTTCATCGCCCCATTGAAGGCCGAGAAGCACATCTAATTTTTCCATGTTGCAAAATTAATACTTTTTTATAATTACGCCAACACCAACATTTTTATTACCGGGGAATTACCGGGAATAAGACCTTATGATTATGCAGGCTGACTGCAGATAATATTTTTCTCCGAGTAAAAATAATCTTTTCTTTTGCGTGGCATGAAGTCTAAATAGGGATATTCAGTTAATGGCTATGAGA
>FR897782.1 GCA_000437495.1 Prevotella sp. CAG:485
ATCAGTTAGCTATTTTCTGAGTAACCCTTTGTAGAAGTGTCGGAAGCGTTTGTATGCCATGCAGTGTTTCATCTGTCCGAAGACGGCTTCCGGCTCTATGCAGCGTCGTCCGCGGTGTCTGATTCCTTCCTCTGACATGAGCCGCTCCGAGGCTTTTTCTTTGTATCGTCGCAACCGGTGATTTACCTCGATGGTGCGTCTGTCGCCACGGGCTTTATAACAAAGACATCTGAGCGGACATCCTTCACAGCGCTGAGCCCGGTATCGGGCATTTTCGCTGACATAACCGCTGGCGGTTTTGGTATGGCGGGTACCAATGCGCGTCATGTGCTGTCCCATCGGGCAGACGAAGTAATCATCCTTCTCATTATAATAGAAATTATCGCTTTGGAATGGATTGGGGCTGTAACGGGGACGGTGTTCAATATGAAAGCGGTTGTATTTGACGTAGGCGTCCATGCCTGCTTCTTCCATGAAGCGGTAGTTCTCTTCGGAACCGTATCCTGAGTCGGCCACGGCAACTGAAGGCAGGTGTCCGTATCGGTTGCGGAATGAGTTGAAGAAGGGTATCAGAGTCAAAGTATCTGTGGGATTGGGGAACAGGGCGAAGTCGGTGATGAACTGATTCTCGGATGAGATCTGAAGGTTATAGCCCGGCTTGGTCTGGCCGTTGTTCATCGCATCTTCTTTCATGCGCATGAATGTGGCATCGTGGTCGGTCTTGGAGTATGAGTTGCGATCACCCAGTGTACTCAGCTTTTCATCATATTCACTCAGCTTGTCAGCATGTTTTTTCAGTTGCCTGATCTGTCTTTTCCGTTCCTTTGCTTTTTCCTTTTGTCCCTTGGTCTGAGGCGCAGGTTCATTGTCAAGACTGCGGTTCAGTTCCTCTGCTATATTCATCAGTTCTGCCGGAGTGAAGCTCTGTCCGTTTTCCTGCCCGGCATTCTCCTGAGCTATCGACTCGTCTATCTGTTCGAGAAGCACCTTTATCTTTTCAATCAGTTTTGCGCGGTGATTTTCCGTGGACTTCCGCCATACAAAGGTGTATTTGTTGGCCTTGGACTCGATTTTCGTGCCGTCAATGTACTCCACATCCAGTGTGATGAATCCTTTCTCGGCAAGCACGATCACCAACTGTGTGAACACCTGGTTGATCTCCTCTTTGACTCGGTTGCGGAAACGGTTGATGGTGTTGAAGTCGGGCTGCTCATATCCGGCAAGCCATATAAAGTGTATGTCACGCTTGAGCGCCGT
>FR897783.1 GCA_000437495.1 Prevotella sp. CAG:485
AGGGGTCATCCGCGCCTGGGTTTTCCACCAAGCGAACGATATCGCGCAGTGGCTCGTAATCTTGCGGTATCCATACTCCGCGTCCTATAAGGTACAGGTGCATCAGCCCGAGACCCCAGCGCTCCAAGGTGACTCGAGGCTTCGAGGGCACTGCCGACACGGCCCTCCAAACACGTGCAATGCCTTCGGGCGTTACCCTGGACATCGACGACAATGTCCCGGGGCGCTGACGATACTCGTAGGCGACAACATCGGGGAGCAGCACCACCGCGCCCGTGGCGGCCGAGGCGAGCAGCAACTGCAACATCGCGTCTTCGGCATTGGTCATCGACGGATGCGTGTCCCAATCGATACGACCGAAGAGGCTTCGCCGAACCACCATGCCATGCGTAAAATTCGGAATGTCATTGTTCAGCATTCGTTCTAACGCCTCAGCCGGTGTCAGCCGCAAGACCGGCCCGGACGATGTTTTTTCGTAGGACTTGCCCTCGGCCACAGCCTCGGCGTCCATATACAAAGTAGGTACATTCGCCTCCGCCGTATACTTTGCCACGTTGGCGATAACCATGTCTATATCAGGCGAAAGGCGTGTGGCCATCTGCGACAACGACTGCTGCGGAATTGTGTTATCGGCATCGACAATCATCACCCGGTCGACCTGCGCAGGCAAAGCCGCAATAGCCGCCGCGCGTGCCGCCGCCTGTCCGCCATGAGTCAGCTTCAGTAGCTGTACCCTTCCGTCAGTCTCCGCATAGCGCTGCGCAATAGCCGCCGTGCCGTCCGTACTGCCGTCATCCGCCACCACGATACACACGTCCGCCGCGTCTACATCCGCAGCCGCCAGCACGCTATCCAGGCAACGCACGAGCCATGCCGCCGCATTATACGCCGCGACAACAACTCCTATGCCATTGCCTCCCTTCTGCTTCATCCAGCAAAATTACCGTTTTTTCGTCCAACCTGAAAACCTCAACAATAGTTGCTCGTTGGATTTTTCATCGGATTTTACCAAAGAGTCATTGTGCGAGCACCCTTTGACGCTGTTTCAAAAAGCATGTCCTTTCTCAGACACACTTTTTGAAACAGTATCTTTGTTCGGGGTATTACCGCCCTATGCGGTAGCCTTGTTGAGTCCAATAGGATGTGTCTGCGTAGTCAAATACAGGCCACCATTCGGTGTTGTCGTCATAGACGACTTCGAATTCATCGAGAATCATCTTCCGGGCTGAGGGGTCGACGGAGGTCTGCAGATAGGGGTCGTCATACCAAAGGGTAACTTTTGCCTTATCAATCACAGTCTCGATGCGGTGATTGATAAGATAGATGGCTTTAATCTTACCTCCTTTAGATGTCCCGATTGCATACTGAAAATCTTTTGACATCACATTTCTGCCGTCTGAATCGAAGAATTCGACCTTCACATTAACATTCGCCGGAGAGGAACCATTAAAAAGGCAGTCGGCATCCATGGCTATACCGTCGAGGCAGTAGCCGGGTTTGCAGTATTTGTCATCGTTCTCTACCCATAAGGTCTCCACTCCATTAATCTGGCCCGTATTTAAACGGGTGGTATACTTCAAGGGTTTCGAAAATAGATACTTCTTATCAGCAGAAGAATCACGTACCCTATAAGCGGGCACCACATAGAAATATTTGCTGAGGGGGGGCAATTCAGTATTATCGAGAGTGAAGTCAAAACCGTATTCTTTTCCATATTTTATGATTGTATATTCATGATAATTACTTGTAACCGGCTCCGTAGAGCATTTAGCTCTCTTAATGTAATTAAAATTTTCGTCGTATATATAGAGTTCCAAACCAACAAAATCCTGCACAATATCCTCTTTTACGCTAAACCATCCTATCTTTCCAGGATGTGGCACCGTGACAGTGCCGTGATATGTATAGTTTGAAGGAGTATAGGTCTGTTGATATTCAATGACAGGATAGGCACTGTCGGCTATGCGCCACAGGACCATCGAGCCTTCGGCCCACTTCATGGAAACAGCAGCGTGCTTAAACCAGTCATAATAGTCAGCTAAATCACCTAAATCAGCTCCGCCTTTCATGTCTGTCGATAATCCCACAGCAAGAGTACCCTTCCATTCATCCAGGCTTTTATCGGTGGCTTCAAGCGAATATTCCTTACCATAAGGAGCTGGGGCTTTGAGAGTTGACGGTTTGGATTTGCTTCCGTCATTTGTCATTTTATGAGTAAAGGAAGCGTCAAAATTGATTCTAAGAGGAGAGATATCCAATGTGGCCGCACCTAAGGTAACACCAATATCAATATGAAGAAAACCTCTTGTCGCATACTGGAATACGGTATTCGAGAGATCTTTCCGAAGACGGGGATCAGTGACGTCCAGAGATTTGGAGCGATTGACTGTGGTTTCATAATTTTTGTCCGTCTTCATGTTCCATTTAAAAAACTGAGTCTTTTGCGCGCCTTCATAACGGAAAACTTTATCGCCTGTGATTTTGCTTGCCTCGTCATAAGCAAAAGCAAAATTGAAATCAATGCATAATTTAGCCACATAAGCATCAAGTCCTATTGATGGCAACACGGGAAGAGGAAGCGCATAGTCATACTTAGTCCATCTGTTTTCATGGAGAATCCCATCTTTGGGCACCGTCATTCCTGTGGATCCAACCACGGGAAATGCATACCACCGGTCGCATGCCTCCGAACGAAAAGAATAAGTCTGCACGAGATCATTGCTCAATTCAAGGTCAAAACCGTTTTTCAGGCTAAACTTCAGTTTGACATTTTGATAACTTGCGAGTCCAACCCTTGTTGCAGAGTGAGTTGCTGAACCGCCTTGTCTTATTGACGGAAATAAGAATGAAGCATGTGACTTTTTTTCCACCAAATTAAGCTCCCACTTATGATAATCTGCCGGATCAGTTTCGAACTCCTTGAGTTTGCTCTCATCACCATCCCAGAATGCCAAGGAAAAGAGGGATTCTGAGAGTTCACCGTCAACCTCTTCCCCTCTTGAATATGAGTTATGTCTGGGAACAAGACGGAAACCTTTCAGTTTCGGG
>FR897784.1 GCA_000437495.1 Prevotella sp. CAG:485
CCCATTACATCGGTCTCACGCAGCATAATGATGTTTACGCGGCTTATCTGAGCTATTCGGCCACTTTCGGCCATTTCAGCACCAGAGCCGGCGTGCGTTACGAGCATACGCGTCTGGGCATCGACTACAAGAAGCTGGAGGATGTGGCCGATTACAAGGATTTCAGCAACCGCCTCAACGACTGGGTGCCAAATGCCTCTCTTACCTACAACATCACCGACGCTTCCAATCTGCGGGTTGCCTACAGCATGCGCATCAGACGCCCTTCGGTATCGCAGCTTAACCCGTTTGTCAATGACCTCACTTACGGACTTCTGGACTACGGCAACCCGAATCTTACCAGCGAAAAGCTGCACAATGTGGAGCTGAAATACTCTAACTACGGCGGCAAAGTCAGCGGCGAATTCAGCCTGGATTATTATCAGTCGGACAATTCCATAAATGAATTCCAGTTTATGCAAGACGGCGTGCTGCACACCACCTACGCCAACACGGGCAAATACCGCTCGTTCAGCGTGGGCGCTTACGGAGAATTCCGGCCCAACGACAAGTTGGGAGGCAGTATATGGGTAGGCACAAGCTATGAAAACTACAAGGCCAAAAGCCTTGGCAATCTCTCCAATCACGGCTGGCAGACCGTTGTGAATCTGAACTTTGACTACACGCTGCCCTGCAAACTGCGCTTTGACCTCTACGGCGGATTATGGACTCCGTGGATCTCCTTGCAGGACAAGGCTGATAAGACCGGCTACTATTACGGGCTGAATATGTCAAGAGGCTTCCTCAAAGACGACAAGCTGCGGCTGTCGCTGGGGTTAAGCACGCTGTTGCCTGTCAACCAGACTTACGCCTATACCACCACAGCGCCCAACTCGCGCATCAAACAAAGCGGATATTACAAACAGTGGTGGCTGAGCGTTTCGGTAACTTACAAATTCGGCTCGCTGAAGAGCAATGTAAAGCAAACACGCGTTAAGCTCGACAACAACGACATCTCCACGGGAGGAGGCAACAAAGGAGGGCGCAACTGATCCCTCACCTCTACCCCGTCGCATAATCTCTTTAAGAGACAGCGGCAATAAAGACTGCGTCGATAAAAAGCCTTGTCAATAAAGAAGCTGAGTCAAGAGGCTGCAAAAAAAATCAAGAGACTGTGTCAAAAAGAAGACGCAGTCTCTTGTTCTCTTGTTCTCTTGCAATGTGTACAGAAAGTGGGACTCGAACCCACACAACCATTACTGGTCAAAAGATTTTAAGTCTTTCGTGTCTACCATTCCACCATTTCTGCAACAACAGACGCTATCCGCTGATAACGTGCTGCAAAGGTAATAAAATTTCGGTAAATATGCAAACACACTTTCCCCCTCCCCCTCCAACACGTCAAAAATCACTTACCCCAAGCCACCTTCCATCACCCCCACAAATACCTCTTTTGCCAAGCCGCAACCCTATGCTACTATATCTTTCACAAAGGGACAATTGACTCCGGCTGTAATTTTATTTTTCACAAATTTGTGAAGATAAAGAAAAATTGCTAACTTTGTATTGGGAGGGGATAAGTGTGGCTTGTTCTCAATTCGGGTTAATGACAAATATAGAATTGAGTTCTCTTTGAATGAATCTGCCGAAAAGCCCATCCTCACAATTTGCAATATTGTTGAACTGTCAAACCACTATGATTGAATGATTACTCTCGATAACATAAATCCGACTATGATAGCCAACAATCTGACTCCGTTTGAACCGACTCATCCGGGTGAGCTGATTCGCGACGAGCTGGAAGCACGACATCTTTCTCAAGCTAAACTTGCAGGGCAAATAGGCAAATCCCCGTCTCTGCTCAATGAGGTCATCAATGGCAAAAGGGCTGTCAATACTGAACTTGCACTACTGTTGGAAGCGGCGTTAGGCATTGAGGCAGAGCTGTTTTTAACAATAGTCCGTTAAAAAATCAACATAACGGCTAAGCAGCATCAGCCGCAAGGCCAAAGAGTTCCTTGACAAGTTTAGCATTTAATGTCGTTTGTGGGTCGATTCCGCTCACGTCAAAAAATCGCTTTATGAAGTGAGCCTTGACCATCAGCGACTTAATCTGACCAATTGAGAGCATCGTTCCGGTCTCTTTGCGGAGTGTCTTTACGAGGTTCACGGCTGTCAGGGATGCATTGTAGCAAAAATCCATTGCTTTCTCGCCCCGGGCCTGGCAGTCCATAAGCCCGGTGAACTGATGTCCGTCGCGGTAGCAGAACTCAATCTGGAACCGGGTACGGTAGATGTCGAAAACGTCCTTGCCGCACACGTTGACATCGGTGCAGAAAAAGAGTTTGTGACTGCCGTCGGGCTTATACCAGATTACCAGACGCACTTTTCGTTTGAGCGACTTGCTCCATGCGATAAGTTCATAGGCCCGTCCTTCCTCACGGTCGATGTCGATTCGGGTCATACGACTTTTGTCGGGATTGGCGAAATCGATTTTGCCGTCGACTGTTTTTGGCCGGCCACGCTTGCCTGTGCGGAGACCGTCATAGATGTAGAACAGTACGGCGTTGGAGCGGAACCTGCTGACCAGGTCAAAGCCGAGCTCCTTGAGCCCCGATACAAACGGCAAAGTGGAGAAGGCTGCGTCAGCCACCATTAACGAAGTGATTTTCAGCAGTTCCGGTTTGTATTTGTCCAGCACATGGAGATACCAGTCGGTGAGATTCATCTTCCGGGCTTTCAGCTCGGAGGCATTGTGGGTAAGTTCCGCACGGAGCATCATGGCATCCTTGACATCGGCGTCAACAACAGCGATGCCCAAAAGCTCAAGACCATGCTTGACAGCCGAGGCGCAACCAGACCAGAACCGGCCCACATGATCGGTCTTCTTGCCGGCCTTGGAAACGTAGCTTGGATCAATGGCGATGGCCATGCGCTTCATCCCATACTGAAACCGGTTGGCGGCAAGACTCATATTGTAGCCGAGCCAGTCAAAGTCGCGCGCCGCCGTCTGTCGGTAGCACTGCTCGCAACGCCTGCCATATCGGCCGAGCTGGGAAAAATTAATCTTTCCGTGGATGCACATGATTAAAATCAGAATCTCGATGATGTTAGTCTTGATATTTTTGTTTAACTTTGTGGTGCAGCCGAAGAAAGCTCTCCGGCAGATGCCCTCATATTGGTCAAGAAGCTTGAAAATCATTGTCTCTTTAAGTGTGGTGAGATACCTTAAAGTTACTGATAAT
>FR897785.1 GCA_000437495.1 Prevotella sp. CAG:485
CGGCTTTTTTCGGACGGATACAGATATATTCATCGTCGGCTATTTCCGGATTTCCCACCAATTCCAAACCATAAGGAATGAAAATAAACCGTTGGCGCGGCACATTGAAGATGCTGCTGTATGTTTCACACTACTTTTCGGAAAAACAAATTATTCGGTCTATGTATTTATTTTTTATGCAATATTGCACATATTTATGAAAAAGTTTGCCAAGAAATCCGTGTTTCTGTTTATAAATAAAGGTCAATACCGTGAGGTCATTCTTTTTGCGAAGATGCAGAAGACGATTCCAAAAAGCATAATTCAAGCCGAAAAACTGTTGCCAGGCAATTATTTTTTCTCCCTTTCTCCTACGAATAATCCTCTGCAAGGGATAGTAGAAAAACCAAAAGAAACGGCGTAAAGTGTTGATTTTACCTCCATAAAACTTATTGCTGTGACATTCCAAGGCTGTCCAGACTTCGCCTGTCTCCTCTGAAAGTATTTGTGGAAATTGCCAGTCTTTAAAAAGTTTAAAATCAACTAATATGCTGTTCATGATATTGCGACTTTTATTCACAGACATATTTTTTCACCGGAGGCAACATCCACCCCGAAAATACAGGTACATGTTTCAACAGCCCCCAACGGCTGCTCAGCATAATTATAAATGTAAATATTATAATAAGCGGTATTGTCTGATGCATTGCCATGTAAAACATGACCATCAAAAATATCACAAGCATGAAAATAGTGATTCGCATTTCACGTTTACGAACACGACGGAATGCTCTGAATAGAGCCATGATGTAACATATCATCCATACAACCCCCAATAAACCCAAATCAATAAGAATCATCATCACTGTAATGGTTGTACCCATCAACAACCATTCTAAATCCTTTGAAAAATCACTCTGAGCCATTACATGATTTCCCTTAAATTGACTTGGTCCAAATCCCACTACCCAACCGTGCGGCTCTGACGACATTACCATAGGTATAGCCAACAATTTTATACCACGGGCCAAGTCCACTGCTTCTTCCTCAACGTATGGAATCACTGTTTCCATAGTTCCGTCAAGCACTGCTTCTCGAATGTTGTCATCACCCATTACGTATTCATCAATACTGATTTTATCTGCACGTCCTTCTTCATACGGGTTGTCGAAATTCTTATTATAAATAGCAATGGCACCAACTGTTATAACCAAACCTAAAGGCACTACATAAACTAATCGTTTAAGATAGTTACGACCAAATGGCACGAGCAATACAAAATAAAGTAATATGTATATAAACGAGATTTTTGTCTCGTTAAGCATAGAAGGCATCAAGCACACTATCAACATCCAATTATGCTTGAGATTTTCAAGATACGTCAATGATTTATCCCACCGACGCACCATGAAATAGAAACTGATTACATATAATAATGTTGATATAGGTCCGCTCATCATCCATCCCAGCGTTCCACCCACATAATCATAGTTGGACCAACGCAAGAACTGGTATATCATTGCAGGGAACTGCAATAGCAGAAACCAATACATATTTTTTTCAAATATTGGCAAAAAATACTCAATCCGTGTTCGGGTTGCCAAAAGATAACGGATAATGCTGAGTATAAAAACAAGATCAACATACTGCCTCATGCCATTGACATAACTGAGGAAACTAACGTCATTCAGTTGTTTACTTGCAAAACCAATTAATATCAAACTAATCAGAAGCGCTATATCCAAACGACTTCGAAGAGTCCATAAACCCAAACACATCAGCATAACATCTCCAAATGCCATTATGTATGGATTCAATGCCGTAAATGCCGAAGGCATTATTTCTTGCAATGGAAACGAAATAGTTCCGGTATACCAGAATATTATCAATAACATTCCGGTTACTAACTTATATTTCGGTGTGAAGTTCGTCATGAATCAGTATACCGAAATGGTATTACAGTTCAGTCTGTTTCGCTTTTTATTTCGTCTTCTTCTTTCCGCAAAGCAGAACCACTCGTTGTTTCAAACTGACGTCGATAGCATCCAAAAAGGATGATAGCAGGAAGTATCAAAGCCAGAAGACCACAGCTCATAAGTATCATACCTTTCTTGGGCCGTATACTTTCGTTATCGGTCCAGGCCTGGTCAATAACCACACCGGTGGGCATTATGCGTGCCACTTTCATCTCGGCCTCCTCGCGTTTTTGGAGCAGGTATGCATAGATGCGGTCCTTCACCTCATTGTCACGCATAAGGTTGGTCAGCTCCTGCTCCATGCGGGGAATGTTTGAGATGCGATTGTCTACAGTGCTACTTTCTTTATTAGTACGCGAAATGGCTATCTGCGCTGCAGAAATCGACCTGTCAAGGCTCGACAGCAGATTGCCGCGCATTGCCTCAATCTGATTCTCAAGCAGCTTTATTGTGGAGTTGTTGCCCTTGGCGCTCGACTGCAGATGCAACAGCTCAAGCACCAACTCGTTGTAAGAGGTTATTGATTTGTTGATACCCTCTGTGTCAGCTCCCATCACTGAGGTAATAGGCACCAGGGAGTATTTGTTTTCGCCGGACTTGAGGAAGTCACGGACCATCTTAAGCACTTCGAGCTGAGTTTCCTGCTCTACCAGCGCCTTACCGGCCGTTTCTTTCATCTTCATGATGTAAGAGGCTTCGGCCGAAGGGTCAGTAAGCTGATTTGTCTCTTTGTAATGAGCTATGCCGCTGCCGCTCTTTTCCAGCTCGGAATAGAGCCTCAGCAGACGGTCGTTGAGGAAATCGAGCGTTGCGCGGCTTTGGGCGCTCCGCACACTCATTGAATTCTGGTTATAGAGTTCTATCAGAACGTTGGCGACCGCACGGGCTCGCTGAGAATTGGTGTCATCCACCTTCACCTCTACCGCGTTCGATTTCTTTATCTTCAGATAGACATCTATATTTTTAAATTCAACAGCGGCAGCATCGTCAAGGCCACAGAGATATGCCTTGAATGCCATGTTCGTCTCGGGCTTGTAGAAGCTCGTTGTAGAAAGGGTGAAATTGCCCAGCGGCGTCTTTACGGTGTAAGGCAAACCGGGAATATCGTCGTTAAACACAGTTTTGAAAGTACCCTGTTTCACCTTCAGGTGAAATTTCTTGCCGTGGTCTTTCAGGTCGAGCTCAAACTCCGTGCCTTGCGAAATAGTGTCGAGATTTCCCGAAGTCAGTTCTATATCTATGGGCGAGTTCTGGAAATAGATAACAGGCCTTTTATAGAACGCAGTCTTGGCAGAATAGTCTTTGTTCAGGTCAAGCTCTTTCACCACCCTTTTTATGGCCTCATGGCTCTGGATGCGAAAAATTTCATCATCCAGATTCACGCCCGTGCCACCCATGGAGAATGACGACATCAGAGAGCCCAACAAACCCGAAGAGGCAGGCGTGTCGTCTTCATCCTGATTAAACATCACCACAGAATAGGTTGTGGAAGTGGTCGGGGTAACCTTCAGATAGAAAAAGGCCGCGCCCACTATCACCACAACAGATATTGCAAACCACCACCAGTGTTTCAGATAGCAGCGAACCAGTTCCTTCAAATTCAGACCCGTTTCTCCTTTTTCTGCGGTTTTATTTTCAATCACTGCCTGTTCGTTGTCTCGTTTCACGTTGTCTTGTTTCACGATGGTGGAATTATTTTGTAAGGGCAATTACAAGTGATGTCAATACGGAAGCCGAGCTGACAATGATGCTTGCCAGCGACACGCTGAAGCTGCGCCGCTCATTATAGGTCAGCTCATCAATGCGGGCAGGGGCCGGTTCCACATACACCACATCATTTTGTTTCAGATAGAAATACTCCGGCGTCCAGGTCTTGGAGTTTGTCAGGTCTATGCGGTGATACGTAGTTTCGCCGTTATTCTCGCGAATTATCAGCACGTTATCGCGCCGACCCTGCAGGTTGATGTCGCCTGCCGCAGCCAGAGCGTCAAGTACCGAGATATGCTGTTTGTCACTCTCAATCACGCCCGGCGTTTTCACATCGCCGGTTACCTTCACCTTGAAATTGAGGAGGTCTACCACTACAACCGGATTCTCCACATCGGCCGATATACGTTTCACCAACTCGTCGGCCAGAGCCGTGGTCGTCATTCCCGCCACATGCAGCTTGCCAAGCACCGGGAAGTTGATATTTCCCTGCTTGTCAACGCGGTAAGTGTGAATCCTTTCCATGCTGACGCCGGTTTTCAGATCACTGCGGGGCACGTTGACATTCAGCGGCAGATTATATATGGCGGCTGCCTGCGGCACGTCGGCCGTAACGTTTATCATCAGCTCGTCATCTGGCACTATGGTAAGCTCCGGAATCGACATTCCCAGAGTCCCGGCGTTTGATGTCTCGAGATCGCTCATTACTATCACATTATGCTTGGGTGTGGAACATGAGCTCAGCGCGGCAATAACCATGCAGCTGATTAATGCAGAAAAGATGCGGTTGGTATATCTTGACATCACTTATTTTTGGTCTTTTATCCTTTAACGTTTATTTCTCTTTGTTATTATAGTACGCCCGTAATTTGACTTAGCGGAAGCCCCGAGCAAAGATTTTGCAAAGTTAATAAATGTCGGCCTCATTACCATCTCTGCTCTTGTTAAAATTGATTAAGGCTACTGCACAGCTTTACGATATACCCCTTCAGTCTGGCGTGCTATGAAGTCCCAGTCGTAAGGGCTGAGGTCATAAATCCTTCGTTCAGGAGCGGCGAATTTACGCTTCAGCACAGAGGCTATGCCCCGGGCATCACCGGCCTCAAAAAAGTCGTCGGCACGCAGCTGCGGCAACCGGTTGGCCGGTATGGAGCTCACCGCCACATCCAGCCCGTAGCTCATAGCTTCCAACAACGCTATTGGCAACCCCTCGTGATAACTTGGCATGGCAAAGAGCGCCGCGTGTCCCATTATCTGCTGCAACTTCTCGCCGCGTATGAACCCCGTCAGCACCACACCCGCCTCCGCAGCTTTCTTTTTCAGACTGCGCGAGTAGGCATCTTCTATATCGGCATCCCCGGCTATTACGAGCTTGTAGTCTCGCTGATTAAGCAACTTCCATGCCGCTATCAGATCGTCGAAACCCTTCTCCTCAACAAACCGTCCCAACGCCACCACATAACGCTGAGGCTCCAGCCCCAGACTTTTTATGTAATCATCGGCTTGAGGCATTTGCGGCTTATTCACACCGTTGAATATCAGATTGGTGTCTGTGCGCTGATATTTCTCGGCCAGGATATTGGCAATGACCTGCGAAATCACTATCACCTCATTGGCATAACGTGCGCCGAAGCGTTCGCCGGTACGCAGCATCAGCTTTGCCATCGGACCCCATTTCTTGCGGTCGTAATCCGGCCCGTGGTTGGTGTTTACAACCCTCAGCCCCATAAGCCGCGCAAACGGGGTCAGCAAAGCCGGACCTATGGCGTGGATATGCACCACATCGGCCTTCAGCCGCTTTGCCATACGAATGGCACGCCATGTATGCACTATTGCTTCAAAGCTTTTGCGGTGAGGTGCCTTGACAATGGCCAGTTTCACACCCCGGTATTCTTTGGGATGACGGGGAGTTACGTAGGGCGACCGGCATATCACCGTGACGTCATGTCCCAACGCCGCAAGACGCGGATATAACTCCTGGCAGTGCGTTTCCACACCGCCTTGTATTTCGGGAATGCCTCTTGTGCCGGTAACCACTATCTTCATCCGCAAATACTTTTTCTGTTTAACGTTTTTTTTACACTGCTTATTGCCCACACATCCTCTTTTAACATTCCGTCAATAGTGTTCTTCAACTCAACCTATCCGCCCGTTGAAGCGTTGTTTATACAAACATTAGTGAATATTACTGATGACGCTTCTCGTCAAACTACTCTTAGTGGCCGGTGGCGGGGCTGTGGGTTCGGTGGTTCGTTACATCTTCGAGAGCCACTTTCACACGGCCATCGTCACGGCCGTAATCAATATTCTCGGTTCATTCCTCATGGGTTTGTTTGCCGGATGGGTTGCTGCCGGTGTCATGGGCGCCGACCGCAAGGCTTTGGTCAGCGCACTGCTCATGTCGGGCTTCTGCGGCGGCTTCTCCACCTTTGCCCATTTTGCCATCATCACGGTCAATTACTTCCGTCAGGACGCCATGCTCACCGCCTTCGGCTATATCCTCATCACCGTGGTCTCCGGACTGCTGTGCGCCTTTGCGGGCTACTGGATAGGTACGCGCTGGCTGGCCTGACAACGGAGCCTAACCCATATTGCTCTTTATGGCAATCCCTATCAGGAAGCACCCGGCCACAACGCTCACCAGCACCCACAGCCTGGCACTTGCCGATGCCCGGTAAGCCTCACTCTGCCTCCCCTGTTTCCATAACCTCCGGCTTCTTATTCCATACACCAGCGCTACGATACCCGTCAGCGGACAACAGAGTATCAGCACTGCCAAGGCCGCTGCTATCCACGTTGGGGGAGGCGTTGTCATATCCGGCTCTCTCTCCGGCTCCATATACGCCGGCACGCCACTTTTCATTATAAACCCGCGCCAGCGCAGCGGAATGTCGTCAAGGTTATACGTCGGCGCCGACTGTTGGGGTGCCGGTTGCATGGCTGTGGGGTGCATACGGTCGTGCAGCAAGTTGCGGAAATAACGGCAGATATCCGCCACCTCACCGGCCTGTTGCCAGTCGGCCATTCCCTTGCACCACACATACGTCTCCGGCGTTACACCTGCCGTCTCCAGTTCTTCCACCCTGTACGGACCGCATTGCTCGCCGTCTTTCATCACAAAATAACGCATCGCACTCACTCTTTACCCTTCACCGTGTTCTCGTTGTCTCTCTCCTTCAGGGTATGCTGCACAATCAGGTACCCGGCTCTTTGGCCTGAGGCATGCTCGCCTAATCGGCGCCGTACCTCTCTATAGCCGCCAAGCATACGGTCGCGTTCCGGACTCCCGGCCAACAACGGCGCCAGATTCTCGGCAATCGTGTCGGCGGTGCAGCGGTGAAGCAGAAGCTCGGGCACCACCTCCCGGTCGGCTATCAGATTAGGCAGCGACACATATTTCACCTTCAGCAGCCGCGCCATAATGGCATAGCTCAGCCGCGAGCCGTTGGCGCGGTAACAGACCACTTGAGGAGTGGCCGTCAGCGCCGTTTCAAGGGTCGCGGTGCCGCTTGTCACCAATGCTGCCCGCGAATGACGCAGCAACGACTGTGTGGCTCCGAAAACCACCTTCAGACCCGGGTCTTGTGCTATCTCTCTATACAGCCGCTCAGGCTGTGCAGGAGCCGCCGCCACTATATACTGATATTCCGGAAACCGCTTGGCCGCCTCTATCATCAGCGGCAGATTATTGCGCAGCTCGCCGCGACGCGAACCGGGCAGCAACGCTATTATAGGCCGCGGGTCGGCTATGTCATACCTCTCTCTGAAATATTGCTCAGCCGGCACTTTGCGCAATGCTTCGTCTATCTCTCCCACCGACGGATTCCCCACATACTCCACCTCATAGCCGTGGCGTTTGCTGTAATAATCCTTCTCAAAGGGGAGTATGCAATACAGATGACTCACATAGCGCTTTATGGCACGAATGCGATACTCCTTCCACGCCCATATCTTGGGCGATATGTAATAATGCACCGGCACGCCCAGACGCCGCGCCGCCTTTGCCAGCTTCAGATTGAAGCCCGGAAAGTCTATCAGCACCAGAGCGTCAGGGCGCCATTGCTGCATCAGCTTCCTGGCTTTGCTCAGATTGCGCAGAATACGCGGCAGACTCCTGATGACCTCGCTGAAGCCCATCACATTGAGCTTGTCGTAATGCAAATCAGGCTCCGCTCCGGCCGCCACCGCCATACGGTCGCCGCCAAAGAAACGGAACTCGGCCTCCGCGTCGTTCTCCTTTATTCCCTCTATCAGCCGCGAGCCATGCAGGTCGCCCGACGCCTCGCCGGCCACTATCATATATTTCAATTTCGCCCTTCTTTGTTAGTGAATATGCCCTTCGCGTCCAATCACAAATCTGACGCTTATTATAATATAGCGTCGGCAAATCCGTTTTTATTGTATGAGAAAACTACGATTTATACCTATGCTGCTTCTCGGCGCGCTCACCCTGCTTCTGCCCGCCGGTTGCATCAACGACGATATCACCACCTCTCCCACCGCCACTCTCACCTTCTCGCGCGACACTCTCAGCTTCGACACTATATTCACCGAAACGGGCACCCCAACGGCCCGCATGATTGTCTATAACCGCAACTCAAAAGGGGTCGTCATCTCATCCATCAGGATGCGCAACGCCGATTCCAACTTCCAGCTCAACGTTGACGGCATGAGCGGTCGAGAATTTCACGACGTGGAAATTCGTGGCAAAGACTCCATCTATGTCTTTGTGGAGTGCTACATCGACAAGGCTCAGAACAGCGAGCCTCTCTTCGTTGAAGACCAGCTGGAATTCGTCACCAACGGTGTGGCGCAGACTGTTCAGGTTGAGGCTTGGGGGCAGAATGTAACGCGCCTGCGCGGTCTCACTTACAACAACGACGTCACTCTAACCGCCGAGCAACCTTACGTCATCTTCGACTCGCTGATAATCGCCTCGGGAGCCACTCTCAACATTGAGCCGGGAGCCAGGGTCCTCTTCCACGACAAGGCTTTCCTGCGCGTCGACGGGCGGCTCAACGCGGTCGGTCAACAGGGCCGTATGATTCAGCTGCGCGGCGACCGTTCAGACAAGGTGCTGCCTAACCTCACATATCAGGAAATGGCATCGCAATGGCGCGGCATACACATCAGCGCTCAAAGCTTCGACAACAGGCTGGAATTTGTAGATATGCGTTCCACCGAGCAGGGCCTCATCATCGACTCCTGCGGCAACACCGACCGCTCCAAGCTCCTCATCGTCAACTCATGGCTTCACAACAGCGCAGGCCGCGTGCTCACATCCTCTCACGCCAAGGTGGAAGCCTACGGCACTGTCTTCTCCGACGCCGCACTCGGCGTAGTGAGTCTCACCGCAGGCATTCATAAAATGGTACAATGCACTTTTGCCAACTACTACCTCTTTGCCGCCCCCTCCGGACCTATCGTCGGGCTCTACGGACTCAAAGCCGACGAGACGCCTGTGCCCATGAACGCTCAGTTCCAGAACTGCATCATTGCGGGCCTGGGCAACCCCATCACGCCGGGCGACCTCACCGACACCAACGTTTATCTCTATTACACTCTCTTTGAGGCCGACGGCAAAAACGACGATCACTTCCTCGAATGTCTGTGGGACAAAGACCCGCTCTTCCTCACCGACCGCCCGAAATACTACTTCAACTACCACGTACAGCCCAAATCACCGGCTCTAAACGCCGGCTTAGCTTCCTACGTCACTCCCATCTGTCTCTACGACATGGACGGCAACGACCGTCTCACCCTGGGCGCCCCCACCCTCGGCGCCTACTCCGACCCCGAAGCCCCCGCCCCCGAATAATACCTCTCCTCCCCCTTCCGGGCCTCTTTTATGTAACCTATGTTTCGTATGTAACTTATGTTGCGTATGTTCCCCCGCGCATTCTCCCTCTTCTTCCTTTCTCTTCTTCCTCTTTCCCTCTCCTCTTTCCCTCTCCTCTTTCCATCTCTCACTTTCTTTCTACGCCCTAAAATTTGTTTCGGCTCAGCGCTTTAGCGCCTCCCTTACCGCTGCCGCTCTTTCCTCGCAAGCCTCACTTGGCGCCCTTACACCCCTCTTTTCTCTTCAAAAATTTGTTTCAGCTCAGCGCTTTAGCGCCGCTTTACCCGGCGTGCTCTCTCTTGCATCTCTTTCTGTAACTTATGTTTCGTATGTAATTTATGTTACCCCTCACGAGCCTCCCTTAGTGCCCTTTCTTCCCTCTTTGCTCCCAAAAATTTGTTTCGGCTCAACGCTTTAACGCCGCCTCTCGCTGCTGCACACCTTTCTTCCCAAAAAGCCCATGCTTCCCATTTCTCCCAAAATTCCCATCATTCCCATTATTCCCATCTCTCCCATCTTTGCTGCAAGGGCATTAAAAAAGGGAGTGTATCGTAATTCGATTTT
>FR897786.1 GCA_000437495.1 Prevotella sp. CAG:485
CAGTTAGCTATTTTCTGAGTAGCCCTAAATAGATTGTAGTTACCTTGAAAAGAATATTGATATTATCGGGCAGTCCCCGAAAGGGAGGAAACTCCGACACACTCTGCGACCAATTCATGAAAGGTGCCGTTGAGGCTGGCAATAAGGTTGAGAAAGTATTCGTTGCCGACAAAAAGATAGCCCCCTGCCGGGCATGCTATTATTGCAGAAGTCATAAAGGCGCCTGCTCAATCAAAGATGACATGGCCGAGTTGCTCCAGAAGATGATAGACGCGGACGTGATTGTGCTCTCCTCGCCTGTCTATTTCTATTCCATCAGTGCCCAGCTCAAGGCCGTAATTGACCGCACGGTTGCACGTTGGTTGGAAGTCAAGGACAAAGAGTTCTACTACATCATGACTTCCGCTGAGGACTCCGACAGCGTCATGGACACCACTTTGGCTTGTTTCCGCGGATATGCAGACTGCGTTGAGGGAGCTGCGGAGAAGGGCGTAATCTATGGTAAGGGCGTTTACGAGCGTGGTGAGATTCTCAACAAACCTGCAATGCAAGAGGCTTACGAAATGGGTAAATCCATACGCTGAGAAAACTGAACTCACTCTCTACTATAATGGTAATGCTGACTTCGGCATTGCCATTTTTCCACCTCACTCTCCTTTGCTCTTAAATAATAGCACCCCGAAAGCTTTAACGACTTTCGGGGTGCAATTTAGTTCTTATCCGAGTTTTCGGTATCTATCAGATATTCTCAGATTCTACGGGTGTTTCCTCAGGAACGTCGTTTTTGATTTCCTTCTCTTTGATAAAGCTTACGCAAAGAGCGCCGACGCCCAGCGAAATGCCCGATATTATCATCATCACATACTGAGGTGCGAGCTGTCCTGCAGTGCTGAAGAGGCCAAGCAGCCATCCGCCTACCAATGCGCCGATTATCTGCGGTATTGTAATTGAGCAGTTGAAGAGGCCGAGGTAAGCGCCAATGTTGCCGCCATGCAGCGAATTGGTGAGTATGGTGAATGGCCATGCGAGCATAGCGGCCCATGTGCATCCAATCAACAGGAAGGGTATGAAAAGGAGCCACGGGTTGGAGATGAAGGCCACGCCAAGGAAACCTATGGCGCCGAGTACCAGGCTGAGCGAATATGAGAATTTGCGTTTGCCGATGCGCGGCAGGAGCATAGCCCAAATTACGCTGCCCACGGCCTGCACGGCAAAGAGAATACCTACCCAGTCGCCGGCCGCGTTATAGGCTTTTGACGCTGTGTTGAGATCAACCTTGGTGGCGTAAGTGGCCTGATGCGGGTCTGCTATCTCGTAGTTGGTGGCACCCTCAAGCACCAGTCGGCCGGTTTTCTTATCAGTAGCGGCTATAGAGGCCGTTGTGAGGATAATCGGACCGTTAATCTGGCTGAGGTAATCCTTTATCATAACGGGCTGATTGTTGACAACGATGGGCTTGCCGTCAACCAACAGCTGCTTGTCGCTGACCATCAAAGGCTGGTTAAAGGTCGTTTTGTCTATACCGTCGGCATTGGTCATAATAGCATGGTCAGCTACCAGGGTATCGGTGCCTACGGCTATTGTTGATGCTGGATAGAATATGCCACCCACGTCAACACCGGCAGCCTTGAGATGCCCCTTTTCTATGATGACATGATTGCCGATAAGCACATATTTGTCGCCGTAAACCTGGTCACCCTGCGGTGTCTTCACCTGCACGCCGGTGATGGTTTTCATTTCGGGCGTGTTGAAGGCTTTGTGAGCCACTGTGCCGGTGGTGTAGGTCCACATAAAGAGGAAGGCTATCCAGCAGAAGAACTGCACAAGGCTCACCGTCCAGAACGTGTTCGGGGCATGGATAAGCAGTTTGATGAGGTTGCTCTTCTGTTTGGGTTTGCCGGAAGCGTCTTCGGCAATGTTGTTGTATTCGTTATAAACCTGCGGCGGCCATTCTTTTATCTTGGCCATGGAATAGAACACGCAGAGGATGAGCACTGCGGCTCCTATGTAGAACGACCAAATCACAGAAGGCGGAACCACGCCTTCGGGTGCTACCGACTTGATACCGACCCATGCGAGGACGAAGGGAAGGATGAAGCCTACTATGGAACCGGCGTTGCAAAGAAAGCTCTGTATGGAGTATGCTTTTGCTTTCTGCTTGTCGTTTACCATATCGCCCACAAGCATCTTGAAGGGCTGCATGGCCATGTTGATGCTCGTGTCGAGAAGCATCAGAGCAATCAGGCCTATCAGGATAGCGCCTGAAATGGTGAGGCCGAAGCTGCCGGCGTTAGGCAGCAGGCACATTACTATGACTGCCGTAACTGCTCCTACTATCAGATACGGCAGACGGCGACCGAAACGGTTCCATGTGCGGTCGCTAAGGGTACCAACGATGGGTTGAACCAGAAGACCCATCAGGGGCGGAAGAATCCAGAAGTAGCTCAGGTCGTGCGGGTCAGCACCGATGGTGGCGAAGATGCGCGACACGTTGGCGCTTTGGAGGGCATAAGCAATCTGTACTCCGAAGAATCCGAAGCTTAGATTCCATAATTTCCAAAAGCCTAAATCGGGTTTAGTTTTCATGTAAGAAATCTCGGTTAATGCGTTATTTTTACTCTGTAGTTTTTCTTTCTTTATGTTTGATGGATAAAAGAATCAGTCTATTTATTTTTCACAAGACTATATAACCATTCAATTTCATCTTTCCAAATCTCCGGCTGCGTAGTTTCGAGTATGAGCGGGATATTGTCGAGCCGCTCATCGTTCATTATCATGCTGAACACCTCGTTGCCCATAAGGCCTTTTTGAAGTGGAGCATGTCGGTCTACCTTCGACCCAAGTTTACGCGCTGAGTCATTTATATGCATTCCGCGCAGATATTTGAAGCCGATTATCCGGTCAAAGTCGCTCCAGGTTTTGTTATATCCTTCTTCGGTAGAAAGATCATAACCTGCGCTGAAAGCATGGGCGGTATCGATGCATACTCCGATGCGACTTTTGTCTTCAATCCTGTCAATGATATAGGCAAGATGTTCAAACTCATTGCCCATATTCGAGCCCATTCCGGCTGTATTTTCAAGTACTGCTGTAACACCTTCCGTTACATCAAGTGCCTTGTTGATGTTCTCGGCTATGATTTGGAGGCATTGCTTGGGGTCTTCGAATCCTTTCAGATGACTGCCCGGATGAAAATTCAGCATCTTGAGGCCGAGTGCCTCGCAACGCTGTAATTCACCGATAAAGGATTCCAGACTCTGAAGCTGTTTGGCAGCATCGGGGTTGCCAAGGTTGATAAGGAAGTTGCTGTGGGGCAGAATCACATCGGGTGTATACCCGAATTCCTCGCACCGTTTGCGGAACAATTCCACCGTTTCGGGCTTGGGCAGCGGCGATTTCCAGCGTGAAGACCATCCGGTAAAGATGGCAAAAGCCCTGGCTCCGATTTCGTTTGCTCTTACCGGGGCTTCGGCTACTCCGCCTTCTGTACTGACATGTGCTCCTACAAATTTCATTTAAGCTACTCCTTTTTAACGTGCAAATTTAGCACTTTTCTTTTTAACCTACAATATATGAGGGGGATTTTTTTATTTTGTTTGCCCCTTCCGGGTAAAATCAGTACCTTTGCAACATGAAAACGCCCTACACATATCCGGCCCTGTCGAAGTCAATGTGCGGTCGCCTTAATTTATTGCGCCTGAAAAAACACCGCGATGAGAAGGGTCTTTTCGTGGTTGAAGGCCATAAATGTGTCGCCGATACCTTGGGACATTTTGAGATCGTTTGTCTGATAGCTTCAGAAAAATGGCTGGCTGCGAATGAGACGTTAAAGGGTGATGTGTATGTAGCCACGAAGGCTCAGTTGGACCATATCTCCTCTCTAAGCACTTCGCCAGATGTGATTGCCGTATATAAGCAGCCTCGCTATGTGCCTGACGAAACATTATTCACCCGTGAGCTTACGGTTTTGCTCGACGGTGTTCAGGACCCGGGCAATTTGGGGACTATTATCAGAATTTGCGACTGGTTTGGTGTGCGGCAGATTATAGCCTCACCTGCCTGTGCCGACGTTTTCAATGCCAAGACTGTGCAGGCAAGCATGGGGAGCATAAGCAGGGTAAGGGTCTTTTATCGCAATTTGGTCGATTTTATCGGTTTATATCAGGAGATTCCTGTGGCAGGCCTCTTGCTCGACGGCAACAATATTTATTCCTCTCCCCTACCCAAGCCATGTTTTATTGTCATGGGCAATGAAGGAAATGGCATCACTGCTGAGATACGCAAGTTGCTGACTTTACGCCTCCTCATACCCTCTTATCCTCCCGGTGTTCCCACAGCCGAGAGTCTGAATGTGGCTATGGCCACGGGTATAACACTTTCTGAATTTCGCCGCAGAGAAATCTGAAATTAGCAAATAACTTTCCGCAATTCTACAGCTGCTTGAAATTATTGCTGTATTGTGTTCCCTTAGGAAGGCAATGCAAGCATCGGCACATCTTTTTCAAACAACAGCCTGTGAGCGACAGAGGGGTTGAACAGCCTTTGGAAAATATTTCGTCGCCGGTTAGGTACCACCAATAACTGTATCTGATGGCGCTCCATTACTTTCTCAAAATCCCCTCGGAAATCACCGGCTATGTTCAGCGGCAGGGCATGGAAAACCGACGTGGGATAATTCTCTGTGAAATAATGTTTCAGTCCGTCGAGTTTCTTTGCCACAACTGTGGCGCGCGGATTCACCGATACCAGATAAATCTCTGCATCATCGGGATAAGAGAACATCCGTTGGAAGGTATCCATAGCTAAAATGTCCTGTTGGTCGAGGTTGCAGAAAAATACCACCTTATTTATATCACGAATTGCCGGCATGGTTTTATTCTCCGGCACTATGAAGAGAGGCACGCGGCACGAATCAAGCACCTCAGCCGTAACACTGCCAATCAGCTCCCGGCTTCTGCGTGAAGCGCCACGGGTAGCCATGACAATAAACGAAGGGGGTGTCTTACGGCTGTATTGAAGAATCACTTCTTCAGGCACACCTTCGCGCAACTCCGACTTGAACTCGAGCTTAGGCAGAGTTCCATCGAGTATTCTGCGGCGGATATTGCTTTTGAGGCGGTCGAGTTCCACAGTGGCCTGCTGCTCCAGATTCAGCTCCAACTGAGCGTTATCCATCTCTTCTATGCCATTGTCAGGGTTTTCTGCATCTATCTGTCCCTGGAAATATGGCGTTACGAAGGCATGGAGCAAAACCGGAGTTAGATGCAGCCTTGCTGCCAGATCAAACCCCACTTCCACAGCCAGCTTGCTGTGAGAAGAGAAGTCGACGGGGATGAGAAGTGTAGGACTCATCCCCGCCAGACGTGCTGACAGAGCAACGAGTTCACGGTCGGCTTCCGTTTCAACTATGCGTAAAGCCTTTGCGAGGTCGCTTATTTGCACACAAACCCTTACACCGGGTTCCGGGCCGCTCCGGTCTGTCTGCACCGGACGCAACTCGCTCGACACACCCTCTGCTTTCAGTCTTACCTGAAGCTCAATGGCGCGCCGGTATGTGTGAATGGCAAGTGTTACCGTCTTGTTGTCGCTGCTCACTGTGAATTGTAGGTTTTGTGCTGTTTAAACCTTTAGACCCCATTCCACAAAAAATGTTAA
>FR897787.1 GCA_000437495.1 Prevotella sp. CAG:485
GTGTTCAAATTTTTGTCATGTACTTAAGGCAAAATCAACATTCTTGTCAATAATGCCGGTCTTGGCGGCGGCGGACGCGAGAACCCCTTCAAAATCGACCTTGACTATGTGCGTCGCATCTACGCCATCAATGTGTTTGCCCCCTGGCAACTCAGCAAACTGGCAGCACCTCTGATGCAGAAGGCCGGTTACGGTTCAATCGTCAACATCACTTCCATGAGTTCTATTGACAAAGAACCCAATATGAACGTCTACAAAGCTACCCTCAATGCCATGGCTGCCAACCTGGCGTATGACCTCGGTCCATTAGGAGTGCGCATCAACAATGTGGGTCCCGGCGCCACTCGTACGGCTGCCCTCAACTCCATCCTCACCCAACAGATTGAGGAAGCAATGCTTAAGCACACACCCATCCGCCGTCTCGGCGAGGTAGCAGATATTGCCCAGGCTGTACTCTTCTTTGCAGCGCCCATCTCGGCATGGATTAGCGGGCAAGTGCTCTTTGTGAACGGTGGAGGCGACCAGACCCTCGACTAATTTCCAACACCTCTCATTCCTAAACGCTTATTATGCAATCACTTAAAGAGAATTTCCTTGCGCTCTACGACTTCACAGGGAGAGTAATAATAATAACAGGAGCCGCCGGCGCCATTGGCAGCGAGGCCGCACGCCAGCTTGCAATCCTCGGCGCAAACGTGGCGCTGACAGATATAAATGAAGAGAAGGTAAAAGCTGTGGCCGCTCAAATCACAGCAGAAACCGGCAGCGAATGTATAGGCATAGCCGCCGACGCCACAAAGGAGGAGGAACTACAGAATGTGGTAGACACTGTAGTGGCTAAATGGGGCAAAATCTCCGGCCTTATCAACAATGTGGGCTGGGGCAAGGCAACTCCACTCTGGGGCTCAGACACCCATAAGATGGTGGCCTCATACATCCTCAACACAGTTTCGGCATACAACATCACCCGTATGTGCATGCCTTACCTCAGAAAGGAGCCTAATGCCTCGGTTGTATTCTCCGACTCTATGGTTGGCACTACCCCATCGCCGGAGTTTATTGAATACTCCACAGCAAAAGCCGGACTGACGAACATGGTACACTCAATGGCGGTAGCTTCCGGTCCTGAGGTGCGTTTTAACAACGTGGTAATCGGCTCGGTAGATAACGGCGCCGCCACTCTCGAAGCCGGTTATGACCCCGCAATGCTGAAGAAGATTTCTGACGCTATAGTGATGAAACGCCGCGGCACTCCGGTTGACATAGCCCGCGCATTCGTCTTCCTGATGAGTGGCGCAGCCTCATGGATTACCGGTATCGATCTCAAAGTAGATGGCGGCGGTATGTACGAGAGCAAAATGCCCTCCTGACCTTCCGCGTTCTTCTGCACTAAGGCACCTTAACACAGCATTGACATTCGGAACTCTCCAAATGTCAATGCTGCTTTAAGACCCTATGCCACAAACTTCCCCCTGCATTAACATTTTGTGGCAAGGGTTATTTTTAGAAAATATATCCTAATCCGAGGCCTACAAAGACGCCGTCGGTGTCTTTCAAGAAGGAGTATTTGGCCTGTACGCCCACTTTGAAGAAATTGGTGAAGTAGAAATCAAGGCCACCGCCCAAGTTGACTCCGGCACGACTGAAGTTATCGCCGTCTTTAACGTCCCAACGGTTAAAGACAAATCCTGCCAAGGGATATACGGCCACTCCGCGGCTTACTTTGAAAGGTGATTGCACATCTAAAGCGAAATTAACCGCCGACATTCCTTCATGCCTGTAAATATATCCTATCTCGGGCGAGAGGCGCAGATGATTCACAGGCGTGAACTGAAAGTAAATATTGGAGTATCCTGAATGGTTATGCGAGGCATAACCTGCATTTATGCCAACCACGGTTTCTCCGCGTTGGGCCGTGGCTATCGACGGACATAACACAAATGCCGCCAGACATAGTGCCACAGTGAGAAACAAGTGTTTCATAGCTGTTGATTTCGTGTATTTTTCGGTTGCTTGTTTAACACCTGAACCTCACTCCGAGTTCACATCACAGCTCGGCACAGTCTTCAAGTAACAGCTATGAAATAAAGTTAAAGCTCTTCGTCCTCCTCCTGAGCTTCAAGACCCTCGGGGAGTTCGTCGGGGTTATATTCGGTGGCGCCGTAGAAGTCGAGACCAAGTTCGTCAATTATCTTAGGTGCCTGTGTCTCTTTCTTTACTTCCGGCTTTGGTTCGGCTTTTACCTGCGCGGGAGCTTTGCCCTGTTTAATGGTGCATACAGGCTCCGACAGGCTTTTGCCAAAAATCATTTCGCGCATCTCCATGAGCATGACACGTTCATGTTCAGCATCGAAAACAAACATCATCTTCTGACCCTCCTCTTCAATAAAGTTTTCAAGAGGCGTTTCATCCATCAGCCAGACGTCAGTTTCCGAATCAGAGCCCGGGTCTTCAAGGGCAATTAATTCGCGCTGTTCCCAGTCTTCGTCGCAAAGAATAAAAGCATCGGGACGCGAACGGCTGTATCCGGCAGCATCAAGCAATGCCGAACGCAGCTGCAGAAATGTTGAATCGCTGCTTATTTGTATCTCAAGGCGGAAATTGGGAGCCTCTTCACTTACTACTTTAAATCGGTAGACCATTTCCTATATAAAGATGTGTCAAATGTAGTTTTCGGTTCTGCCGTAAGCGCTAACTCGGCAAACGGCAACGCGAAATTAGTGAATATTTTTGAATCGCAAAAATATTAAGACCCCATTCCACAAAAAATGTT
>FR897788.1 GCA_000437495.1 Prevotella sp. CAG:485
TCAAGTCGGCTTTTTTCGGACGGATACGGTAATCCCCTTAATGTAGCTGAGTAGCTATTGTAGCTATTGTAGCTATTGTAGCTGAGTAGCTATTGTAGATTGGTAGCTTGCGGCAGAGGGCTAAAAGCGCAATCTCTTAGTCTGGCCGGCTAAAAGCGACACAGGGTAAGAGGCGCCGTTGCAGTGAAGGGTTGTTGTAGCATCTTGCACTGCTGTTACCTCGGCATCGGTTACCCTAACTGCTTCCCAGCGGAACGACAGACAAAAACCTCCGCGAGCACATACACCGCTAAGCGAGCCTTCAGACCATTCGACCGGACAGGCCGGAAGCAAAAAGATATCTCCTGCAGAAGACTGGATAAGCATTTCGGCTACACCGGCTGCGCCGCCAAAGTTACCGTCGATTTGGAAAGGTGAGTGGGCATCGAGGAGATTGGGATAAGTTCCTCCGCCGCGTCGCGCATCCGCCCCTTTGTAGCGGTCAGGACTTACAAATCGCAGCAATTTGCGGTAAGTGGCGTATGCCGTGTCTCTGTCTCGCAGTCTTGCGTACAGATTTACTCGCCAGCCGGTACTCCAGCCTGTGGATTCAGGTCCGCGCAGTTCCAGTGTTCTGTGGCATGCCTTTGCCAGTTCGGGCGTAGAGTTTACAGAAATCTGATGCCCCGGATAGAGGCCGAA
Source organism: Prevotella sp. CAG:485 (assembly GCA_000437495.1). Taxonomy (GTDB): domain Bacteria; phylum Bacteroidota; class Bacteroidia; order Bacteroidales; family Muribaculaceae; genus Lepagella. The sequence continues at coordinate 682 of FR897788.1, forward strand.
TAAATGCGACTGATGGCGATGGTGTGGTTCATATTCTTTCCGGTCAACAAGCCATTCCTGCAGAGCACCGTTACTGCCTATCCGGTAAGGCTGCAATCTCTGCATCGCACTGCGGCCTTCGGATACAAACGTTAGGTCGGTGCCCAGTTCCTCGGCTGCTTTTACCGCATCCGTAAGGCACTCCCTTATCATGGCAATGTCGCAGGTAGGCCCTTCGGAGGTAGCAATGGGAGTGCTGTCGTTAAGCAGGAATAAATTTTCGGGCGACGTGCCGGGCGACGTTATCAGCTTCCAGTCCTTCTCTACCAGCCAGTCGAGACAAAACTCGGCAGCTCCTTTCAGTAGCGGATAATATTGCTTCAGAAAAGCCTTGTCGCGACCGAAATCATAATGTTCCCAAATGTGAGTTGCCAGCCAAGTGCCTCCCATGTTCCAGTTTGCCCAGCAAGGGTCGCCGCTTTGCAATCCCACCGGACACGTCATGGCCCAAAGGTCGGAATTATGTCCGAGGCACCATCCGCGCTCAATGCCGTAGAGCTGCTTAGCTGTTGATTTTCCGTTTTGAGCCAGATTGCCCGTGAACTGTAATAGCGGCAAATGCATCTCGCCCAGGTTCAGCACCTCGGCAGGCCAGTAATTCTCCTCAAGATTAATGTTTGTTGTGTAATTGGAACTCCAGGGAGGGAGCAAACGTTCGTTCCAAAGCCCCTGAAGATTTGCCGGTATGCCGGGAGTGCGCGAACAGGAGATGAGCAGATAACGGCCAAACTGAAAATAAAGAGCCTCCAACTCCGGATTGCTCTGCAGCGAATCGGTGTAATTGCGCAGCTGAACATCAGTAGGCAGCGCTGTTATACACTTTGGAGTGGTGCCCAAATCAATTTTCACCCGGTCGAAAAACCTCTTGTAGTCAGCTTTATGGCGTGTTAGAAGCTGTTTGTAACTGCGGGCAGATGCTCGTTCAATATTGCGGGCCACTATGCGCTTGTAATCCTTGCCTTCCGTGGCTGGGTCCTTGTCGAAACCATTGAAGCTCGTCTCGTTGGAAATCAGAATAATGGCTTCTTTGCCCCCTTCCACGGAGATAATGCTATCGTTGGCCGACACACGGCTGCCGGGCGCTATCACCTTTACAATGGTGCGAAAGCGAATGCCATGTGCCGCATCGTAGAAATGCTTGTTGGGCACATCCGTCAGATAAACCGGAAGAGAATGAGCTGCGGCGTAACCGTCGATGATTATGCTGTTGACGCGGGCTGATATGTTGCCGGGCAGTTGCAACGAATAACCGATGGTAAAATCAAGACACTTTGAGTTGACAATACGGACAACGATTACCGAATCGGGTGACGAAGCAAAATAGCTTATTTGTTCGCGTCCCTTTTCGGTTGCAAATCCGGCACAGGCAACGGCATCGCCAATATCAAGCTGCCGAAAATAATCCGTTGCCTCGTCATCTGCACATTTGCGCCGGATATAAACCCGACCGAGAGGTTGGTAATTTTCGGAGTAATGCCCCTGAAGGCTTTTGTTGGCTTCTTCGGCCTCGGCATACCGACCTTCGGACAGCAACGTGCGCACAAGGGCAAGATTGGCTCGGCCGTCGGGCAAAAGGGTAGTATCGGGGGAACCGGTCCAGAGCGTAATGTCGTTTAGCGAGAGGCTGTCGCACCCTACACCTATATATGGAGGCACCGAGTTTACCGTTGCCAATTACCAGCGACTCCTCGAAGAAGGAAGCGGGAGCCTTGTAATGCAGTATCTGTGGGCGTGTCGCGTCGCAAAAGAAGCAGAGCGCGAATAGAGTTACCAAAACCGATTTGCCGTTCATGAGGATATGTGTTACTGATTCAACTACAAAAATAAGAAAAATCTCCCATGGGGCAAAGCGCATAAACAATTCAGGGCCGGGGTATAGAAGGCAGGAAGTGGAAAAATGCGCGGTAAGCCGGAGATATAGAGCCGATAGCAGAACGTGGAGATAAAATTTTTCAAAAATAATACCCTTTTTATTTTGCAGGTTGAATAATTAGAAGTAACTTTGCCGCATAAAACAGATAACCAAGAAATCTAAACTTAGAAAGCATGAACATTAATGAGATCATGGCCAACTTGGAGGCCAAGCATCCCGGCGAGAAGGAATTCCTTCAGGCCGTAAAAGAGGTTCTTCTCTGCGTAGAAGAGGTTTACAACCAGCACCCTGAATTCGAGAAAGCTCGCATCATAGAGCGCATGGTAGAGCCCGACCGCATCTTCACTTTCCGTGTAACCTGGGTTGACGACAAGGGTGAAGTACAGAATAACATCGGCTACCGCGTTCAGTTCAACAATGCCATTGGCCCGTACAAAGGCGGCATCCGTTTCCACGCATCAGTTAACCTGAGCATCCTTAAATTCCTCGGCTTCGAGCAGACATTCAAAAACGCTCTTACCACTCTGCCTATGGGCGGTGGCAAAGGCGGTTCTGACTTCTCACCCCGTGGCAAGAGCGACGCTGAAATCATGCGTTTCTGCCAGGCTTTCGTTATGGAACTCTGGCGTAACCTCGGCCCGGACCGCGACGTACCGGCAGGTGACATCGGCGTAGGTGGCCGCGAAGTTGGTTACATGTACGGCATGTATAAGAAACTCGCCCGCGAGAACACAGGTACATTCACCGGCAAGGGTCTGAGCTTCGGCGGCAGCCGCATTCGTCCGGAAGCTACCGGTTTCGGCGCTCTCTATTTCGTTGAGCACATGCTCAAAGACCTCGGCACCGACATCAAGGGCAAGACTATCGCTATCTCCGGCTTCGGCAACGTAGCTTGGGGCGCCGCTACAAAGGCTACCGAACTTGGTGGTAAGGTTGTTACCATCTCCGGTCCTGACGGATATATCTATGATCCCGCCGGCCTCGACGCTGAAAAGATCGCTTATATGCTCGAACTCCGCGCCAGCGGCAACGACGTTGTTGCACCTTACGCTGAGAAATTCCCCGGCAGCCAGTTCTTCGCAGGCCGCAAACCTTGGGAGCAGAAAGTTGACATCGTTCTTCCCTGCGCTACCCAGAATGAGGTTGCTCTCGAAGATGCCAAGAACATCATCGCCAACAAGGTTATGATGGTTGCCGAAGTTTCCAACATGGGCTGCCAGGCTGAAGCTATCGACGCTTTCATCGCCGCTAAGCTCCCCTATGCTCCCGGTAAGGCTGTCAACGCCGGTGGTGTTGCCGTTTCAGGTCTCGAAATGAGCCAGGACGCTGAGCACCTCCAGTGGAGTGCTAAAGAGGTAGACGACCGTCTGCACACCATCATGGCCGACATCCATGAGAACTGCGTTAAGTATGGCACCCAGGCCGACGGCTACATCAACTACATGAAAGGCGCTAACATTGCCGGCTTCATGAAGGTTGCTGACGCTATGATGGCTCAGGGCATCATCTGATAACACAGACATAAGCTGAAATGGGCGCGCCGAGTTTTTGCTTGGCGCGCTTTTTTGCTTGTGAGGGCAGAGGTGGCTAATTAGACCAATTAGACTAATTAGACCAATAAGCCCAATAAGACCAATTAGCCCAATAAAGCCAATGAGGGAAGCCGCAGGGCAGCTATCTCGGAGAAATTCATTAACTTTGCAGAGTGAACAGGAATTATCCTTCAAGAGAACTTGAAAGGGCTGTCGGCGAGCTGGCTAAATTGCCCGGAGTGGGCAGGAAAACGGCTTTGCGACTGGCTCTTCATCTGCTGCGCAGCCCCGAAGGAGAGGCCGAGGCTTTGGCTGCGGCTATAACTGATATGCGGCAGAATATCTGTTACTGCAGCCGCTGTCATAATATCTCCGACACGCCGGTATGCGACATTTGCAATGACTCGCGGCGTGACCAGAAGATTATCTGTGTGGTGGAAAATGTGCGCGATGTGCTGATTATAGAAGCAACTCATGAGTTCAGAGGCACTTACCATGTGCTTGGCGGACTCGTGTCGCCCATGGAGGGCGTTGGCCCGTCTGACTTGGAGATAGATTCGCTTGTGCAGCGCATTGACAATGAAGGTACGGAGGAAGTGATTCTTGCCCTTGCTCCCACCATGGAAGGCGACACCACAGGCTTCTATATTTTCCGCCGACTCGGCGACAGGCCAGTAAAAGTCTCTGTCTTAGCTCGCGGAGTGGCCGTTGGCGGTGATTTGGAATACACTGACGAGCTGACCCTTGGCCGCAGCATCAGTCAGCGCATTCCCTTTGCCGAATCAATTAATAAAATGGGCAAATGAGTTTGCGTCTCCGCGCCTTGGAACCGGAAGATGCGGCGATTATGCTGCAATGGGAGAACGACCGGGATGGCTGGCAGTATTCCGACACTGTTGCCCCCTTGTCGGGTCACCAGGTAAGGGAGTATATAGCCAATTACGATGCTGATCCATTCTCTGCCGGACAGTTGCGGCAGGTACTCACCGATGAAAGCGGCGTTGCTTTAGGGTTGGTGGATATTTTCGATTTAAGCGCGTTTCATGCCCACGCCTTTGTCGGGCTCTATGTTGCCACAGAAAGGCGGCGAGAGGGGCTGGGAAGGGCCTCTATCGAGCTGTTAAAGGAGTATGCGTTTAACACGCTCGGACTGCGTTGCTTAGCGGCCCTCATTTATCCTGACAACATACCCTCAGTAAGGCTATTTGAGTCGGTCGGGTTCAAACAGAGCGGAAGGTTGCCCAATTGGCGCCGCAAAGGCCTCACCTTCTCCGATGTCTTGCTCTACACCCTCACCAACAATACTCATCATTGACTTCCTATTAAACCTAAGCGCCAGAAAAATCAACCTTCACACCAATTACCTTATAATGTAAAGTGAGGCCTCTACTTATTCAGAAGCCTCGTTTTGTTTGTCGGGAGGGGTGTTAGCGGGCCAAGGAGAGGTTGAAGCTGATGCCGTAGTTGGAGTTGGTGGTGGGGAAGGAGGCATTCGTCACCAGGGGTTTGTTGATCTGGTGGTCGAAGAAGGCCGACATGGTTACTCGCTTGGAGAGGGTATAGGAGGCCATGAAGTTCACGGAGATGGTCTGCGAACCGTTGGTGGCCTGGGTGTAAGCGGTTTCGATTTTGCGAATCAGTCCTTGGTTTTGCGAGAATGAGAAATCGAGATTGAGGCTCAGGTCGTTGTTGACATTTCCCTGTCGAGAGCCAATCTTGATTATCTTGTTGAAGTTGGCAATCTTATATCCGCAGCCCACGGTTAACTGTTTGCTGGTAGCTTCTACAATCTGTCCGGCCGAGGTGTTGAGCGTCAGCGTTCGTGAATCGCGATATTCGGCGTTCAGGGTGAGGTCGTTTTTAAAGGTGATGCTTACACCAAACAAGGGAGCGAATTTCTCTGTAATGGCCACCGACGAAATGTTGAACGGCGACGAGGGTATGGGGTTGCCGCTCTGCTGGTCGGCGGTGAAACCGAGGTTGCTGCTTCCGTCTACGCTTACCCAATCAAGATACGATGAGTAACTGCCCACAGAGTATGTGCATTGATAAGCGTGGCTCAAGGTGAAGTTTTTGAACAGGCGAGCTATGAGGGGAATGCGCACCAGACCGTCGTAAGTTACGCGCCAGTTGGGTCGCATGGATTTGAGACCCGGGAAATGGTTGAGGTCGATGCTGTTGGGGTCGCCGCCGGTGTAAGCCGCCAGGAATGCCGGTATGAGTACATCGCCGCTGGTTGAGGAGATTTTGCCTGCTTCCGGATTGTAATGAGCGCCTGCCCATGATGTTCCGGACAGGAATCCGGCGTCGGGATATGATGTGCCGGTATACTGGCTCTGGATGCGATTGGTAACGATGGGTATGTTGGCCAGGAACTTGTCGAAGGCATCATTCTGATAGCCGTTGGCGGCGTTGGAGCCTTTGAGAGCTGTGCCGATGGCCATTGCGGTGCGGGTGTATGAACCGCTGTATGTAACCGGCATATCGGCATACATGAACTGTACCTGACGGGTGCGGTTGTCGGTCAGGTTGCTGGTGAGCAGTATCTTCAGACCGCGCAGAGGTTCGAGGTTCAGCTCAAAGTTGAACTCCTTCATCTCATTGTAAATGGCCGGCGAGGTCTGAGTGTCGTTGACAATGAGCCAGCCACGGTCAAGGGCTTTCTGCACATATTCTTCGCCGGCAAAACCGAACGCAAAGTCCAGACCGGGCGCCATGGGTCCGTATTTGTTGCTCTGACCGAATATGTCGCCCACTTCAGGAGAGAAGAGCGGCAGGTTGAGGCTGTGGGAGTTACGGTAACGCATGCTCACCGACCGCGGCGACATGATGAAGCGCAGGGTGTAATCGCCAATCTCTTTGAAGATGTTAGGCTTGCTTTCCTGACTGCGGTCCGTAATCACCACCTTGAGGTTTTGAGAGCCTTTGTTGAGAATCTCTACCTTATTCTCGTCGATGATTTTGGTCTGCAACGGCACGGACTTGCCCGAGGCGGATGCCACAACCTTTATCTTTTTCGATTTCAGATTGTGCGTCACGGTGGTTGTGGTGTCGGGATTCAGTGTTATGGAGCGCTCAAACTTTTTGGCCTGTTTCTTTCGCACATTCTGGTTGCGCGAGCCTGACGATGCCGAGAAGCGCTGGTTGATGCGTTTCAGATAAGGCACCTTGTTGAACAGGCCTTCGAAGTTGAGACGAGCATCGCCGTTCCATACGGCATTGTTCTGTATGGTGTTGCCCTGATACAGGTCTTCGTCGATAGTTGCGCCGCGGTCCCAGCGGTAGGTCGAGGTGTAAGTAAGGTTAGCCTGCAGGAAGTCGAGAATGGGTATGCGACTGAAGGGCGCACGATAGGAGGCCGTGAAGGTCTGATTGTAGTTCCACGGAGTGCCGAAGTGCTTTATGGAGTTCCAGACGGTGTCTTTCCAATCGCGGTATTTGTCGGGGAAGAGCTTCTTGTTGACGGCACCTATGGTCTCCTCAATGCGGGCAGTGGTGTTAGAGGCGAATGAGAAGTTGAGCTGATTGGTGAGGTTCCACGACAGGGTGAACTGCCTGTCCCAAAGGAAGTTCTTGCTCACCTGCACAGGCAGCTGGAAGTCGACATCGACCTCCGAGCGCGTCTGCTGCTCGTAGTAATATCGCGAGATGTTGTTGTTGAACGTGATGGTGTTGAAGAGCCAGTTGATACCCCAGTCCTGAAGGAATTTGAGGTTGCGGTTTTTCGATTTTATCCAACCGAAGGGTTTCACCGGCTTAATCATGGGCGAATAGGAATACATTAACGAGCCGCGATAGTCGTTGGTGTACTCATATTCCGTGGTCGGGTCCTGATTCGTCTGCTTGTTGAAAGAGAAAGACGCCGTGAAGTTGGCAGGGTCCCAAGGCATAGGATTCTTGCTGCGCACATTGAACTTAAAGCCGCTTATTGAGAAACTCTCAACCGTCTTTTTGGTGATGGCGTAGTTCTTTATCGAGTCCTTTTCCTGTTTTGTGGAAGCGGCATCGAGGGCCTCTTTGAGCAGGATATCCTGGTCGAGAGGGTTGTATTTCGGCGTAGTAGTTTCCTGCGAGCGCGAATAATATACCGGCGCCGAAAGCTTGGCCTTTGCCGGCAGGAATCTGCCCAGATCAGCCTGCACAGCCACCGAATATTGGTTATAGTCGTCGAGACGGCGGCTGCTCAGACCCTGATCCACGCCACCGAAGCCGGCAGTCTCATTGTGAGTGGTGAAGTTGACCGTGGCCACATCGCTGACACCGATATTGACATTGGCACGCGCAGCCCAGCCGCCATCTTCGTTGAAGTCGGTAACACGCAGCTCATTGAGCCATACAATGCCATCCTTAACGCTGTTTGACCGGTTGCGAATACCCACCAGCATGACACGCACATCGCTCAGACTGGGATTGCCCAATACGGTGGCGGTGTTCGACGTGTTATCGGGGTCCTGAGCCGACCACGGAATGGCGAAGCCCACACCCTCCTGACCGGATGATTTGGCATGATTGCGGGCCGTCTTTATCGACGTGAAAATCTCAAGCGGAATGTTGAGGTAGTTCTGTTGCGGCCATACCTTATTGCGGTCGGCGCTTGAGCGGTTGTTGTAGACGCCGGGAGCGGTGAGAGTGAGCGGAATTTCATACTCGTAATAGTTGTTCTTGACGTCGGAGCCGAGACGGATGAAGAGCGATATGTCGCCATTCTTCAGATTCGTCAGATTGTCGATGAGCGCCTCGGCGTGTACCCACATCTGCAGACGGCGATAGATGCGCAGGTCAAGCTGTGTGTTCTTATACACGCCACGGGCGTCGCCGGGCTGCAGACCCGTAACCTTCATCTGCATCGACTGCTCGTTGAGCTGAAGCGCCTGAGCCTGACCGGAATCCTGAGCACGGTCAACACCGGGGGGCAGCACGTAGTTGACAGGAGTGCGGCTGGCATTCTCCTCAATGTTGACAGTGGAGATATCCAGCTCGCCTTCGGCCGGAGCGTCGTTGCGGTTGTTGAGGTTGAAGTTATAGCCGCGCCATTCGCCGCGCACCAACTCAAGGGTCGCGAAACGCAAGTGCGTAACGGCCTTGAAGTTGGTCATGAAGATACGGGCAAAACGTATGGTTGAGAAATCGCTGATGCCGCCCACAATACGTTCGGGCTGGTTGAGAGGCACCTTAAACTGATACCACACAACCTTTACGGGCTGACCGTCGCGACCCAACTGATAGCTCTCCTGCTTATCGGTGATATAGTTGCGGCCTACTTCCAGATCTTCGGGGCGGATGGAGACCTTATACTGATAATAGCGCTCGTACTCGTTCAGCGTGTTGTCCTGATTGATGTCCTCTACGTCGGGCGTATTGCGTGACGACTGGTAATATGGATTCGGACTCTGTTCGGGGCTGAGTGAGTTGCCTTCGGTGCCATTATAATGCTTGTAACGGTCAAGGATTGAGGTGCGCTGCTCGTCGTACCAGGGCCAGCGGTAGAAGTGATAATTGTCGCCGGCGGGGTCAGAGAAGGGCGAGAAGGGGTTGCTCGACATTTCCTCTACCGTGGATGCCGGCAGCTTGGTGCGCAGGCGGTTGAGGAAGTCGGCATAAGTGTCAAATTCAAACTCATCGGCAGTGCTGAGACCGTTTAAGCCGAGATCCTGCAACAGACGCGCATCGGCGGTATTCTCGAAAGCATAAGTGAGTGAGTTCTGACTGCTGACACGTCCCCACACGGTGTTCTGCATGAACGAGAAATTGCCGTCGACCGGATTGCCGTTTTCGTAACTCTTTTTACCGTCTTTGAGAATATCCTCGCTTATCTCACCGAAGTTGAAATAGAGGTCGCCGCCTTCCGTGTTGTTGTTTTCGGGGTCGAGGAAGGGGTCGAGCATCCAGAACTGCAGATACTCAATGTTTGAGTTGTCGAAGTTGGTGTTGTCCATCTTGCGCATGATGCCGCCCCAGCGCTTCTCCGGGTTGAGCAGAGAGCCGTCGGAGGCAATGTTTTCAGCGTCAAGGTTGTAGGGACCGCGTTCAGTGGGGTAGAAGCTGAGGTTCAGAGTCTGTATGTAAGAGCTTTCGCCGTAAGCCTGATCACGACCGGGGAAAATCTCCTCCACAGTTACCTCACGAACGTAAGGATTGGAGAGCTGTTTGAGGTCATTTTTCAGGTAACCGGGCAACATGGTCGAGTTGCGCTGGGTGAAGATGCGGTCGATGAAATACCACGACAGCAAAGCCCTGTTTTTGCCGTAGTTGATGTCGTTGGTCAGACCCGCTTCGGGGAAGAGAGCGTCGGAAGAGCCGTCCCACGGAGTAGAGGCGAGCGACCATGAATAGGGCGCGCGCAGGTCGATGCCTGTCTGAGTAGTCTCGAAGTCGTCGATGTAGCTTGAGCCCTTGTTGCTGCCCGTCTTTTGCTTGTGGGGTATCAGCTGGGCAAATTCGGCGTTCAGACTCAGCGTGGAGGGAGCCGTGGCATTTACCGTGGGAATCTTGTTGAGCAGATTGGTCAGCCACATGAAGTGAGTGTTATAGCTCAGGTTCAGACCCCAGATGGTGTTGTTCACCGTTTCGTCGCCGATGTTCACTTTTTCCGTCATGCCCCTTTCGCCGAAGTGCATCACCGTGGCGCCCAGGGTGAAGTCCTTGTTAAAGCGGTATTGCGCATCGAGTCCGAGCAACGTTTTGCGCTGCATGGAGAACATCGACTGGTTTTCAAGAGTTACGCTCACCGACGTGCCGCTTTCCACAATGCTCTGGTTGGTAATGGTGACGATGCCCATGTTGTAATCCACGGTATAGTCGGAGTTCTCGGTCAGCGTTACGCCACCGGCCGTTACAATAACCGAACCACGCGGCACATTCATGGCATTGAGCCTGATGGTAGCTCCCGACGAAGCCTGATATTCGCCCACCAGCGAGAATTTGTTGCGGTCGGCAAATTGTCGTGCCACTGTGAGCGTTGAGTCGTAAAGCTGTTGATAAACGTAGGGTTCAGCCAAGGCGTCATTGCCTATTTTCTTGCGCAGGTTGGCACCGAAAGGTTCCGCCACGGGGAAGATGATTTTGCCCGATGAGGAGTTCACCGTGTAGCCTTCAATGTAGTCGAAGAAACCGTCGGCATTGCTTTCCTGGTTGGAGTCGATGCGGTCGAGGCCCATAACCTGCAGCAACGGCTGATTGGCGATAGGACCAACGGGAAGATAGTTGATTTCCGTGCCTGTGGTGTCGCTGAGGTACTTGATGTTGAGCTTGAATTTATTTTGCTGCATCTGATAAGCGCCTAACGCGTAGACGTTTTTCATCATCAGCTTCCACATAGGCAGCTTGGGCGAGATGGTGGTGCCGCGCAGCATCTTCAGATAAAGAGACTGCGATGTGGAGGGCACGTCGGCCGAGAACTCGCCTACCTGATAGGCTCTTCCCTGATAGGTGTATTCGTAGGCCACGCCCAACACCTCGTCGGAGTTGAGGGCCGATTTCAGCGATATGTAGCCTAAAGTGGAATTCAGAGTATACTCGGAGGAGTTGAGCAATCGGGCGCTCTCCACCTTTTCATAATCGCGGCCGCCGCTGATGCCGTAAGCTGAAAGCGGTTCGAGCACCTGCGTCACCCGGTCGATGTTGCGGGCGTCGGGGAACTGCTCTTTCAGTATGGTGAGCATATCGTTGTCGGCATTCGCCGGAACGTCGCGGTCGTTGTTCGGACGCCAGTATTCGTTGGCCATACGTTTGTTCTCGGCCATGTCCATGAAGCCCACAAAGTTACGGCTCTCGTTGTAATTGCCGCTTTTGTTGGTGACCCACACCTCTATACGCGTGATGTTGATGCCTGAGCTGACGTATGGCAACTTCGAGGCAAACTGATCGTAATTGTCGTAGAAATACTGAGCCAGGAAGAAGTGCCTGTTGGCGTCATATTCGTCGGCTTTTACCGAGAAAGGCGTTGTCTGCACACCGCCTGTGGAGTTCACCGTTTTCGATTCAGAGTTCTGCTGGCTGACAAGAGCCGTGAGAGTGAGTTTTCCAAACTGCAGCTTGGTCTTGATACCGAACAGCGCCGCCGAACCGCGTATAAGACTCGAACCGGTGGTCATCGACACATTGCCGGCCTCAAGAGTCTTGATAATCTCATCCTCCTTGCCTTCGTAAGCCAGTTTCAGATTTTTTGAATCGAAGTCGAAGGTAGCATCCGTGTTGTAGGTCATGTTGAACTTCATCTTGTCACCTACACTGGCTGCTATGGTGGCCTGAATCTTCTGGTCAAAATCGAAATACGTCTTACGGCGGGCATTCAGGCTCAGAGCCGGGTTGTCCGTCTTGTTGCTTTTAATGCCCATGCTCAGCTGTATGCTGCCCTGAGTGGTGAGACGCACGCCGCCGGGGCCGAAAATCTTCTCGAGAGGACCGAGCGAGAAGTTCATATCCAGGATATTGAACGGCTCCTTGTCCTTCTTCTCAAAGCTTTCAGAGTTGCGCTGCTTGAAATACTCCATCATGCCCTGGCGGAAGCTGAGTGAGTTGTAGTCGCCGGGGGTGAGCTGCATAGGCACCACAGCCACCTTGTCGCCGATGCGCGTATAGAAGTAATACATCTTTGTGGCCGGGTCATACATCACCTCATGGTGCATATTCTCCGGGTCGCGCAAGTCGGCGGCATATTCGCTGCCAATCAGCGCCTCATAGCTTGGGGGCAGCGTGGGTCGTACGGCAGAGGGCAGAATCACCGAATCGGGCATCAGCGGAGAGCCTGTAATGGTCGATACCGGCATGGATGGCGGCGGAGGCAGCTGGCCAACGTTGCCCGAAAAGGCTGCTTTCGACAGAGTGGAGGGCAAAACAGGCGTGTTACCCTGACCAGTAGGAGTCTGGGCCAGAGATACAATTGCTGCTATCAGCATTATGACTAATACCGACGCAAAACCTGCTATTGCTATTATCCTTTTCATTGTCAAAGTCCGGGCTGACACGGGCGTGCCGTTCCGGCTTCGCACATCATTTTAAGTTCAAAAAAGTTTTAGAGCCCGCCTTATTGCTTCCTCGGTGGATAGCGACGGCTCTTCGCGGTAGAGCTTCTGAAGAACTTTCTGCGCGGCTGCAGAGGCGAAACCAAGCGTGGTAAGAGCACCAAGCGCCTCGTCGAAAGTCGATTCAGAAGCACCCTCTGATATAAACGTGGCAGGGAGGTCTTTTATTTTGTTGCTTAAATCTACAATGATGCGTTGCGCTGTGCGGACACCTATGCCTTTCACCGCTTTCAGGGCTTTGTCGTTGTTCTGCGCTATAATCATTTGCAGCTCGGCGGCGTCATATTCGCCCAATATCAGCCGCGCTGTGCCGGGACCAACGCCGCTTACACCCACGAGCATCCGGAACATGGCCCGTTCGTCGCGGCGCATAAAGCCATATAAACTATGAGCATCCTCGCGAATCACTTCCTCCACAAACAGCTTCAGTTGCTGTCCTGCATGCTGACGCAATCTGCCGTAGTCAGACAAAGTGATGTTGAGCAGATAACCCACGCCGCCGGCTTCTATCACAGCCGTTGTGGGTTCTATTTCCGTCAATTCGCCCTTTATATATTCAATCATGCCTTTAGTTTTACACTGCAAAGATAACACCTTTCCGCCAATCGCCAAAAGCCGCTTTTTTCTTAGACCCCATTCAACAAAAAATGTT
>FR897789.1 GCA_000437495.1 Prevotella sp. CAG:485
CGTACGGAGTGTCGTTGCGGTGATGCGTTGCGACATGGGTGAAGCCATGGAAGATGTCGATCTTATCGTTGTCGTATACCATCTCCACGCGTTTGCCCACATACTGTACCGGCACACTGTAGTGGTGCTTGTTCAGCGTTACGTAACTGTTGCGCTGGACTGTGGCAACCGTCCGCTGTCTCATCTGGTAGCGGTCCGCGGGCAAAGGCCGCAGGCTGTCTCTCTCGACATAATCGAAAAGCTGACGGCGGGATTCCCTGCGCCGGGTCAGATTGCGCGCATTGAACTTTTCCAGAGATCTGAGGATTGCATCGTTGAGCGACTCCAGGTCATGGAACACCATTCCCTCAAGATCGACATACACAGACCGGTACATCAGTTTGACTGCGTTTTCCACCAGTGCCTTGTCCCTGGGGTGCCGCACCCGGGCCGGGACTACGGCGCATCCGTAATGCTCGGCAAAGGCTTCGAAGTCCGGATTGATCACAGCTTCGTTGCGGTCGCTGCGCGTGACAGCCGACTTCAGGTTGTCCGGCACAATGGCGCACGGGGCACCCCCGTAGAAACGGATGGCGTTCTCGCATGCCTTTATCAGATCCTCCTTTTTCTGGGACCACACTGCCTCGCAGTATGTGTAGTGGCTGCACGGAAGTATGGCGACGAACACCTCGACCTTCCGCACTTCGGCAGTCGCCTCGTCGACTATCTCCAGTCTGTCTCCGGCGAAATCCACATACATCTGGTCACCGGCGCGGTGCTCCACATGGCCTATGGCGTTGGTCTGGAGCATGAACTGCCTGAGTTTCATCCCGAAGGACGCACGAAGGTATCCGTCGGGATGGTCTGCATGATACTCTTCGTACAGCTGCTTGACTGTCATGCCCTTTCGGGAGAGCCTTGCCGCATATTCCGGCAACAGGGCTTCGAGCCGGATCTGACGTTCCGATGGTTTGTGTTCCCGCGATCCTGGTATGGAGAACAGTTCCTGCAGCCGCGCATCGCTCAGCGACGGCAACTTTTCAGCGGGGATACCGCTGTCCTGATACATTCTCACATAGCGCCGCACCGTGTTCCTCGAGATGTCAAAAGCACTGCTGATGCTTTTTATTCCCATTCCCGATGCGTGACACAGGAGAATGTTTTTTAACTTTGTATTCATGTTTCTTTGGTTTTATCCCCCGTCGGCCAAAACGGAAACCAAAGATACATATAAAATCCCCTGGTGGCTCTATGTCAACAGGGGTCATTTTTATTTTGGGCAAAGGGGTCATCCCGATTTTGGCTTCGGGGGTCAAATCAACCTGGCCCCAG
>FR897790.1 GCA_000437495.1 Prevotella sp. CAG:485
CAAATATAGCAATAATAGTTCAAACTACGGCTGTTTTTTGTGATTTTTTTTTGAGCCAGTGACTATCACTGAAAAGTGTTGACAGATTTGAGGGCGATTAACTAATCGTGGTTTACACCGTCTGAGACGGTTCTCTGATTTTATTTACAAGTTTTTATTGGTTGACTAAAAGGGTTTACAGATTTGAGTCTGTGAACTATTTCTTTTTACACTTCCGGCGTTAAGCCGCCAGAGTTTGTGCTGTCGTCCTCCAATGGCAAAGTTAGCATGATTTTTTCGACATGGCAATACAATGTCATGTAATTTTTGTAACTTTACCCTCGGAAGCCGAAGAGGAAGCGGGCTCTGCTGAGGAGCAACCTGCCAGCAATAGGTTTCTGCGTCACACTGAAATAGTGGGCACAGGCGAGGTCGGAAGGCTTCGCCTTTTATTTTAGGAGACGCCCATGGCTAAGAAAACCTATCCCGACGCACGACATTCCTCAGGTTTATTCCAGGGATTACACCAACATCGTTTCTGTGGACCTTGTTGATTGTGAACGACTTCCGGAGTCTTGTTGCCAATGCTCATATGAGGTCGTTCGGTGTTGTAAAACAGAATGATACGTTCCAGCTCTTCCTTACATTTATTTATTGTCGGTATTTTCATTTTATAGAGCCATTCGGTTTTGAGTATACCGTTGGCACGTTCGGCAATGGCATTTTCA
>FR897791.1 GCA_000437495.1 Prevotella sp. CAG:485
CGCTCTCGTAACTCCTGATCCGAATCCTAACGGACCTGATCAGCCTGGAGGCGGAGATGGACCGACGGCTGCCAATGATTCCATCTATGCTTACGTCTTTGACTTTGCAAATGAACAGGGTTCAATGGTAGTAAGCGTGGATGAAAACCTGCCGGACTTGTTAGTCTATACGAAAGGCAGAAACTTCCTCAAGAATCCATTCGTACGTTTTAATTACACGAGTGAAAACGAAGTATGGGAAACTATTTTCGAGGAATTTCAACGATTGTTTGAAAAGAAAGAAGATTTGATACGTTCGCAATTGGCGAATTTTGCTGCCTCTATGATTTATGAAGCGGAAATAGCGAAAGCTGACATTGAAAAGATTTATGAGGCTGAACAAGGTGATGGAACATGGAGTGGCCTTAATTTTAAGGAAATAGAAGTCATTAGAGATTGGTATACTTCTGAACCGGGTCAATATGTGCCTGATGGAATGATTCCTATTCATTGGTTCAACAAACCACCTTTCACGTCGAAAATAGAACAGATATATGGGTCAAATGCACAATGTTGGGATATAATTCCAACCATAAGTATGTATCTTGCAACACTGCGAGGCGAAGTTCAGGCTGAAGATGGCTGGATTATGGACTGGGATTTGGTTCTTGATCCAAATGCTCAAGCGGATTCAGCACAGATTATAGATAACATTTCCCGTCTATATTATGAGGTGGGGCGTCCTGAAAAATCTCGCTGTTAATTATTTTCAGAATCAGACCATGGAGGTACGTAACAGAGTTTCGGGTTTGCTTGAAAAGTATAAAGTTTCAAACGTTGGAGTATACGAAAGCGAGCATCCTCTGTGGGCCATTTGGGATGAGATAGATAATGGCCGACCTGCAATCTGTTTTGTCAGAGGTCTGACACAAAGTAAAAACGACCAGGAAGTGTTAAGTTTCCTTATCGACGATTATGAAGTAAGAGATCAGTCATTGCTGTATAAATACTATAATCACGCGGATATAAGAAGAGATTTCCAAGAGTATTTTGTAAGCGTTAAGTTTCAGCATATAGATGCTAATACTCTCTTCCCGGATGCTTACTACAATTGGGCTCTGTTTGATCCTAACTATTCCAGTATAATTAAAAAGCTCAGTTATCCATATTCATTACTGGCGCCTCCGAGTGTGAATAAGTTATATAAAGAGCTTGTTGTGCTAAAAACTATTCAATAATTTCAAAGGCTTGTACGCGACTATAGTTGTATAAGGTCAGAGCAATGACTTTTTGGAGTTGCAAATTGAAATGATTTGATAATTCTGAATAGTAAAAGCCACCAACAACCAAAAACTTAATCAATATGAAAAAAATGATTTTTCTGATCTCATGCGTTCTTGTGCTATGCATAAGCGCATGTTCATCAGACGATGATCCGAAGC
>FR897792.1 GCA_000437495.1 Prevotella sp. CAG:485
ACTTCTTCAAGACATATACGAGGACTTATAAAGAGCTGATAAAGAAATTGTAAGAATATAAAGACAATGAAACATAATAAAACAAAACATATGCGTACGTTGCTTTGGGCCGTGGCTGTCACGGCGGCCGCTCCCTTGGTTTTCGGAATGGTGCAAACGCAAGATCTTGGCGATGCCATGGAGTCTGCCTCCGCCGATTCGGTCTCCGCTGACGACGGTGTAATCTATCGCGACCAATTGCCGGGTACCTATCCTCTCGGGACGATAAAGCCGGATACCACCTCTCGCATAGAGGACATGTATGTATACATCAAGGCAACAGCTCGCGCTTACGGCGACAGTGTGGTGCTTCGCTGGGCCATTTCAGAGTATCCCGAATGGGAATATCTCAACCATTTCGGCTATGACGTCTACCGAGTGAACGATGACGCTGACGGATTCAAGCTCGACACTCTTGCGCAACGCATCAGGCCGCTGTCGCTTGAGCAGTTCAAGAAATGCTATCCCGACACTGTCGACTCTATAGCATATATGGGCATGGGCGCGATTTACGGCAGCGGAGATATGTATCCCGAAATGACAACCTACGAGCCCGGCACCATAGGAGCATTCTCCGAAATGGAGCAGGACCAGAAGACGCGCCTCATGGCAGCCTATCTGGCGGCCGAGTGGCGTCCCGACGTGGCGCAGGCTATGGGCTTGAGGTTCGTGGACCGCACCGCCAAGAAGGGTAAGACATATTCCTACTATGTTCTACCCTCGGTTACCGATACCACCGGACGTTTCTTCATTATGCCGGCTCAGGTGGAACATGTTTCCAACAGCAAATACAAACCGCAGCCCTACGACATTCAGATTACCGACTCAATTACCGGACATGGTAGCGTGACACTCTCCTGGAATGACACTATCAACGGTACTTTTGAGATATACACCCGTCCGGTAGGTTCTACCGAATGGGAGAAGGTGAACAAAAGACCTTATGCGCCGCCTATCTCCGCCGGGCTCAATAACGAGGACATTATCTTTGAACATTCTCATGGCCTTACCGGCGATTTTGAATATGCCATTCAGGCTCACGATGCTTTCGGCGACCTCACGGCCATGAGCGCCCCCATAAAAGTTCATTTCCCGGACATGGAGCCTCCGCGCGGTCCCGAAATCACATTGATAGAAATCGACCGCCCCGGCGAAAACCTTTGGGATGAGATATATGCTACTATCCATTTCCGCAAAGACACCATAGAGAACGACTTCGTGCGTTATATCCCTATGTATCACAACGAGCGCGACTCCCTCAAGCAATGGCGTCTTCTGACCGACCAGTATATTGCACCCACCGACACCACCGTGCGTATCGATGTGACCAAAATTTCCACCGGTCTGATTGTTATGGCGGCTGTCGATACTGCCGAAAATATTGGATATTCCATGCCCCGACTTCTGCGTGTCCATGATGCCAAGCCACCTGTGGCGCCGACCAATTTCAAGGCTTTCCCCGCGCTTGACGGAACCGTAGCCATGATGTGGGACATGTCCGACACTCTCGATGTGCATTATTACGACGTATTCTATGCCAATGCACGCGACCACCTCTTCCAGATGGCAAACCACAGCCATATAATTCCACGTTCATACACGGACACTATAGCTGTGGACGCTAACGAACGATACATCTACTATGCCGTGCGTGCTGTCGACTGGGCCGGCAATTCCGGCGCATTCTCAGACACCATCGCTGTGCTTCGACCCAATACCGCTCCTCCCTCCAAAGCGCACCTTGATTCGGCTTGGGTTGACAATAAGATGATTCATACCCGCTGGATTGGCGGCGGCGATGAGATCATCGGACATTACAATTGCTATCGTCGCAAGGCCGGAAGCCACGACTGGCAATTGCTTAGGACTTTCGATGGCGACTCGGTACGTGCCAACGGCCATATAATGCAGGTCGATGATGCTCCCGATGGTCCCGTAAATCAGCGATACGAGTATGCCGTGGAGACTGTAAGCCTCTGGGATATCGGTTCCGGATTGACCCCTGTTTTCTCGGCAAAAGTTAACTATGACAGATTCTTGGACATTCCTGTCAAGCTTCTGGGGGATTACAGCAAAAATGATGCTTGTGTAAAACTGGCGTGGGAGATTTCCGATGTCCCATCTGGTGCCCCATATTACTTCTGCCTCTATCGCAAGCTCCCCGGTGATGATACCTTCGAGTATATCACCGACATCCCCTCCGAACGGAAGTATTACGTTGACCCGCGGCTCAATCCCGGCGAGACGGCCGAATACTATATCTGCATACAGTTTGAGGATGGACGCCAGTCCGGACAATCGAACATAATGACAGTGTCTGCTCCCCGAAAGGAGGCTACCCCTCCAGTTACACAACCCTAACGTTGACTGAATTATGAAGCATCTCTTATGGACCCTTACAGCAAGCCTGCTGATGATTTCATGCGGCGATTTTTACCAGTTTGGGGAAGAACCCGATGACTGGGACGGCGTCAGCATGCGTATAACCAACGCGGAGTCCTGCGTGATGGTGGGAGATTCCATGCCGCTGGGAATCGAGTTTTCGGATACGTCTAAAATCGGCAGCCCTGTCTTTTGGATGTTGTCCGACCCCAATATCGCCAAATTGCGAAATGACACCCTGAAGGCACATCAGCCCGGCGTGGTGGATGTCATGGCCATAGGAGGAAACGGCCATTTGACCGACACATGCCGGGTGAGGGTCATAGATAGGTGGGAAGCCGGAGATTTCCATAGGTGGCACCCATCCGATATGGTGATTTATGCCGACATAAGCATTGACGGTAAGCCTTGGGACAGTTCGACAATGATGATCGGAGCTTTCGTCGGAGGCGAACTCACCGGATTGGCGGTGCCCCGCGAGGCTTTCGGCATTCCCTATGCCGAGCTCCGAATATGGGCTCCCACAAATCAGGGGCAGGGCAAAATAGACCTTCGCTGCTATGATAGAGAAAATTTCCGTCTCTATGTCCTAAGGGACGACATAGAGTATGACGCATATCAAACCCTCGGAACCCTTTCCAATCTTTATCCAATAAAATTTGAACGATGAAAACCATAAAAAATATATTGGCAATAATCGGCATCTTGATATTTGCATCAGGCTGCACTCTCATGCTTGATGAACCGTCCGCTGATGGCAACGATGATACGCCTAACGGCGACGGTTTCACAGCTCCGCGTACCGAGCAGACCGAATTCGGCGATGTGACCTATCAATTTCAGGATGGCGTCCGGCTCATCAACGAGAAGTATGTGCCCTATATCATTTCCTGCCGTAACGACTCCACATTGGGTCATACCGAAATCCTATTTACCAAGAATATTCCCTCCGACCTTCTTCCGCAGCGCGGCGATTATATCGCCACCACCATGAGTCAGCTATTCCAGCAGACACTTTGCGACGGGGTTGACAATATCGAGGAAACCGGGGGAGGATATCTGCTGATATCCCATCCCGTGCCGCTTATAAAAGTATTCAAAGAACTTGACTTTTCGATTGACGCAAGAATTGCCGGAGACTATGAGGATAGTTCG
>FR897793.1 GCA_000437495.1 Prevotella sp. CAG:485
AAAATCGAATTACGATACACTCCCTTTTACGGTGAGTATGTTTCTTTGTGCGTGTTTTTCGTTATTGTTCCGATTAGGTCTTGGTAAATGGCTTAGAGGATTAGTTGCCGTTGAATGAACCTGACATATCTCCGAAGATGCCAATGGTCCAAAGCCACCATACCAAAATGAAAATCAGTATTATAACTCCAAACCACAACCACCAGTTATTGATGCGACGCGTGTTTTTGCGCTTGCGCTCTTTGCCGTCGGCACGCAGTTTGTCGGCGATGAGATCGGCATTGTTTTGGTCTTTGTTTTCCATAGTCATGATTGTGTTTTTAGGTTATTTTGACTATAGAACAACGGGGCTATGAAAAAGGTTTGGTGGGTGGCGAAAAAAAGTTTCATCAGAAGGGCACGGAGGGGTCGCCGGGCGCCGGCATGATGTCGGGAGCGGGCGATGCCGGCATAGGACCGTTGGGTTGCGGCATTGCCGAGGGCTGAGCGTTGCGGCGCGAGTTGAACCGCGAGGGTATGGGCGCCGAGGCAGAGGAAATGGCGTTGCGCACGTTCTGATGACCTTCGTCCCAACTGTCGAAACGCGCATATTGAGCCACGAACCGCAGCTTTATGTCGGCCGTGGAGCCGGAGCGGTGTTTGGCAACGATGAACTCGGCCAGACCGTGGATATTGTTTCCTTCCGCATCCTCGCTCGATTTGGTGTAATATTCGGGTCGGTGTACGAAGCAGACAATGTCGGCATCCTGTTCAATGGCGCCCGATTCGCGGAGGTCGCTGAGCATGGGGCGTTTGTCTTCGCGCGTTTCGTTCTGACGGCTGAGCTGACTGAGCGCAAGGATGGGTATGTTGAGTTCCTTGGCCAGCGCCTTGAGTGAGCGCGAGATGGTGGAAACCTCCTGCTCGCGGTTGCCGAACTTCATGCCCGTAGCCATCATCAGCTGCAGATAGTCGATCATTATCATCTTGACCCCATTTTCGCGCACCAGACGGCGAGCTTTGGTGCGGAGCTCGGTTATGCTCAGACCCGGCGTTTCGTCGAGATAGAGCGGCACCCCGTATAACTGCTGCATATCATTGTTGAGCGAGTCCCATTCGGCAGGCGTCAGCTGGCCGCTTTTAATCTTTTCGCCGGGGAGCGAGCAGACATTGGAGATGAGACGGTTGACCAGCTGCACATTGCTCATCTCAAGCGAGAACATAGCCACCGGCGTGTTGAGGTCCACCGCCATGCGCTTGGCCATAGAGAGCACGAAAGCCGTCTTGCCCATTGCCGGACGCCCTGCCACAATAATAAGGTCGGAGTTTTGCCATCCGCTGGTTATGCGGTCAATGTCGGGATAGCCCGACGCTAGACCCGAGACACCGCCGGTGCGGTTGGAGGCAGCCTGCATTTGCATCAGCGCCTGGTTCAGCACCGGGTCAACCTGCGTTACCTCGCGTTTGAGCTGCGTGCGCGAGATTTCGAAGAGAGCCCCTTCAGCTTCCTGCAGGAGGTCGTCGACATCGTTGGCCTCGTCGAACGCCTTTCCCTCAATGGTAGAGGCAAAAGTGATGAGGCGGCGAGCCAGATATTTCTGCGCCACAATGCGAGCGTGAAACTCCACATTTGCCGCCGAGAGAACCCGCGTGGTGAGGTCGGCGATGTACACGGCCCCTCCCACCTCCTGCAGCGTGCCCAGACGTCGCAGCTCCTCGGTAACAGTAATCATGTCAATTGGCTGCTGCGCCAAAGCCAGATTGGAGATGGCTTGATAGATTTTCTGATGCGCCGGTTCGTAGAAACTGTCGGGCACCAAAAGGTCGCTGACCTCCATGTAGGCGTCCTTCTCGAGCATCACAGCGCCGAGTACCGCCGCTTCGAGGTCGGCGTCGCGCGGAGGCAACTTGCCGGTGGCTGAAGTGGGTACAGGAGTGGCGCGTGGCGTAAAATTGCGAGAGGGCGTTTGGGCAGTTGGCATACTTGTTGAGCTTTTTGGGAGTGCAAAGTTAGTAAATCCGGGCGCTTTTTCAAATATTAATTGCCAAAAGGCCCGCAAATGAGTGGGGCATAAGAGCAGGTATCGGAGGCTCCGGGAAGACGGCACAAGAGAGGCAATGAGGATTAGTGTGAGGGTGCGTGAAGAAAGATATTTGGAGGAGAAGAAATTTTTTTGTAATTTTGTGGCGCATTTTGAACAAGCGGATCGTCCGCGAGAGAAGAAAAGGACGGGAACTCCGCTTGGATAAATGTATCAACACTTTTTTAACAAACCCCAAAAACCAATTCTCTCATGCATCTTAGCAACGAAGAAAAAGCAGACATCTTTGAGAAATACGGCAAAGACCGTAACGACACCGGCAGCCCCGAGAGCCAGATAGCCCTGTTCTCAATACGCATCGCCCATCTGACCAAACACCTCAAAGAGAACCACAAGGACCACGCCACCGAGCGTGCCCTGAAAGCTCTGGTAGGTAAACGCCGCGCTATGCTGGATTATCTGATCAGCAAAGACATTCAGCGTTATCGCGACATCATTGCCAAGAAAGAACTCGGCATACGTAAGTAAGCAGCTTCGGCTCTTACGCCAGACATAAGCAAGGCGTCTTCGGCATGGCTCTTAAGGGTCCGGGCCGGCGGCGCTTTGCACGTTTCACTTATTCTTTGCAGATTTTCCTGATGAGGAAATGCGAAAGAAGCTGCGGGTGAAACAACCTTTGGCTCTGCAGATTTGTTGGTAAGATAAAAGGCAAAGCAGAGTCTGTGAGCTGCGAGGCAGAGAAGTCTGCACGGGCGCAAACAAACTGATTGTTGGAAGCAAATAGCAATAGAAACCACAAAAACCCACGCCAGAAGTGAGAAAATTATTCGCCTCATTCCCAGCCTGGACGGCCAGCGTTGTCTGGATACTATTGATACTCTGGACCATGGATGTGCCGTCGCCTTTTATGGAAGATTTCTCGGATGTTTTTATCGTCTGGGATAAATTCTGCCATTTGCTGCTTGGAGCGGTGATGGTGTTTTGTCTTTGTCTCGACTGGCAGCGCCGCCGCAAATGGCGTCAGATGAAGCCCGGCATCCTGTTTATCCTGGCCCTTATCGGCTCGGTGATAACAGCCACGGCCGAAGTGTGCCAGATATTCACCCCCGAAGAATACCGGCGCTGGTTCGACCCGTTGGACGTGGCATGGCAGCTGATAGGAGCTTTTGGCATGGCCGCCTTATACAGTGCCTTGCAACTTTTGTGGTGCAAGCCAAATCCTCTGAAGAAAGTGAAATAAGACCCGGGTCGCCCTGACCCGTGAAAGCAAACAAAAGAACGACAATGGAAGACCACGCTGTTACCGATACTGCTCCGAAGCCCGACAAAACCGGTCAGGCAGAAGGGAAGAGTATTGCCGACAGCAACGGCTCCAACCAGAATCCGGAGGAAAAGAATGGCAAACAGCCCAAGAAGCATCTTATAAAAATTACTTGGCTGAGGCGCACCCTGAAAACCGTGGCAGGGATACTGATATTCCTCATCATACTGCCGTGGCTCATCTATATACCCCCCATACAGACCCTGCTGAAAGACATAGCCTGCTCGCAGATAAACAAATCTACCGGCATGCAGGTGGCCATAGAGCGGCTGCGCCTCCGTTTTCCGCTTGATGTGAGCCTTGACGGCGTGTGCGTGGTGGAAGCCACCGGCGACACCATGGTGCGTGCCCAAACAGCCGATGTTGACGTAAAGCTGCTGCCCCTGTTCAAGCTCGATGTGCAGGTGAAGAAACTGCGCCTTGTGGAGGGATATTACCGCATGGTGAACAAGGATTCGTCGATGATAATGAAGATTTACGCCCCCTTCTTCGAAGCATCGCCCGGCACCTCGGCCAACATCAAAGAGTCGCTGATAAATCTTGACGACGTAACCCTGCGCGGCGGCCGCCTTGACCTTTTTATGGACGTATGGAAGGCAAAGCCCGAGCCGCCCACACCCGGAGAGTTCATTATAAAAGCCAACCGGCTGCATCTGCATGATTTCACCTTTAGCATGTCGATGCTGCCCACCATAGACTCGTTAGGGTTATATGCCCGCAATCTGGAGCTGGAGGGTGGCCTTGTGGACCTGAAGAATAATCTCATAGAGATACAGAAAGCCGCCATAGCCGGCGGTTCGGCTACCTACATCACCCCCACAGCACAATATGTGGCCACCCATCCGGCGCCCCCGCCATCGCCGTATAAATCGGCTCCGCTGGTGATAAAAGGACACGACATAGGGCTTTCCGATTTCACAGCCCTCTATGCTACCAAAGGTGCGAAACCGCAGCCCGGCTTCGACCCGGCGTTCATGCAGTTCACCGGTTTGAATCTGCAGCTTCAGGACTTCTACAATGCCGCTTCCACGGTAAAACTGCCCATAACGCGTCTGGAAGGCCGTGAACGCAGCGGACTGACGATAACGTCGGGCAGCGGCACGGTAGACATCGATTCCATGGGCATAGCGCTGCACGAAATGGTGGTGAACACCACAGCCTCGCGCCTGCAGGCCGACGCATATCTCTCCATGGGCAGCATGGCAATGCAGACCGACGCACCCTTCAGCCTCAAAGGCATATTCACCATAGGCCAGAGCGATATAATAGCCTTTATGCCCGCCATGGGCAAGATGCTGAGGCCGCTGGCCCGTTACGGCGCTCTGCAGGCCCAGATTGACGCCTCGGGAACACTGGCCGAGATACAGGTGCCGAAGCTGCAAATGCAGATGCCCGGTTTCATCACCCTGCGCGCCAACGGATATGTGGCCAATGTGATGAAGCCCAAACAGCTCGGCGCTGACCTTACATTCTACGGCAATCTGCTTCAGCCGGCGCCGGTGCAGAATATGCTTGAGCTGACCGGCTTCGACCTGCCGGCATTGCTCATTCAGGGTCACGCCACGGCCAACGGGCAGAACTATGCCGCCAACTTCACCCTGAAATCGCCGGCAGGCTCTGTGAAAGCCAACGGCAGGGTAGGGCTGAACACAGAAACATATTTCGCCGATGTGGATATGCACGACCTCGACGCCGGTCGGTTTGCTCCCGGCAGCGGTCTGGGCACCGTAACCGGCCATCTCTTGGCCAAAGGGGCAGGCTTCAACCCCACCTCACCCCGTGCCGATGCCGACGTTGACCTGCGCATTGACCGGCTGGTGTACAACAAATATCCCCTTACAGACATCCTTGCAAAGGCCACGGTGCATAAGGGCGTCTATAACCTCGACCTCAGCGGCAATAACGCCGCCCTGACCGGCAACATCAACGCCACCGGGACAATGGCCAACGACCTCTATACGGTGGATATGACGGCCGATTTGGTGCATCTGGATTTGCATTTGTTAGGTCTTGCCGCCGACACCACAGAGGCTTCCGGCACCTTCCATCTGGCCGGAGAGGTGAGTCCGGCGCGTATGCTCTGCAACATGGCTCTTACCGGCAATGACCTCTATTTCCGCAGCGGCGCCGATAGTTACAACCTGCCGGGAGCAGTGCGCGCCGAGCTGCTGGCTCGCACAGACACCACCCACGCCATGTTAGATGCGCAGGGACTGTATGCCGACGTAACGGCCCCGTCGGGTCTGAAAAAACTGATGCCTGAGCTCGAGAATGCGTCGAAGATGCTGATTCATCAGGTTGTAGACACCAAGAAGCTGGATATGGAGCAGCTGCAAACGGTGTTGCCCGAATTCAACATTCAGTTTCGAGCGTCAGGCACAGGCATAGTTGAGGAGCTGCTCAAGCCCACAGGCATGACCATCGACAGCCTGCAGGCCAACGTTATCAACGACAGCCTATTCCGCGCCGACGCCCGGCTGCTGAGCCTCAACACGGGGTCGATGCTGCTCGACACCCTGTCGGCCAACTTGCAGGAACGCGGCAAGCTGCTGAACTATGCCCTGCACATGGGCAATAAGCCGGGCAACCTCGACGAATATGCCGACGTGAATCTCACCGGCTATGTGGGTCTGCAACGCGCCTCCGCTTTCCTGAGGCAGAAAAACCTCAAAGGCGAGACCGGATACCGCTTCGGTGCCACGGTATATTTCACCGACACTCTCGCCACGCTGCACTTTACCCCTCTGCGGGCCACCATAGGCTATCTGCCCTGGACCTTCAACGATGACAACTACATTACTTACGACATGAAGAACCGGATTGATGCCAACCTCTCGGCCATGAGCAAAGAGAGCAGCATAAGCATCAAGACCGTTGACAGACCGGGCAGCGTGCTGCCGATGCTCAGCATAGGACTCGACAATGTGCACCTCCACGACTTCATGCAAATGGTGCCCGGATTGCCTGAGATAGCCGGTGTGCTGAATGTGAAGGCCGACCTGGTGTATGACTCCAAAGCCTTTACCGGAACAGGCACCTTAGGACTTAAAGACTTTAAATATGAAGGGCGGCGTGTGGCCGATTTCGACGGGCATTTCAACGCCGGCCTCGACCTCAACGGCAATATCTCGGCATACGCTAACCTGGACATCGACGGGCATAAAGCATTTAACTTCAGCGGCACGCTGGCAAAAGATGCAGCGGGCGAGTATCAGCCCACCAAGATGACCCTTGACATGGCCGATTTTCCGGTTTCAGTGGCCAATGCCTTTCTGCCGGCGGATATGGCTCAGGTGTCGGGCAATCTCAGCGGCTCCATGAGTATGACAGGCTCCATGACCAAGCCTGTGCTGAACGGCGCCATCTCATGCCGCGACGTCAAGATTCAGATTCCGATGATGGGTGGCACGCTCACCCTCGACACAGTGCCCCTTACGGTGCAGGATTCCAAGATTGCCTTCGATGACTTTGATATCTACGGCGTTCAGAACTCGCTGAAGCTGAACGGCACGGTAGATGCGTCGAATCTCACCGACACGCGACTTGACTTGAGCCTGCAGGGCAACAACTTCATGCTCATAGACAACGACAGGCGCGCCCGCAGCCAGATTTACGGCAAGGTGCTTGTAAACGCCAATGCCACGGTAACCGGTCCGCTGAGCCTTCTTGACGTCAACGGCTCCCTGTCAGTACTCAGAGGCACAGACGTTACCTACACCCTCAGCGACGCCACACAGCTTCAGCAGACCTACACCGACAACGTGGTGAAGTTTGTGCAGTTCAACGACTCCACGCTCCTGGCCAAGGCCGACTCGCTCCAGCAGCAGTCGAGCATGCGCATCAACGCAGCCCTTAGCATCTCCAACGGAGTGCAGGTAACGGTTAACCTCAACGCCAACGGCACCAACTGCGTGCAGCTGAACCCCTCGGGCAGGCTCGCTTATTTCCAGAACTATATGGGCGATATGCGCCTCAACGGCCAGATAAACCTGGGCAACGGCTTCGCCCGCTACTCCATACCGGCCATCGGCGAGAAGCGCTTCGACATAGACCCCGACAGCTATGTTACCTTCAACGGCGATGTGCTTAACCCTAGGCTGCACATCCTGGCGCAGGACGAGATGAAATCAGTGGCCGGCACCGGCGGCAACTCCAGCCGCGTCATCAACTTCCTTGTTACCATATCGGCCACCGGCACCCTGTCGCAGCCCAACGTACTGTTCGACCTCAGCACCAAAGACGACATCTCCATAGAGAATCAGCTTGAGGCCATGAGCGCCGACCAGCGTTCAAACGAGGCCATGAACATGATTCTCTACGGCCGCTACATGGGTCCCGGCGCCGCCTCGTCGAATGCCGGCGGATTCGCCACCAATGCCCTCTACGGATTCCTCACAAGCCAGATTAACAACTGGGCGGCAAACAACATCCGCGGCGTTGACCTGACCTTCGGCATTGACCAGTACAGCACTTCCGACAACGGCAACAAGGGCACATCCACCACATACTCCTATCAGGTGAGCAAGTCGCTGCTCAACAACAAATTCAAGATTGTGGTGGGCGGCAATTACTCCACCGACCCCAATCAGGACCAGGACATAGCCCAGAACCTCATCTCCAACATCTCGTTTGAGTATATGCTGAGGCAGACCAACTCCACAAGTATGTATGTGAAGTTGTTCCGCCACACCAACTACGAGTCGATACTCGAAGGCGAAATCACCGAGATGGGTGCCGGTTTCGTCATGCAGCGAAAGCTGTCGAATCTCAAGCAGCTCTTCAACTGGCTCAAACGCAAGCGTAAACAGAACAAAGAGGCCGGCAATCCGGATCCACCCACACCTACAGCTGCCCGCTTAAAGCAGCAATCAGAAGTCGCACCCGCCGACTCCGTCACAGTGCAATAGCTTATGACCGGAAAAAGAATCATTCATCTTCAGCGCCTGCTACTCGCGGCAGTGCCTCTGCTTGTGGCAGTGTCGTGCTCCACAACGCGGCGCCTGGCCGACGGCGAGGTGCTATACACCGGAGTGAGCAAATTCAGCGTCAACACCCCTTCCGACTCCGTTGCCGTTCCCGGCGGCCTCCGGAGCCAGCTTGACCAGATTATCAACGTCAAGCCCAACAATCCCCTCTTTTCCCCCTACGTCCGCACCCCGTTCCCCATTGGCCTGTGGGTCTATAACAACTGGAACGACTCGGCCGGCGGCCTCAAAGGGTGGCTATACCGCAAACTCGTGGCTCAGCCCGTGCTCATCAGCGATGTTAGGCCCGAAGTGCGCACCAAGATGCTTGAGAAGACCCTCGATAATAACGGCTTCTTCAATTCGTCGGCCACATACGAGCTTAAGCCCGACAAACGCAACCGCAAAAAGGCCCGCATCATCTACACCGTCAACACCGGCGACCCCTATCCCATCGACTCCGTCATCCTGCCCGGAAAAACCGATTATCCCGTAAGCGGCTATATCGACTCCCTGGCACGCCTGAATCCTTATCTCCGGCCGGGCTCCATATTCAGCGTCGATTCGCTGGAGTCAGTGCGCGTAAACATCACCAATACCCTGCGCAACAAG
Organism: Prevotella sp. CAG:485; assembly: GCA_000437495.1. Lineage (GTDB taxonomy): Bacteria > Bacteroidota > Bacteroidia > Bacteroidales > Muribaculaceae > Lepagella. Next base: position 8,919 of record FR897793.1, read on the forward strand.
GGGTTCTATTACTTCCGCCCCGAGTACATAGAGTTCCTTGCCGACAGCACCATACACCCCGGCGCCATAGCCATCAAACTCACCATAGCCAACAACGTGCCGTCGCTGGCTCTGAAGCAGTGGAAGACAGGCAATATCTATACCCTACTTAAACGGCGGTCGAACAGGAATCCCGGCTATCCCGACACCCTTCAGACCTCCAAGGGACTCCTCACCGTAATGCGCCCGCAGCGCGTAAGGCCCAACATGATAACCTCGGTCATCTCCTTCCGCAGCGGCCGCACCTTCTCAGTGCGCCAGATGGACCGCACACAGCTGCGACTCTCGCGCCTCGGCATCTTTGAGAGCATAGAGATTCAGCCCATCCCGGCCGACACCTCAAAAGAGAATCCGACACTTGATGTGTATATCACCTGCCGTTATGACCGGCCCATGGATGCCTCAATAGAGGTCAACGCCTCGTCGAAATCCAACTCATATATCGGTCCGGGACTCATCTTCTCGCTGCGCCACAACAACCTTTTCGGCGGCGGTGAAAAGCTCACCCTGAGCCTCAACGGGGACTATGAATGGCAAACCGGCAGCGGCGCCTCGTCGGTGTTCAACAGCTACGAAGTGGGTCTGCAGGCAACCCTGGCCTTCCCGCGCCTCCTGGCGCCCTCCATTGTGCGCCGCACACGCCGCGAAATCAACTGGACAACTGTGGGACTGGGAGCAAGCCTCCTCAACAGACCCCACTATTTCAAGATGTCGCAGTTCAACGCCTCATATTCCTATCAGTGGAACTTTTCGCGACGTGTCACCAACAGCTTCACACCCTTCAAGCTCACCTACTCCAAGCTACAGCACACCACACCCGTTTTCGATTCCATCATGCAGGCAAATCCGGCCATAGCACTCAGCTTCATGAGCCAGTTTATACCGCAGATGACCTATACCTATAATCTGTCGAAGTTCTTTGAGCGAGAGCAGATTAACGGACTCGACTTTACCTTCACCGTGGCAGAAGCCGGCAACATCTTCTGGGGAATATGGCAGGCAGCCGGAAAGAAAGGCGAGAAAAAGCTCTTCGGCACACCGTTTGCCCAGTTCGTGAAAGGACAGGCTCAGATAGTCTATTCGCGCCGTCTCAAACCCGGCACACAGCACTGGCTTGTGTCGCGTTTCCTCATAGGCGCCGAACATGCATACGGTAATTCCAAAGAGGTGCCTTACATAGAGCAATTCTATATTGGCGGCGCCAACTCCATCCGTGCCTTCACGGTGCGAAGCATCGGTCCCGGCTCTTACCGTCCGCCCAAGGACCAGACCAACGGATACTTTGACCAGACCGGTACCTTCAAGCTTGAGATGAACGTTGAATACCGCTTCCCCCTCTTCGGCGATTTGCACGGAGCCGCGTTTGTGGATGCCGGCAACGTATGGCTGCTGCGCAAGGATGAGCTGCGACCCGGCGGAGAGTTGAAAGCCAACACCTTTTTGCGCGACATAGCCCTTGGCACCGGTGTGGGTCTGCGTTACGACCTGGGCATGATGGTGATTCGCGCCGACCTCGGTTACGGACTTCATGCCCCGTATGCCGACTATCCGCGCAAATACTTCAACATCGCCTTCAAAAAGGCCTTTGCCTTCCATCTCGCCATAGGCTATCCCTTCTAATGGCTATAGGATCCTTCTCACCCCGCGAGCGCCTGGGCATCATTGTGCTGCTCTCCTTCTGCCTCATTATGATAATCGTGGCGGTGATTCCGTGGGGTAAATCAGAGCCGAAAATGGATATGGAGCCGGTGTACAGCGTCATGCTTGAGCATCAGCCGGCAGACAGCGACTCCACAGCCGCCGCTGAGAAGACCAAGGCAAACCACCGCAAAAAGGCCTCTTCAAAGAAAAAGAAGAGCCGCAAAACGCCCAAGAGCAAAGCCGACAAAGCGCCTGCCAAGCCCTCGCCGCGCAGCCCTCTCGACGAAGCCATCCCCTCAACAAACTGAGAATTTCTTTTTTGTTTCATGGGGTCTAACTATCTCAGGCCATAAAACGTTGTAAATTATGAGGCCTGTATGGCCGGATTTTATTAATTTTGTAGCCGCTTTCCGGACACAGCTCCGCGAAGCATCTACAGGTAACACAAAAAAGAAAAAACACATACCTAATGGATAAAAAAACCAATAAAGCCCTGCTGATAATCCTTGACGGTTACGGCATAGGCGATCATAAAAAGGATGATGTTATCTACAATACCCCCACACCCTATATGGATTATCTGCGGGCCACATATCCCAATTCCGAGCTGCAGGCGAGCGGCGAGGATGTGGGTCTGCCGGCCGGTCAGATGGGCAACTCGGAGGTAGGGCATCTCAACATAGGTGCCGGCCGCATCGTCTATCAGGATTTGGTGAAGATAAACCATGCCATTGCCGACGGCTCAATCATGCAGATGAAGGAGATTAAAAACGCATACGAGTATGCCGCCTCGGGCCATGCCCTTCACCTCATGGGCCTCACCAGCACAGGCGGTGTCCATTCGTCGCTCAATCACCTCTTCGCCCTCATCGACATAGCCAAGAAATACAACGTGCCTCGCCTCTACGTTCACTGCTTCCTCGACGGCCGCGACACCGACCCCGAGTCAGGCGCAGGCTTTGTGCAGCAGGTAGTTGACCATTGCGCCAAAACCACCGGCAAAGTGGCAAGCGTCATAGGCCGCTACTACGCCATGGACCGCGACAGAAACTGGGACCGCATAAAGAAGGCTTACGACCTTCTGGTGAAGGGGGAAGGCGAGAAGACAACCGATTTCCCCGCCGCCATCCGCGGCTATTATGCCAAAGGCACAACCGACGAGTTCATGCTCCCTATTGTGGACGCCGATGACCCCGGCTGCATAGCCCCCGACGATGCGGTTATCTTCTTCAATTACCGCAACGACCGCGCCAAGGAAATCACCACCGTGCTCACCCAGCATGAGCAGAGCGGCATGACGCCCGTAAAAGGTCTGCAATATTATTGCATGACCCCTTACGACGATTCCTTCCATGGGGTGCATATCCTCTTCGACAAGAAGGATGTTACCGACACCCTGGCAGAATACCTGAGCAAACAGGGTCTGAAGCAGTTGCACATTGCCGAGACAGAGAAATATGCCCACGTTACGTTCTTCTTCAACGGAGGCCGCGAAGAGCCGTTCCCGGGCGAAGACCGAATATTGGTGCCGTCGCCCAAGGTGCCTACATACGACATGAAGCCCGAGATGAGCGCTCCCGAGGTTACCGAAAAGCTCGTCAATGCCATCGACTCAGAGAAGTATGACTTCATCGTGGTCAATTTCGCCAACGGCGATATGGTGGGTCATACGGGCGTTTACACAGCCATACAGAAGGCTGTGGAGGTGCTCGACAATTGCGTGGAAAAAGTTGTTGAGGCAGCCAAGAAGCACAATTACACCACCATCATCATAGCCGACCACGGCAATGCCGACCACGCCCTCAATGCCGACGGCACGCCCAACACGGCTCATTCGCTGAATCCGGTGCCTTTCATCTTCATCAGCAACGATAAGAACGCAAAAGTGGAGAATGGCCGACTTGCCGATGTGGCTCCGTCGCTGCTCAAGGCCATGAATCTGCCTCAGCCCTCTGAAATGACCGGTCATCCCCTCGAAACTCTCTGAAAAATAGGATTTTAGCATACCAAAAGGGCGCGTTGGCATTAGCTGCTTGCGCGCTCTTTCTTTTTTGCAAAAGATGAGCGTGAAAGAAATTCTTGCACCCTCTTTAACCTTCTTTTAACTATCGGGTTTGCGCCTTTGCGAAAATAGAGGTAACTTTGCAGCGACGTTGGCATAGAGCCCGCGCAATGGAGTGTGCCTTTCCGGCTCTTCAGCGCTTACGGCTCAGCCGCTTAAGTTTCGGACTTTACCCTTTGAGAAGGACTCTTATATATATATCAGCCCTGCTTATTGCAGGCATCATGGTGGCAGCGTTCAGGCATCCGGCCTCCATAACGCTTCTTTCTGCCGGCAACATCCTTGCAGCCGACACCATTACGCATACACCCGAGCTAAAAGCCGATTCTTCGCAGCTCAACGGCCGCACACCGCTGGATGTCTCTGACGCAGCCATCGACTCGCTGTATGCCGACCGCAAGCCTCATTCGCTGATTAACCGCGAGTCTTCCGACATTGAGAATCCGGTGGTCTTCTCGGCCAAAGACTCCATTGTGTTCTACAATCAGAACAATGCCCACATGTTTGGTAATTCCACCGTGGAATACGGCGAGTTCAAGCTCAACGCCGGCCATGTGCAGATGGATATGGATTCATCAACCGTTTATGCGGCTCCTCTGCCCGATTCCATCAGCAACGGCGAAGACACCCGTCCCGTATTCCGCGACCACAGCGGCGAGTATGAATCCGGCACCATGAAATATAACTTCCGCACCCAGCGCGGCTATATCACCGATGTCGTCAGTGAACAGGGCGAAGGATTCCTCCGTGGCGGCAAAGCCAAGAAAAATGCCGACGGCTCATTCTATGTTGCCGACGGCAAATACACCACCTGCAGCGACCATGACCATCCGCACTTCTATTTCCAGCTCACACGCGCACGCGTTCAGCCCAAGAAGAACGTGGTGTCGGGTCCGGCGTACATGGTGCTTGCCGATGTGCCGCTGCCTTTAGCGGTTCCTTTCGGCTTCTTCCCATTCTCAAAAGATTACTCGTCGGGCATCATATTCCCCAGCTTCGGCGACGATTATAACCGCGGCTTCTATCTCCGCGACGGCGGTTACTACTTCGCCATCAACGACAATGTGGACCTTGCCCTGCGTGGCGAAATCTACACCAAAGGGTCGTGGGGAGTGTCGGCCCGCTCTAACTATGTGAAGCGCTACCGTTACCGCGGCAACTTCGAGGTGAGCTACCTCAAGACCATAACGGGCGACAAGGGGGCTCCCGACTATGCCAAATCCACCAACTTCCGTGTGGCATGGACGCATCAGCAGGACCAGAAAGCCAACCCCTTCCTCAACTTCTCAGCTTCGGTAAACTATACCACATCGGGCTATACGCGCAATGACCTTAACTCGTACTATTCCAACGACTTCACCGAAAATACCAAGTCGAGCACGGTCAACCTGACATACCGACCGCCGGGTACCAAATGGAGCATCTCGGCCACGGCCAACATAGCCCAGCGCACGCAAGACAGCACACTCAGCGTGTCGTTCCCCAACTTCACCGTAACGCTGGCTCAGAACTCACCTTTCAAGCGCAAAAAGGCTGTTGGCGGTGAGCGCTGGTATGAGAAAATTCGTCTGAGCTACAGCGGTCAGTTCCAGAACTCCCTCACTGCCCGTCAGGACGAGTTCTTTAAAAAGAACCTGGTGAAAGACTGGAACAACGGCATAAGCCATCAGATTCCTATACAGGCCACCTTCACGGCGTTCAAATACTTCAACATCACCCCGAGCGTGCGCATCAACGACCGTATGTATTTCCAGAAAGTGCGTCGCGACTGGGACCCGAACGCGTCGGCCGAGGTGCGCGACACCACCCACGGTTTCTATAACCTGCTGGATTTCTCGGCTTCCATAGGCCTGACAACAAAAATATACGGCTTCTGGAAACCCCTTAAGTTCATGGGCGACAAAGTGCAGATGATTCGCCACGTCATCACACCCACCATCTCCTTCAGCGGGTCGCCCGACTTTGGCGCTCCCGGCTGGGGTGTCTGGGGGCATTATTACCGTCCGCCGTACACCGAAGGGGGCGAACCTGTAAGGGTAGATTACAACTACTTTGAAGGCCGCAGCTTCGGCGCCCCTTCACGAGGCAAAACGGCTATTCTCAGCTACTCCTTCGCCAATAACCTGGAGATGAAGGTGAAGTCGGACAAAGATTCTACGGGAGTGAAGAAAATTTCGCTCATAGAAAATCTCACGATAGGGCAGAGCTATAACTTTGCCGCCGACTCGCTGCGCTTTTCAAACATCAACACGTCTATCCTGCTGCGTCTGGTCAAGAACTTCAACCTTAACCTCAACGCCACCTGGGACCCGTATATGTATGCCGTTGACGCTGCCGGACAGCCACGGCGTATAGACAAGCTGCGCATCTCGCACGGCAAAGGCCTGGCAAAACTTACTTCCACAGGCACGTCATTCTCTTATACCTTCAACAACTCCACCTTCAAACGCAACTCGGAGCAGCAGAGGAATGATGACAACACCGATCCGGATGCCGACGAAAACGGCGAAGAAGAGGATTTTGGCCAGGCTGCAGACAAACGCAGAAACAAAAACAACAACAAGAACAAGACCCAGACCGATGCCGATGGTTATGCCGCCTGGGCTTGTCCCTGGTCGCTGACCTTCAATTATTCCATCAATTACGGCTGGGGCGCCTTTGACTACGACAAGCTCGAATACAAAGGCAAATGGACACAAAACCTCAGCGTGAGCGGCTCTTTGCGGCCAACGCCCAACTGGAACTTCAGCATGTCGTGCTCCTATAATTTCGACCTGCACAAAATCTCATACATGAACTGCAGTATAAGTCGCGATTTGCACTGCTTCACCATGTCATGTTCCTTCATCCCGGTTGGCCCTTATAAATCGTTTAACTTCAACATTGCCGTAAAAGCCTCCATGCTGCGCGACCTCAAATACGACAAACGCTCGTCAACCGGCAACGGCATTCGCTGGTATTGATTTCCCTTCCTCCAAAGCATATATTCATGCTCCGAGGCACTTCGCCTAAGAGCCTGAATATACACGTGTTTATGGCAGGGAAGATACCTTGGGTAGGTAGCAAAAAAAATTGATTGCCATCACGACAATCAATCCAAATTAACCTTAAAATCTAATACCATGAAAAACTCTTTTCACTTATATAACACCGTATATCAGTTTTGGTTTAACCGGATTAGGAAATTTTTTAAATTTTTTTTCGCAGCGGCCTGCCGGCGTCGGCTGAGATGGTCGTTTATCAGAATGCAGATGATGCAGAAAATGCCTAACAGCACAAGCATCAGCGACTGCGCGCTCCACATGAGCATGGCAAAAGCAGCACCCTGAGTGCCCGTTATGCCAAACAGAGCCAGAGCAAACATCACGGCAATGTTCCATGCACCCAAGCCACCGTTGCTCGGTATTACCATAGACATGGACCCGAACACAAACGTTACTATGCCCGGCAAAAAGCCGTATGCCATGGCAGGGCTGAAAAAGAGCTCGCGGGTGAAAGGAAAAGCCGCAAACATAACGTAAGTCTCTGAGAAATAGCATATCCAGATGCCCATGGTGAGCCATGTAAATGCCCATTTCTGTTTCAGGTGAAACAGCGACATGAATCCGTTGCCCACACGGCGCAGCTCAAGCTCAGCCTTTGCCATGAACTTGTCTTTGCGGAAGAAATAACAACATCCCCCCACAAGGGCGCATATCGCACCAAAGGTTACATAAAGCCAGGGGTCGCCGAGAAGATGCACAAGGTGTTTGCCCACCGCGTAATGGTCGAGAAAAGCGGTGAAGTAAGAATGAGCCACCGCCGTCATCAGGCCAACCAACACAAGAACTACCACCGCATCAGAGGCCCGGTCGCCAACCATTGTCCCCAACACGGTAGAGAAATTGGCCTTGCGTCGGCGCGCAATGAAGATACAGCGCCAAATCTCGCCCAGACGCGGAATAACCAGGTTGAGAGCGTAAGTGCCGAAAATACTCACACATAGTTCCAGAAAGGTGGCCTTAATGCCCACTCCGTCGAGCTGCAAACCCCAGCGCACAGCACGGATTACATGGCTCAACACCGTAATGAGCATCATGGCCAATACCCACCAATAATCCACGCCATGACGTATGAGCGCCATCATGTCGTGAAAATCAATGCGTTTGAAAAGCCATATTATCAACAAGGCCGAACACACAAAAGGAATCAGATAACGCAAAACTGTGGTTAAAGCTTTGCGCTCTCCATGCCCTTTTTGAGGTTTCAGCCTGTCAGGTTGATTCTGCTGAATGATAATGCCTTTTGTCATCCACTTTTTAACAAATTTTTTCAACCCGAGGTTTAAGAGGCATAGATTGCGGAGAGAAATAACAGACCCTCACTCCAAAATTTTGATTATTTTGGAGCTGTCAGGGGGTGTTATCGTTTATCGGTTATCGTTTGATGTAGGTTATTAACGCGGCAGAAAAAGAGCCTGCTCCGCAGGAGAAATTTTTCATGGGATTAGCAGTGAAAAAATTGTATTAGGTAACCGCTTTGAGATTTAAGGTTAATGAGATAACGTCTTCACTATGATTCAAAATCAGAATTTTTATGAAATGAGCTTCATGGTATCAGGCATTCAATTACAAAAGGTAATTCATTGAATTTTCGTAGTCATCTCACTGCGGAGCAGGCAAAATGTAGGTTAGCGTATGGTAAACGGCCGGGGTGCTCTTTAAGACACAAATCAACATTACACAATGCACACCATGACCGTGGTTATCAACGGGAATTCTCTAATTCCGTTGCAAAAGTATATAAAACTTGCCGAGCTGCCAAAGGAATTCGGCATAAATTTTAGCAATATGTTTTTAAACATATTTTTGAGGCCCTGACGCCACAGAGATGCCCTCAATATAACGGTCCGGAATCTGACTGTCTTACAGCCATCTGTTTTGAGGGAATACTAAAAGTTGTTCGCTCTAAGACCCCGGCGTCAACCTTTTTTTTTGTCGCAGAGACTAACTTTCTAAAAATAATTTTTAATTTTAATCATGAGATATATGTAAAATATGTTTTTAAACATAAAATTATTTTGGTTGTAATTAAAAATAGTTTTTTAAATTTGCAGCAGTAATAGTATTTTAGTATGAATACAATTGCGAATAGCATCATTAACCTAACGATTTAGAGGGAACAAGAATCAGAGTTTGTATAATTCATATCACTGAAAACTGTGAATCTAAATATTCAAACATAAATAATATGAATAGGATTTTGTATTTTTTACTCGCTCTAATAGTGGTGAGTGCATGTAATCAGATGGAACCGGAACAAAACGGTAAGATCCTCTCGGGAGAAGAGGGGACTATTTCACGAGCGCAAGCTAAAGAAACCTTAACGAGACTGAGGTGCGAATTTTTCCCTCAAACCAGATCAACCAATGCTAAAATAGCTTCATGCGAAGCCTATGGGAGATCCCTTAAACCAACAACTCGCTCTAACGAAGAACCGGTTTTGTATGTATTTAATTACGAAGATAATCAAGGTTTTGCGATTATGGCAGCGACTCCCTCTCTCCCGGAAGTGTTAGCCATTTCAGATAAAGGAAATTTGGATTTGGCAAATCTTCAAAATAATGGTATAAGAGACTTTGTAAGCCTTTTAGGTGATTATGTAGAAGAACCTGATACTTTTGCTGTTGGAGATGGAGAAATATACACAGTGAAGACACCGTGGGAAACGATAGTTAACATACCACCAATGTGCAAGGTAAAATGGCATCAGAAGCACCCATACAATCAATACACACCTCTTATTAATGGCCAACATGCTGATGTGGGTTGTGGAGGAGTCGCAGTTGCACAGGCAATGTCGATATATGGGAAACCAACGAGTTTTCATGGTTATTCCTTTGATTGGGCTGCTATGACAGCTGATAATCCAACCGAAGAAGCTATAAAACAGATAGCAAGATTCTTGGAAGTAATTGGTAGAGAAGACGTAGGTCAGTTTTTATATCTACCTGAAGGAACGGGAGCTTATATGATTGACCTAGATAGTATTTTTACATACTGTGGTTATAAAGCAACACATCCGGAAATCCTTGTTCCTGATGGAAATGGGGGTACCTCCCATCTATGGATGCCTTATAAGGATATTGATGTATGTGGTGAATTAGTAGCATATAGGCCAGTGGTTATCTATGGAATAAATGGGAAAGGTATTTTTGGTAATTTAGCTCATTTTTGGCTTTTGCATGGTTATATGCAGCGGCAAAGGATTGTCGAACAGCGCATTAACACGAGTACTGGGACTAATGTGCTTTCTCGAAAGACAGAAACAGAAGATTACGTGTTATGCAATTGGGGCTGGGGAGGTCTCTATGATGGATATTATATAAATGGCGTCTTTAATCAAAGTGGAGAGTTTATTCCAGAGAATCCTGCAGATGCGCCGATTGGAGGAGGAGGAACGGATTATTCAACACAACTGGAGGTCATTATAGACATTGTTCCAAAATAATATTAAAGGTATGAAAAGAAATTTTGTAATAGCGGCCTTTATAGGCATACTGGTAGGCGTAGTGGCATTGCAGCCGGCTTGTAGCGATGATGATGACCCGCAGCCCCAAATGGAGTCATTGGCAACATCTTATGTCATGCCGACATCAATGACGGTAACCGATGTCAATTCCTATCCCGAGGATAAAAGGAACTCTCTTGTAATATGTCTCTCATTTCAAGGGCCTATTATCACATTCGATTCCAATCCGGTGGAGTTCGCAAAATTAAATCGCTTCTTTGGCGATACTGCCTGTACACATAATGCTATGGCATTTTGGCCTAAAGAGAAGCATAATTTTGTGGGTAAACCTGTTATCGATATAAAGGCCATAGCAAAAGATGAAAGTTGGGGTGAGAAGTATCCTGAAGGTTCAGATGTTTCGCGGCTTTTAATCGTAAATTTTCTGTCGGCAAATGGATATATAAAGAGTAACTATTCAGATCCTCAATGTCGTAAAGAAATTAAATGTGGCTTGGCGGAATGGAAATCACAATGGGGGTATTCCATATACAATAATATAGGCTTTTGGTTGCCTCATACTCAAGGAGAGCCTAAAACAAACGGGATACATGATGACCGGAATTGTAAGGGGCATAAATGCTCTTTGATTATAACTTTCCCTGATGGACAAATGGAGAAATCAGGCTGTTATTTCTATTGTAGTGAGCACTTGTCATTGTGATTGGATGAAACTATTGCAACCGTGAAAAAGAGTTATTGAAGATGGAGATTGCATATAAATGACTTTTCAATTTAGATAATAGCATATCTCGATGTCTAATACTCCGAAAGACAAAATAATATTAAGGCCGGGACGATAGTAATGACATAAACTATTGAGCCTGCCTCTGAAACGATAATGTAAAGAGGCGAGTCGACAGACTGCGACATTTTAGATTGCTCGTCCCGCGACCCCGTATCAGAGGTCTTTAAGGTTCGGGCAATTTGCTATCAATAGCCCATGTAGTCGTAATAATAGTCGTCGTAATCATCGGCATAGTTGTAGCCGTCGGCTTCGGGGTCGTATTCGCGGCGCATTTCGTCGTAAGTCATTGACCGCATCGAACCGCAGCCGCTCGTCATCAGGCCGTAAGCCGCAAACAAGCCTGCAATGAAAACGCAACGCAGAAATGATTTTATAACTTTCATATCTTTATTACGCTCAAACTGCGGTAAAGTTCAGAGCAAAAGATGTTCGTATCAATGAGGCTTTCGGGGATGCCCGACTGCACATATAACTTTTTTTGAGCAAAAGTTTGGAAGCCCAAATACTTAGTATTAACTTTGCAGCATAAAACCAAAACCTACCGACAAATCTAAGAAATGAACACAGAAGACATCAAATGGGAAGAGCTGACATTCAGCTATATGCCTACCGATTATAATGTGCGTTGCACGTATCGCGACGGCAAATGGGGTGAGATAGAAGTCAGCGATTCAGAATATCTGCCAATGCACATAGCAGCCTCATGTCTGCACTATGGCCAGGAATCGTTTGAGGGCCTGAAAGCCTTCAGGGGTAAAGATGGTAAAATACGCATCTTCCGCATGGAGGAGAACGCAAAGCGTTTCATCCGTTCCGCCGAAGGCATCATGATGCAGCCGATGCCTGTTGAGCTCTTCTGCGAAATGGTGAAGAAGGTGGTTAAGCTCAACGAGCGTTTCATTCCCCCTTACGGCACCGGTGCCTCACTCTATATCCGTCCGCTGGAAATTGGCATCACACCGCGCGTAGGCGTTAAACCCGCCACCGAATACATGGTGATAATGCTGGTAACCCCCGTTGGCCCATACTTCAAAGAGGGCTTCAAACCCACCAAAGTGTGCATGAGCCGCGAATATGACCGCGTAGCCCCCAAAGGCACAGGCTCTATAAAAGTGGGCGGCAACTACGCTGCATCGCTCGTGGCCGGTGAAAAAGCTCACGAACTTGGTTACTCCGTAATGCTCTACATCGACCCCAAAGAGAAGAAATATCTCGACGAATGTGGCGCTGCCAACTTCTTCGGCATAAAGGGCAACAAATACATCACCCCGTTCAGCGAGTCTATCCTTCCCTCCATCACCAACAAGAGTCTGGTGCAGCTGGCCGAAGACCTCGGCATGGAAGTGGAACGTCGCCACATACCCATTGCAGAGCTGGAAGAGTTTGACGAAGCATCTGCCTGCGGCACCGCTGCCGTTTGCTCGCCCATCAGCGAAATAGATGACCTCGACACCGGCAAGAAGTATATCTTCTCAACCAACGGTGAGGCCGGTCCCATGACGACCAAGCTCTACAACAAGCTGCGCGCCGTGCAGCTCGGCGATGAACCCGACGTTCACGGATGGAACTGCGTGCTCGACTGATGCCGCATCTGCTCCGGAAGAAAATGAAATAAGATAACACGAGGGTGCGCGGAAACACAATTCGGCGCACCCCGTTTATTATTTCTCCGGAAATTTCTTGTTGCGAATATTTTTGCGAGCTTTCTTTAAATAGGTCGCACATTTTCTACATCAACTCCATATCACAATACACACCGAAGTTATGGACAAAGCCAAGGTTATGAGTCAGGCGGAGGCAGAAGTAATGCCCGTGATAATGACCTTTTATGAACCCGGCACGCCGCTGACCGAATTGTTGCTCACTCACAGCAGATTGGTGGCTGAGAAAGCCCTTGACTGTATGGAGCGGCATCCCGAGCTTGACCTCGACGCAGTGGAAGTGGCGAGGGCAGCCCTGCTTCACGACATCGGTATTATACGCACCGACGCCAAAGGCATTCACTGCTATGGCACCGAACCATATATAAGGCATGGCATTCTGGGTCGCGCTATGCTCGAGGAGAAGGGGTTGCAGCAAGAGGCAATGGTGTGCGAGCGACATACCGGCGCCGGCATAAGTGCCGAAGAGATAGAAATGGCGCAGATGCCTCTGCCTGTGCGCGATATGCTGCCGCAGACAATGTTGGAAAAACTGATTTGCTACGCCGACAAATTCTATTCCAAGTCGGGCGACCCGAGCAAAGAGAAGAGTCCCGAGCGCATACGCACCTCACTTTCGCGCTTCGGGTCGGCGTCGATAGAACGCTTTGACGCCCTGCGCCGCCTTTTCGGCTAAGAAGAGAAGGCGGAAAAAGGCAGATATTATCAAGAGAGAAAGCAAGAGATTATCAAGAGAGAAAACAAGAGATTATCAAGAGATAAGGGGTCGGGTATTGTATAGGTCGGAAAAAAATATTACCTTTGTAAAAATTTGTATTCATGGCCTCCGGACTTGAACAAGAGTTGACCGCCTTAAGCCACCGAGTAAACAAAGCCTCGGAGGAAATAACAAGGCTGCGGAAGGCGTTGGACGAAAGCCGGCGCAGAGAGCAAGACCTTGAAAGGCAGGTCGGCGAAATTCGTAAGCAGCTGGAGGCATCGCGCAGCGACGAACAGTTTTTGCGTATGTCGCATCGCCTGGCGTCCTCGCCCGACGCTCTGGTGGAAACGCGACGCATGATAGCAAATTTGATACGCAACATCGACCGGGCTATTGCCGAACTTAAGGAATGATGATGCGATGAAGGAAACAGACGAAATCGACATAAAGATAAAGATCGCCAACCAGGAGCTGAAGCTCCATCAGCCGGTAGGGAGTCAGGAGTTCATACGCGACGTTGAAGACAAGGTGGAACAACTGTGGAATACCTGGCGGGCACGGTTCCCGCAACTGTCGGAAAACCGTATCCTGGCTATGATGGTGTATCAATACGCTTCGTTTTATATGCAACAGAGCAAGAGAAACGCAGCTGCCGAAAAAACAGTTAGAGCCTTGTCGGAACAATTGCGCGGGGCGCTGGAACAGGAACATAATTCCTGACCGCTTCGGCCATTGCCGAAAGTGATTTAAGCCTTTTCCTAATATCGTGCATCGACCCGTGATGACGGCGTTGAGTGCGGACGGTGTGCAGCAGAGGGAGCATTGCTCCGTCGGCCGCCGCGTTGTTTGTATACTGACCTTTAAACCTGAATAATAACTGTAAAACAACAAACAAGAATAATGGAAATTGCAATAACAATAATGGTTGGCGTGGTATGCGCTTTGGGAGGCTATCTGCTGGCCATGATGAACAGCAAGAAGAACGCCCGGAGCCAGGCCGCCCAGATAAAGGCTGAGGCAGAGCGCCAAAGCGACATCATAAAAGAAAAAGCACGGCTTAAAGCGCAGGAAGATGCGCTGAAAATCACCTCTGAGGCCGAACGCACGGTGGCTCAGAAGAATCAGAAACTGCAAAGTGCCGAATCACGCGCCCGTCAGCGCGAGCAGCAGCTCAACCAGCAGCAGAACGAGCTGCAGCGCCGCCGCAACGAAATGGAGACGCTGCGTCTCAACGTTGAGAATCAGCAGCAGGTTGTGGAACGTCGCAGCAATGAGCTTGACAGACTTATACATCAGGCTCAGGAAGAGCTGGAACACGTGTCGGGTCTGTCGGCCGACGAAGCCAAAGAGCGTCTGGTGGAGAGTCTGAAGGATGAGGCCAAAACCGCCGCTGCCGGTTACATCAACGACATTATGGATGAGGCCAAGCTCACAGCCGGCAAAGAGGCAAAGCGAATTGTGGTGCAGACCATTCAGCGCGTGGCCACCGAAACGGCCATGGAGAACTCCGTTACCGTATTCCACATTGACAATGACGAGATAAAAGGCCGCATCATAGGTCGCGAAGGCCGCAACATACGCGCTCTGGAAGCCGCCACCGGTATAGAGATAATCGTTGACGACACCCCGGAGGCAATTGTGCTCAGCGGCTTTGACCCGGTAAGACGCGAGATAGCACGTCTGGCACTGCATCAGTTGGTGGTGGACGGCCGCATACATCCGGCACGAATAGAAGAAGTGGTGGCAAAAGTGCGCAGGCAGGTGGAAGAAGAGATTGTGGAGACCGGCAAACGCACCGCCATAGACCTGGGCATCCATGGTCTGCATCCGGAGCTGATACGCATGGTCGGCAAGATGAAATACCGTTCCAGCTACGGTCAGAATCTGCTTCAGCACAGCCGTGAGACAGCCAATCTCTGCGCTGTGATGGCCTCCGAACTTGGTTTGAATCCGAAAAAGGCACGCAGAGCCGGCCTTCTGCACGATATAGGCAAAGTGCCTGACGACGAGCCGGAACTGCCGCACGCTATTCTTGGCATGAAGCTGGCCGAGAAGTATAAAGAGAAACCCGAAATATGCAACGCCATCGGAGCTCACCACGACGAAGTGGAGCAGACCTCTTTGCTCGCCCCCATTGTACAGGTCTGCGACGCCATCTCCGGCGCCCGTCCGGGAGCACGCCGCGAAGTTGTGGAGGCTTATCTGAAGCGTCTTAACGACCTGGAGCAGCTGGCTATGTCGTATCCGGGCGTCATCAAGACGTACGCCATACAGGCCGGCCGCGAGCTGCGCGTAATAGTAGGCGCTGAAAAGATAAGCGATGAGGAGACCGAAAAGCTGTCGGGCGAAATCGCTAAGAAGATTCAAGACGAGCTGACGTATCCGGGACAGGTGAAAATCACCGTTATCCGCGAAACGCGCGCGGTAAGCTTCGCCAAGTAAGATGGGCGAGAATAACAAACCAAAGGATTGCGCTTCTGCCGAGAGCTGCGCCAAACAGTGCAGCGGCGGCTCGTGTGCAGCCTGCAGCCACCGTTCGGACTGCGGATGCTCGCGCGCCACGCTGGCCGGAAGAGGCAATCTGCAAAGCTATAACTGGCTCAAGGGCATCAACGACGGCGAGACGAATCAGCTGGTTGAGGTGCTGTTTAAGAACACCCGCAAAAGCTATTATCTCAACACGGCCAATCTGCATCTGAATCCCGGCGATGTGGTGGTTGTTGAGGGTTCGCCAGGTCAGGACATAGGCAAGGTGACCATGACCGGTCCGTTGGTGGCACTTCAGATGCGACGCGCCAATCTGCGCAGCGATTTCGAGCCGAAACGGCTCTATCGCCATGCCACGGAAAATGACATGGAGCGCTTTCGTGCCGCTCAGGCTCGCGAGCACGACACTATGATACGTTCGCGCCAGATAGCCGCTGAATTGGGGCTGAAGATGAAGATTGGCGATGTGGAGTATCAGGGCGACGGCCATAAAGCAATTTTCTATTATATAGCCGACGAGCGCGTGGACTTCCGCAAGCTCATCCGCATACTGGCCGAGACCTTCGGCATAAGAGTGGAGATGAAGCAGATTGGCGCGCGCCAGGAAGCCGGTAGGATAGGCGGCATAGGCCCTTGCGGGCGTCCGTTGTGCTGCGCCACGTTTATGACACGTTTCGCCAGTGTAGGCACAGGCTCGGCGCGCATTCAGGATATAAGCATGAATCCGCAGAAGCTGGCAGGCCAGTGCGCCAAGCTGAAATGCTGCCTCAATTTCGAGGTTGACAGCTATGTGGAGGCCGGCAAGAAACTGCCGCCGAAAGATGTGCTGCTCTACACCAAGGAGCAGGACTACTACTTTTTCAAGGCCGATATTCTGAAACATGAGGTTACCTATTCCACGGCAAAGAATCAGCCGGTGAATATGATAACGTTGCCGGCAGAGCGGGCTTTTGAGATTATAGCCCTGAACAAGCGCGGCATCAAGCCCGATGAGCTGCTTGCAGAGACGCCGAAGCCTCAGAAGGCTGCGGAGTTTGTGGAAATAGTTGGTCAGGACTCTCTGACACGCTTCGACAAGAGTCGCCGCAACAAGAAGCGTCGCGGCGCTGACAAGGGTGACAATAAAGCTGCCGAGGGCGCCGTTTCGGGGCGTAAACAGCGCCAGCAAAAGGAGCAGAACGGTCCGGAGAAGGGCAAGGGCAACCGCGACCAGAAAACGCCCCAGAATCAGCCTCAGAATCAGGCTCAGAACGCCAAACGCGACCAGCTGCCCGTGGTTCAGGCTTTGCCCAAGGGGCAGGGCCGCAAACAGCGTCAGCAGGGAGGCGGAAACAACAAGGCCGACAAGGGACGGCAGCAGAATAATCAGCCGGCAAAAGAGCGGCAGAAAAACGAACAGCCGAAGCAGAAGCCGAAACAACAGCAGCAGCCTCCGAAGCCGCAACTGCCCCCGGGAGCGCCCGTGTCGCAGTCGGCCATAAGGATGGCAAATGCCAAAAACAATGGGTAAAGGCTGCCGGAAACGGAGGCTGAAAAGATGTGCGGAAACTTCACTAAACACTGAACAGAGCTATGCGTAACCTATTCTTCCTAATGCTTGGCATAGTGCTGGTTTGCCTGCTGGCAAGCTGCCGCAAGTTTCAGCGCGTGGTCTATTACCGCACGCTGCAGCCCGAACGGTCGGGTTGGCAGAGCGACGTTCCGTTGGTCTTCAGCGCCGATTCCACCAACGCCGCCGGATTGGAGCCGGGTCAGTATCAGCTCTTTATGGTGATGCGTTACCGCGAAACCATTCCCTATTCCAAGCTGCATCTGCGCCTGGAATTCACCTCGCTGATGCGCGGCGTGAGGCAGCGCGACATAACGTTGAATATGGAATATCCGGCGTCAAACCCCGGAGCCAAAGTGAAGCTAAACAAAGGTTTGGTGGAAGTTGTAATACCTTTGGGGTATGATTATGTTGACCAGGGCTGGACATTAGCTGTACAGCAGCGTATGGCTCCGCCGCCTCTCACCGAGATTTACGACGTGGGTATCAAGATGATAAAAGAATAAACAAGCTCAAGAATAATGAAGGATCAGCGTTCACAGGCCGAAAGGGCTGACATAAAACTTCGGATAAGTAAGTTGCAGAAGCTTATGCAGGATGCGGGTATGCAGAGCATGCTTGTGTCGAGCAACGCAAACATATTTTACACAACGGGTCTGATATTCCGCGGTTATGTCTACATTCCTGCCCAAGGGGAAGAGAGATGGCTTGTGATGCGCCCGTCGTGGGAGGGCGAGGGCATACTTCGCATACGCAAGCCTGAACAGATTGGCGAGGCTCTGGCTTCAGTCGGCATACAGCTGCCCGCTTCAGTGGGAGTTGAATACGGCACCCTGAGCTACAGCGATTTCCTTCGGCTCAGCGCCGCTCTTGGCGTGTCAGCCACTCCCGATTCCACACTGCTGCTGTCGCAGGCCCGCATGATAAAGACCCCTTACGAGCAGGAGCTGATGCGCCGCGACGGCATCCATCATGTGGCAGCCTACAGCCGTATCCCTCACCTCTATCAGGAGGGTATGAGCGACATTGAGCTGCAGATAGAGATAGAGAAAAAGTTGCGCGAGGAGGGCTGCTTAGGCGTGATACGATTGGCCGGCAACCAGATGGAGATAAATCTCGGCAGCGTGCTTGCCGGCGAGAATGCCGACGCACCGTCGCCCTACGATTTCCTGCTTGGAGGCGCCGGACAGAGCGCCGGATTCCCCTTGGGCGCCGACGGCACTATACTGCGTCCGGGCATGACGGTGATGGTGGATATGAACGGCAATTTCAACGGCTATCAGACAGACCTGACGCGTGTATACAGTGTGGATGGCGATGTGCCTGCCGAGGCGTTGAAGGCGCATGAAACGGCCAAAGCCATTCTGCGGCGTCTGGAAAAGGAATCTCTTCCCGGCACTCCGCTGAGGCGCATGTACACCACGGCTGCCGATATGGTGGCTGAGGCCGGACTGAAGGATTATTTCCAGGGACACAGGCAGAAGGCTGCATTTTTAGGCCATGGAGTAGGCATAGAGCTGAACGAGCAACCGCCCATCTCGCCGCGCAGCAAGGTGATGCTCGAAGCGGGTATGGTGCTGGCCGTGGAGCCGAAGTTCGTTATCCCCGGAACGGGCGCTGTGGGGCTTGAGAATACGTATATTGTAACGCCTGCGGGCCTTGAGAACATTACTCCGGCTCCGGAGGATATAGAAACCCTGCAGGGTGTATGACACCGCAAGAACTGAAGAATGCCATTGACAAGCCGGTGTTTCACCTGGTGGGTGAAAGTGCCGACGAATTGGGCGTAAAGGCCTGTGTTGTGGGCGGTTACGTACGCGATTTGCTGCTTGAGCGCCACAGCAAGGACATAGACTTTGTGGCCGTGGGCAGCGGTATAGAGCTTGCCCGGAAGGTGGCGGCGTCCATGCACGCGCGTGTGAGCGTTTTTGCCACATACGGCACAGCCCAGGTCAAGAAACGTGGTCTGGAGCTGGAGTTTGTGGGTGCGCGGCGCGAGAGCTATACGCCCGAGAGCCGTAATCCGGAGGTGAGTGCCGGTAGTCTTGATGATGACCTGCGCAGACGCGATTTTACCGTCAATGCCATGGCTCTGTGCGTGAACAGCGGCGATTTCGGCACTCTCATAGACCCCTTCGGAGGTCTGGACGATATGAAGCGCCGCAGGCTGCGTACCCCCCTGAATCCCGACGAAACTTTCAGTGATGACCCGCTGAGGATGATGCGTGCCATAAGGTTCGCAACGCAGCTCGATTTTGCCATTGAGTACTACACTTTTGAGGCAATAAAGCGCAACGCCGAGCGTATGGAAATAATCACCCGCGAGCGCATCAACGACGAGCTGAGCAAGATTATGCTGTCGCCCCGTCCGTCGGTGGGCTGGCGTCTGCTCGACGAATCAGGTTTGCTGCCCTACGTCTTTCCCGAGCTGATTGAGCTGAAAGGTGTGGAGATGGTTGAAGGGCGTGGCCATAAGGATAATTTTGCCCACACGCTGAAGGTGCTCGACAATGTGGCCGAACGCAGTGATAATGAATGGCTGCGCTGGGCCGCTCTGCTGCACGATATTGGCAAGCCGCAGACCAAACGGTTTGAACCGGGCACGGGATGGACGTTTAAGAATCATAATTTTGTGGGGGAGAAGATGATACCCCGCATCTTCCGGCGCCATAAGCTTCCTCTCAACGAGAAGATGAAGTATGTGGCGAAGCTTGTGGGTCTGCATATGCGTCCGCAGGCTGTTGGCGATGATGATGTTACCGACCGCGGCATAAGGCGTCTGAGCCGTGAGGCAGGCGATGATTTGCAAGACCTCATGATTCTGGCTGAGGCCGACATAACGTCGAAGAATCCGGTGAAGGTGAAACGCATTCTTGACAACTTCAGCTATGTTCGCGGACGGCTGAAGGAGGTGGCCGGCAAGGACGACTGGCGCGAATGGTCAAATCCCATCAACGGCCATATCATAAAGGCGCTTTTCCATCTTGACGACGGTCCGATTCTTGGCACCCTGCGCGAGAAAATCAAGGAAGAGATATATTGCGTGCCTGAGAAGGAGAACTTTGATTATGCGCTTGCCTATCTGAAAAAGATAGCCCCTGACTACGGGTTGCAACCTGACCCGACGATTAGCGACGAGGAGCTGCGAAAGTTAGTTCATCAGCCCAAGGACAAGGAGAAGAACTGAGTCCCCGGCAAAACATTATTAGCGCCTGAGTCTAAAAGCAGACTTATATCTTGCCTTCGTCCTTATAGGAGAAATATGTGTCGGGGGTAACGATGATGTGGTCGAGGAAGCGTATGTCGAGCATTCGGCAACCTTCGTGGCACCGCAGCGTTATGCTGTCGTCGGCGCCTGACGGACGGCAGTTGCCAGAGGGATGGTTGTGGGCCATAATGATGCCCTCGGCATTCTCCAGCAAGGCCTCCTTCAGTATGCCTTTGAGGTCGAAAATGGTTGCTGTTGTGGTGCCGCGCGATGCCTGGAAAAGCTTTATGACGTGGTTGGCGCGGTTGAGCATCATTATCCACATCTCTTCATGGCCTAAATGGGCAATCTCAGGCCGCAGAATCTTGTAAGCATCCTCCGAGCAGGCAATAGCGGGACGTTTGGGCAGTTCCTCCTGCTGATAGCGTTTGGCAATCTCCAGGGTGGCCATAATTTGCAGCGCTTTGCTCGGGCCGAGGCCTTTTACGGATGCAATCTGCTTGAGGTTGCGGCGTGCCAGCAGAGTGAGGTTGAAGTCGTTGCGGGCCATGAGGTCGTTGCACATTTCCACCACGTTGATGCCGCGCGTGCCGCTTCCAAGTATCAATGCCCAGAGTTCAGGCACAGTGAGCGAGGAGATGCCCTTGCTGAGAGCCTTCTCGCGCGGCCGCAGCTCGCGGTGAAGCGATTTTATGGTGTTGTGCTCAGCCTTGTATTCGTCTAAAGGCTCTGAGGTCTGCGGAGGTTGACTTCTGTCGATTATCATGGCTTATTTCCCCCGCCGCATATTAATTTCCTGCTGCTCGTCGCGACCGTGGCGCAGCAATATTTTCCATGTGTAGGCACGGAGGAATCCGGTGCCATAGCCAAAGAGCTGAACCATGCTTGTGGCAATAGCCATAAGGGCGAGTTTGAGGCGGCGCATGCTCACCCAGGCGCTGATGAAAAGCGCCAGGATATAGACAGCCAAAGGTATGAGCAGCCACACACAGAATATCGACCCTATGATGAGACCTAAGGCTCCAAGCACAAAGAGAGCCGGAAGCCAGTGCACGAGTTTCATGGAGCCGGGATAGAGCAGTTGCAATGTTATGCGGCTCATGCCGAATACATGCACCTGGCGCCAGAACTTACGCATGCTCACACGCCTTTTGTGGAATACCTTCACGTCGCGGTAAAGGGCAATGGAGAATCCGGCGCGGCGGATGCGCGTGCTCATGTCGATGTCTTCGCTGAACATCTCGCGGAAACCACCTACGGTGTCGGCCACTTGCCGCGAGAAACCCGTGTTGAAGGTGCGCGGCACGAACTTCTCCATCTGAATTTTGCCGCCACGAATGCCGCCTGTGGTGAGGAAAGCCGTCATAGAGAAGTTGATGGCCTTCTGCAGGTCGGAGAAAGAGGCGTGAGCGTCGTCGGGGCCGCCGAAACAGTCGGCCGGATTCTCTTTCAGTTCGCGGCGCAGATTCGCCACATAGTCGGGCGGCAGAATGCAGTCGGAGTCCACAAACACCAGAAAGGAGCCGTTGGCCTGCGAGATGCCGTAATTGCGGGCCGGACTGCGACCCTCGTTCTGGCGAAAATGATATTGCAGCCTCATAAAAGGCCGAGCCGCTTCCGCTTGTTCGCTGCACGGCATTGTGGAGCCGTCTTCAACCAGAATAATCTCAAAACCTTTGTCTGTCTGGTCTTTCAGGCTGTCGAGCAATTCTTTAACTTCATCGGGGCGGTTGTAAACCGGTACGATTATTGATATGAGGCCTTTCTCCATTGTGCGTTGAGGTGAGTACAAAGAGAGCGTTTATCTGTTTCACTCCGGCAAGGAGGCCGAAGCGAACCGGGTGTTAGACCCCATTCTACAAAAAATGTTAACGCCGGGGTCGCAG
>FR897794.1:0-25608 GCA_000437495.1 Prevotella sp. CAG:485
TCCCCTTCGACCGCAATCTGTTTGAGACGGAAATCATGACCGAAACCGAGATAGAGTGGATAAACACCTATCACGCAAAGGTTTACGACACTCTGGCACCTTATCTCAACGATGCTCAGAAGGCATGGATGCGTGCCAAGACTCTTCCCATAACCCGTAACGCATAACCCCTGCATGGCACTGATAAAATCCGTACGCGGCTATACGCCGGTAATCGGCAAAGGCACTTTCCTGGCCGACAATGCCACGGTGGTGGGCGACGTAATCATTGGCAACGACTGCAGTATATGGTTCGGCACGGTGCTTCGCGGCGACGTCAACTCCATCCGTCTGGGCAACCGTGTCAACGTGCAGGATGGCAGTGTGCTGCACACGCTGTATCAGAAATCGACCATAGAGATTGGCGATGACGTCAGCATAGGCCATAATGTGGTGATTCACGGCGCCCATATTCACGACTTCGCCCTCATTGGCATGGGAGCCGTTGTGATGGACGATGTAGAGGTAGGTCGCGGCGCCCTTGTTGCCGCCGGCAGCGTAGTGCTCAGCCGCACCAAGATTGGCGATCATGAGATGTGGGCCGGCGCGCCTGCTAAGTTCGTCAAGATGGTGGAGCCGGAAAAGGCCAAGGAAATGAACATCAAGATAGCAAAGAACTATCTCATGTACTCGCGCTGGTATGCCGACGAGGACGAAGGCTGCATAACAAAGTAGTTTTCCAACACCCAATAAACGGACTTTTCAGCCAAGTCCCTGCTAATCAATCAATTCAGACAACTCAGGCTAATCACTTGGGTTGTCTGAATTGTATTACCCGACCGGGAGTTATTGCAGATAAAAAATTTTTCTTATCTTTGCAAAAGATTATGAAAAGGCTTCAATCGGTCATCTGCGGCATACTGCTTCTTGCACTGGGCGCCACGGCGTTCAAGGCAGATGCCGTGATACCGCCTCCTCCCGGTTCGCCGTTCAGGTACGTTACCCTGCGGCTCACCAACGGCTCATATCTCGACGCCGGACGCATGGGCAGCATGACTCTCACAGCCGACTCGCTGCTGCGCTTTGGCAACGGCGAGAAGATGATTCAGGTGCCGCTCAGCCAGGTGGCAGGATGGGATTTACGGTTGGAGGAAAACATCACCGTGTCGGCCGAAAGCATAGGCAATGACTCGGCACCGGTGTTCCGAATCACTCCGGCAGGCGTTGTGGTTAACGGCCTTAAACGCAGCGACATACTGACGCTGACGCGCATTGACGGCGCGATGAATACGCTGCCACACAACGCCGGCGAGGTGTTAGTGTCCACGGAAGGATTGGCAAAAGGTGTTTATGTGATAACCGCGGGCGGAAAGTCCCTTAAATTCCTGGTGCCGTGAAGAAACTTCTGCTCTTCATATTCCTGTCAGCGGCCTGCATTATCACAATGGCAGTTGCTCCCAAGCATCTCGACATACTCTTCCGGCACGCAGACGGCATCAGCTTCAAGGTGCGCAGCCTGCCGCTCGATTCCGTTGCATCAGCCTCTCACACGGCCGGGAAACAATCGCTTTACGACTCGCTGACGGTCATCACACACTCAGGCAGGCGGTTCTCTTATCCGCTCGACACCATGGCCAGGGTAGAGCTTCGGCCTCACATACCGGTGATTTACATCAACACCGATTCCGCAGTATATGATGTTGCCGACAAGGTGAATTATCTGTCGGCCCGTTTCTCCATGTCGCCAGGCAGCGGCGTGGATAATGATTTCGACTCCATAGCGCCCGTAAAGGTTAATGTGCGCGGCCGCGGCAACTCAACCATGACGATGCCCAAGAAGCCCTATCGCCTCAAATTCGACAAGAAAATATCGCTCTGCGGTTTGGCAAAAGCCAAGAACTATGCGCTGATAGCCAACTACATTGACCCCACTCTGATGCACAACACCTGCGCTTTTGAAATAGCGCGACGCATGGGGCTGGAATATACCAACCACTCGGTGGCTGTGGATGTGGTGTTCAACGGCCGCTATTGCGGGTCGTATATGCTCACTGAGAAGGTAGGCATAAACGCCGGCTCGGTGGATATTGACGAAACGAAAGGTCTGCTGCTGGAAATGGATGTAGCCATGGATGAGGATTTCTGCTACTATTCAAAGCATTTCCGCCTGCCGGTAATGGTCAAAGACCCCGACTTGAAGGAAATTGCCGAGGCCGATACGTCTGTAACGGCTCAACAGCTCTTCGACTCCATACAGGCCGACTTCACAGCTGCCGAACTGGCTCTTTTGTCGCAGGATACGGAGAAATGGCGTCAGTATTTTGATTTGGAATCAACGGTGAGGTATCTGTTGGTGCAAAACATATCCGGCAACTGGGAATTTGCACACCCCAAGAGCCTGTATCTTTATCGCAAAAACCGTGGCGAGAAATTCTATTTCGGGCCGGTATGGGACTTTGACTGGACAGCCGAATATTTCACTCATTACGACCAGGAAATAGACTACGGCTATCCGTTGCTTTTAGGTACACCTGCCTCTGAGATGTATGAACAGATTTCGCGCTCGGAGGCCTTCTGGGACTGCTATCGCTCAGAGTGGCACCGTTTCAAGAACGAGATTTGGCCGGAGACGAAAGCCTATCTTGAACGCTATGCCGAATTGCTTGAAAGCAGCGCGCTGCGCAACGGTGAGCTGTGGCACCCGGGGCGCGAAGACCACGACTCACGCTATTGGGAATCGACATCGGCTTTCCGCAGCAACCTTCAGCGTTACATCAACTGGATTGATCGGCGCATGGAGTACATAGACCAGTCAGCAGCCATGGGTCTCTACTGGTAACGGCTCAAAGCGGCAATGATGACGCTATGTTACTTGCGAACTCTCATCTCAATCTTTTGAGGAGGAGCCGGTTATAAACGCCTGAATACTTCTCATCACATTTTCAATTCTGAATTGCTTGAAGGCTTCAGCTGTTTCAGCTTTAAGGCGTGCCAGCTCCCGAGGCTCACGCATCAGCCACTCCAACTTATCGGCAATATCTTCAGGCGTATCGCCGGTAAAGACTCCGCCTCCGTGCGACAACATTTCCACCGTGCCGGTAATGCGGGTTGATACAACCGGCGTGCCGATGCACAAAGACTCGGCAATTACAGTGGGATACCCTTCTGTGGCGGAGGTCAGGCAGAAGACATCGGCTTTTTTTACCCATTCATACGGATTGGTGATAAAGCCGGGGAAATTGATACAGTCGGAAACACCCAGTTCGTCGGCAAGGCTTTTCAATTCCTTTTCCCTATCCCCTACTCCCAGGATATTAATCTTGAATTTCAGTCCACGCTCACGCAGCAGAGCGGCAGCCCTCACAAGCCTGTCCTGACGTTTCAACTCTATCAGCCTGCCCACATTAATAATGGTAAAGGGTTCACCGAAAGCTTTTTCCTCTTTACCGGCTCCAAGAATAATGGATTCAGTGTCTATGGGGTTATAGATGACTTCACAGTGAACGTCGGTATCATACATCTTGCCGAAGGCATTGCAGGCATCCTGCGATACAAATGCCAAGCCGTCGATTTTGCGGTAAAACTCTTTCTCCTCTTCAGTCCGAAACCAAAACTCCTGCCAACGTCCTGTCTGCAAGTCTGTATGAATCCAACTCACGTTTCGCGGAGCCAAATCCATCAGCATAGAATGTAACTTGGAGGGAGGACCTTCCATGAAGGAGACAATTGAGTCAAACTTTCGCCCGTTTAGCAGACGCCTTGCCTTGCGTTCGCGCACAGCATTACGCAATCTGTATAAATGTGTCCATAAACGGTGCCACAGCCCTCTTTTGGGGCCAAAGAGACTCAACAGCTCCACATCTTGTGGTATATCCTCCAAAAAGACGCCTTTTTTGTAAATCAACAATAATGTTATGGTGAACTTGTTGCGGTCAAGGTTTTTCAGAAGAGTAGTCAATACACGCTCTGCGCCACCACCCGCCATGGATTCATGAATTATCAACAAATTTGTCTTCATAACTTAAATTTTTTCTTTACAAAGTCTTTAATGGCATTGTGTTCGGCGTCTGTAAGTCCCAATGCCCATATAGAGGCAGGAAAGGTCAGGCACCAAATAGCGCCCGAGACCAGCAGACATACCAGCGGATTTTCGATGAGAAATACACAAAGAGCCGGCACAATTATGCCTGCCACACTAACCGCCAAAACCGGAAGTGCCACTCCCCGTAAATATGCCGATATGCGTATCCGGCAAAAACGAGATGTAAACCAAAGGCGCACAATAATCAGAGAGGCATCTATGAATATCATCACCCAAAAGAGGCTGTAAGAGGGCATTCCCAGCTTATATATAATGTAAGTCAACGGCAGACAGAGAAGCCAGATGGTGGATACCACTATCTGATAAGATGCAATCTTGCCGGTTGCCTGCATTGTTACCCAAAGAGGCCCCACCAAAGAGTCGATTACGCAAAAGATTATCATGAGCTGCACAAACTCCACTCCGGCAGGAGGTATAACCGTGAGCCAGAGGGACAGCACATACCTGGCATTAAGCAATACAGGTATCCCCAAGAACATGGTCAGATAAAAAGAAATGCGCGATATGCGCATAAACAGCATCTCAAAATCATTCTGCTCACCGGCTGAGAATATCTTGATAATCTGAGGATTGGCCGCCGACTGCACACTACGGGTAAAAGAAACCACGGCCGACTTTACCTGATTGGCAATGCCCATGGAGGAGTTGAATCCTACCCCGAAGAAAATATTCAGAATCAGTCCGGAACCTTGCTGATAGGCGATATCGGAGATGGACGTTATAACATTCCATCCGGCAAATTTGCCGATTGAAACCGCCTGACGGTGGTTTGCCCGAAGCGAAAACCGCACTCCTGAGATCTTACGTCGGCAATAAACCACGTATGCCAGATTTATCAGCGCGGCAACTCCTATGAGCAAAAACATATATATGATAATCTTGTTCCCGGCCGTCAGAGAGAGCATTATGGCAGTGATAAGCTTCAGCGCCACCTCAAGTATGGAATTATAGGCAAAAAAATCCATATACTCGTATGCCAGAATCATAGCGTTGTATGGAACGCGCAGCATCTCTATTACCACAATGACCAACGAGAGCTGAAACACAATCCCGGCCACATCCATTCGGTCGGGCGGGATGTTGACCACCGTGTCGAGGAACCAGAGGCCAACGACTTCGGCAAAAAGGACAAAGATTCCGGCCATAACCAACACACAGACCCAGCAAGCCGAGAACACGCCTTGCATTCCTTTGCCTTTGCTCACGGCCAGTTCAACACTCATATAGCGCTGAATGGCAGCCGAAAGGGCGCTGGTGAAGAAGGACATGATGATGGCCAGGCCTCCGATTACTGTGAAAATGCCGAAATCAGTAACACCAAGCTGCTGCAGAACTACACGGCTGGTATACAGACTGACAGCCATTGAGAGTAACATTCTCACGGCCATAAAACCGGTATTTTTCATTATCAGCTTACTGTCAGTCATTTCTCGGGGTGAAAATCAAATGCAAATTTAATTAAATAATCTGACATATTGAAGTTGGTCTTAATTTATGGATTGAGCGGCGCATGGAGTACATAGACCAGTCAGCAGCCATGGGCCTCTACTGGTAAGGTAGAAGTTGATAAAGATATTAAAAGTTGAAAAAAATTTTGCAGATACAGGGAAAATAACTAATTTTGCAGCGCCTTTTCAGCCGGGGCCGATTGCGACAGCAACCAAAGCGGCTGAAAGCAACAAGAACAAACCCCAAAAAACAGATAAAATCAAGTAACAGACAATGATCATCGTACAAGTAAAGGAAGGCGAAAACATAGAACGCGCCCTCAAGAAATTCAAACGTAAATATGAGCGCACAGGCGTAGTAAAAGAGCTGCGTCGTCGTCAGGCCTTCGAGAAACCTTCGGTAACGAACCGCAAGAAGATGATGAAGGCTGTTTACGTACAGCAACTTCGTCAGGGCGAGGAGTAAACCGAGACCTCCACGCGGCGCCCTGTCGGCACGCTTCTTTGGCGGAAGCCTCTGCGGAGAACCCTACTTACGACACGGCGCTACTTGTAACAACCATAGACGCCTATTCAGGCTTAGCCTCAGCGTGAGATACGCTCAGCGGCTCGGCCTGAATAATTGCGTCTATACGTATTCCTTAGAGAGGATAATGGCATTCCCCCTGTTGAAGACAACGGGAGGCAATGGGAGTCTGTAGGGAGAGTGCTAAGAATTAGAAGGGAGGTGAAGACCCGGAGCCGAGAGCTAAGACGAAAGTTAAGACTGAAAGTTAAGACTGAAAGTTAAGACGTGAGTTAAGGCCCAAAGTTAAGACGATAGTCAAAACCCAAGGCTAAGTCAGAGTTATGACTGAGGACTGAAACGAGATTTAAGACCGAGGACTGATACGAGGGTTTAAGCGAGAGTTATGAGCGAGGGCTAAGATACTGTGCCGAGGGCAAATACCGACAAAAGGACGGTGCTATCGGCCTCAAGGATAGCTTCAGCAGCCGCCACCAGCGTTGAACCGGTGGTGCAAATATCGTCAATAAGACAAACACGCGTGCCAATCTGCTCAGCCGCAGGCCGATAGCGGAAAAGTCCTTTGGTATTTTCCCTTCGCTTCTCGGCGTTCAGACCCGTCTGCGACCGGTGGCTGCGCACTGCTGTAAGTCCTTTGCCCAGCGGAATGTCGCTGACATCGCTTATGCCACGCGCTATCTCTACAGCCTGATTATAGCCGCGGCGCCATTGCTTGAACCGATACATGGGCACCGGCAACAGGTAATCTATGTGGTTGAAAAACGCCGACATCTCATAGTCGGAAGCCGCCATGCGGCCCATAAAGCGCGCCAGGTTGCTGAATCCCCGATACTTGAAATCGTGAAACACCGGTGCCAGCACCCCCTGGGCACTGTATTCCAGAAAAGCCGAACACTGTTCAAAAGGCACCTTTCCGGCCAGTTTCTGCGCCATGGGATTCAGATCCCATCCGCGATACACAGCCCTGGGCAAGGTCATCAGACAATGGTCGCAAAACCACTGCGTGGTAGGACCCGGCTTCTCGCCGCAAATATGGCATTGCGGCGGCCAGAAAATGTCGGCCACGCCGTTAAGCAGATATTTCAGAAGGTTCAGCTGTTGCAATTGTCGTCTTCGTTGAATAAATCGTCAGCCTCGGCGCCGAGTCTCGACATGACGCGCGTTATCGTCTCGCCCTGATAGCCGCGCGACATCAGAAAGCGGTAGACCTTCTGCCGGTCGGCTGCCTGAGCCATATTCAGCCCCTTGGCCTTGCGCAAAGCCGCTTTGTATGCGTTAGCGCAGTGAGCGTCATCGTCCGACTGCTCCATAGCCTTACGAATCATCACATCAGCTATTCCCTTGGCCAACAGAGCCTGCCGGATTTTGCGGGGACCCCAGTTGCCCTGCCGCAGCTTCATGCGCACAAAGGAATCGGCAAAGCGCTGCTCGTCGATAAATTTATTAGCCTTGAGATAAGCGATGATTTTGCCGGCGTCAGCTGCCCCGAGACCGCGCCGCAACAGCTTTGTGCGGATGTCGAGCACACATTGCTCCGACCGCGCACAGAGTCCCGAGGCATAGAGCAGCCCCTTCTTTACCTCATCTGCCCCGCTGTCAGTCATCTTGCGGTTTACGGGCTTTGATGTAACGGTTCAGACCACGTTCGTCGCGCCAGGTCTCCACATCGGCGAAACCCGCTTTGGCGAGCAAAGCCGACAGTTCGGCGGCATGCCTGGGATTGATTTCAAAATAGAGCCTGCCACCCGGCTTCAGCCCCGATAGAGCCGCGGGAGCTATGGCGCGGTAATATTTCAGCGGGTCATCGTCGGGCACAAACAGCGCTTCGGAAGGTTCATAATCCTTTACATTGCTCTCCATAGACGCCTTCTCGCTCTCGTCGACGTATGGCGGATTGCTCACCACAATATCAAGACTGTTCGGCTCAGGCTCCCAGTGGAGAATATCGCCCTTTTCCACCTCAGCATTGCGGCATTTCAGCATGTCGACATTCTCCTTTGCCACCTTGAGTGCAACCGGCGAATTGTCTATGGCCACAATCTGCGGAAAATTCAGATATCGACTCAGAGCAATGGCAATGGCGCCAGAGCCTGTACCGAGGTCGGCCACCTGCAAATCGCTGTCTGTATTCTCTTCAACAATCTGGCGCACAAGGTCTTCCGTTTCGGGCCTCGGGATGAGCACCCCCGGCTCCACGTGGATGTCGATGCCGTAGAAATCAGCATCGCCAAGGATATATTGCAACGGCTCATGACGCACCAGACGCGTGAGAATCTCCTCTACCTTCGAGCGTATATAATCGCTGAGCTGATAGTCATCGGCAATGCGAATAGTCAGCTCTGTGGCGTCCCAACCCTTCAGGTTGCGGAAAATTTCGCGTATCATGGCTTGCGTTTCGCCGGCGCCGTAAAGAGGCTCAAGCCTGC
This sequence comes from Prevotella sp. CAG:485, assembly GCA_000437495.1. Classification (GTDB taxonomy): domain Bacteria; phylum Bacteroidota; class Bacteroidia; order Bacteroidales; family Muribaculaceae; genus Lepagella. Next base: position 8,482 of record FR897794.1, read on the forward strand.
GGCGCATTTCAAGTATCGTCTCTTTCATATTTTTCCAACAAGCAAAGGTACAAAATTCTTTCGGATGATTCGGCAAAAGGAAAAATTTGTAACTTTGCAGAGTGAAAAAAGATGATGAATATTATATGCGGCGAGCCTGCGGGCTGGCACGGAAAGGCCACGGACACGTATCGCCGAATCCGGCGGTGGGCTGCGTCATAGTCAGTGCCGACAGCGAAATTGCGGGCGAAGGATGGCACAGACAATATGGCGAGGGACATGCCGAGGTGAATGCCGTTGCCTCGGTAAAGAACCGCGAGCTGCTGCGCGACGCCACAGTGTATGTAACCCTTGAGCCATGCTCGCATTACGGCAAAACACCCCCTTGCGCGCTGATGCTGACTGAGTTGCCGGTGAAGCGCATTGTGGCCGGCAGCACAGACCCGAATCCCAAAGTCAGCGGCCGCGGACTGGAGATGCTGCGTCAGGCCGGCAAAGAGGTTGTGAGCGGCGTGTTAGAAGCTGAATGCAGAGCACTTAACCCGGCATTCCTCACAGCTCAGGAGCAACAGCGCCCTTACATAACGCTGAAATGGGCATGCGACGCAAACGGTGTCATGGGAAGCACCACAGGAGAAAGGCTGCACTTCTCAAATGCTCAGGGTGAGCTGTGGAGCCATCGCGAACGGACACGCCACGACGCCATCATGGTGGGCCGACGCACTGCAGAAGCCGACAATCCGCGACTGGACGCTCGCCGTTGGCCGGGACATCAGCCAAGACCCATAGTGATTGGCGGCGACGGGTCGCCGTTGGCCGGAAGTCGGCTGGCAGCCAACAGCGAGACTCTATGGCTGCCCCACACCGACGATTTGAGAGCTATGGTGACGAGCCTGTGGAAAGAACATAACATCAGCTCGCTGCTTGTGGAGGGTGGCGCCAGGCTGCTCAATGCGTTCATTGATGCCGGGTTATATGACCGTATTCGCGTGGAGAGATGCCCCGACATCACCGAAGGAGATGTTTCAGCACCCGCACTGCCGGCCGACGTCTGCCCGGTAAGCTCCATGTATCTTGGCCGCAACAAGCTCGAAATTATGCTTCGGAAGGGTAAATGGCAACTTAAAAAGGTTTAAAAACACCTAATTTTTTATTATTTCGGTTTTCTTAGCCTTTTAATTGCTGCTCATTTGAGCCATTTTATTAAATTTGCAGGTTGAAAATACTACCCGACGCATGAGTATCATACGATTGACAACAATATCGGCTGTTATTGCTCTGGCATTAGCGGCTTTAAACTTAACTTCGTGTAACAAAGACACCAGTACGGAGGACGACCCTAATTATCAGCGGGGTACCGAGCTGGTGGTTACGCGCTTCTATCTGATGCCGAACATGAAGGTGATGGACGACCTTGATTCGGTGTATTTCGCTATTGACCTCAACAAGGGTGTGATATACAATGCCGACTCACTGCCGGTAGGCACACCGGTGAACAAGCTCGTGCCCTCAATCACCATTCCGAAGACCGTGCAGCGCGCCGAGATAGTGGAACAGAGCGCCGACGGCAGCGAAGAGGTGGTACACAACTATCTCGACAGTCCGACAGATACCATCGACTTCACCAAGAACGTAACGCTGCGTCTCTCCACACTCAACGAGACCGTGTCGCGCATTTACCAGCTGAAGGTCAATGTGCATAAAATGAATCCCGACTCGCTCTATTTCGACATGGAAGCCCGCACGGCTCTTCCCTCGAGAATGGCGAACCCGAAGAAGCAGAAAACGGTGAGCCGCGACAGCACTGTTTACACCTTTGTGCAGGAATCGGACGGCACATACACCCTGTCGCAGACCCGTCATCTGGAAAGCGGCGAATGGGTTAAAAGGGCCGTAAAACCGGGCTTTGAGGCCAATGTGCGGTCGCTGTCAGCCACCGACGACGCGTTCTATATGCTCGGCGCCGACGGCACGCTTCACGCTTCAGCCGACGGTGTGTCATGGCACAGCGTGAGTGAAGCCGGGAAATGGATAAGCATAATAGGCGCCTTCAACAACAGTGTGCAGGGTGTGAAGAATGTGGGCGGCAAGCTGATGCATACTCAGTATCCGGCCGGCACATACCGCGACACAGAGCTTGAGAGCGGCTTCCCCTATCTCTATACGTCGAACATGGCCATCTACACCACGAAATGGAGCTCGCTGCCGCTGGGTCTTATCACGGGCGGATATGACGGCACGAAATACACAGGCGACACATGGGCCTTCGACGGCACGTCTTGGATAAGCATATCCGACAAGGGTATGCCCGCTGTATACGGCGGCACCATGATACCGTATTACGCTTACCTGCGCACCACCACAATGTGGCTGTTCAACGAATATTCGGTGTGGCTGTTCATTGGCGGATGCACGCCTGACGGCAAGGTGAACCAAACGGTATATATCAGCTATGACAACGGCGTGAACTGGAAGAAAGCGCCCGAGGCAATGCAGCTGCCCAAGGATTTGGACAATCTGCTGTTTGTGGATCACGCTGTGCAGGCAACACCGTTGGAAGCCAATTTCTCGCCCACAAACTGGAAAAGCTTTGGCCGTCAGCGCACTCTGACGCGCAAGCTGCCATACGTAATCAATGGTTACGACATAACCTGGAACTGCCCCTTCATCTATCTCTGCGGCGGCCATAAGGATGCCGATTCAGCGGTAAATCCGTGGATTTACCGCGGCGTCATAAACCGTATGCGTTTCAAACCTCTGATTTAAATGCTCTTCTCATTATTAAATAAAAGAATCAGTAAACGGCTTTGGGCAGCGGCGGCAATAATGCTGCTGTTGCCGCTGTGCATGAAAGCTCAGGAATTTGCGGCCTTCAGCGATGACGATGATTATCGCTACGAGATAGGCGGCGGCGTGGGCATGACGGGCTATCTTGGCGATGCCAACACTGCCAATCTGCTGAAAAATCCGAGCTGGGATGCCGAGGTGGCTTTCCGCTATATCATCAACCCGCGGTTTGCCCTGAAGACTCAGTTCTATGCCGGCGGTCTGCGCGGCGACTCCAAGCAGATGCAAAACGTGTTCCCCGACGAGAAGACGTTTAAGTTCTCAACCACGTTCTACTCGGCTTCCGAGATGTTTGAGTTCAACTTCTTCAACTACGGCATGGGACGCCGCTATCAGAAGTTGAGCCGTGTAACGCCTTATATAGCAGCCGGTTTAGGATTTGTGTTAGCCACCACTTCCGGCACCAGCGCCTTCAGCATCGAGATACCCTTCGGCCTGGGCGTAAAATACAAACTGTCGAAGCGGGTGAATCTGGGGCTCAGCTTCCTGATGCACAAGACTTTCAGCGACAAGATGGACGGCAAAGACCTTGCCGACCCCAATCAGATAAAACATTCGTTTATGAAAAACACCGACTGGTATTCCACGCTCACCTTTACGGTAACATACGAATTCAGCCGGCGTTGCGCAGAATGTCATTATAAGCCATGACAGAGAAACCAGCACAGAACTGCTCCGGGCTGAACGGCAAGATGCCGCGCCACATCGCCATCATCATGGACGGCAACGGGCGCTGGGCCTCGGGGCGCGGTATGCAACGCAGCCAAGGTCATTTCCGGGGCGTGGACTCGGTAATAGAAATTACCCGTGCATGCTCCGATTTGGGCATCGGCTATCTCACGCTCTATGGCTTCTCAACCGAAAACTGGAAACGGCCTCAGCCGGAGGTGGATATTCTGATGCACCTTATAGGCGACACCATAGCTCAGCAGACGCCTTTCCTGGTAGAGAACAACGTTCGTCTGAACCTAATAGGCGAGATAGAACGCATACCGGTAGCGTCGCGTGCAAAGCTGCAGGCGGGTGTGTCGGCCACGGCACACTGCACAGGGTTGGTGCTGACCATGGCGCTGAGCTATTCTGGCCGCTGGGACATTGCTCAGGCCGCGCGCAAACTGGCGCTGAAGGTGCAGCGCGGCGAAATGCGCCCCGAGGACATTGACGAGGAGGCTGTGGCACGCAACCTCGACACCTATCCCCTGCCCGACCCCGACCTGCTCATACGCACCGGCGGCGAAGAGCGCATAAGCAATTTCCTGCTGTGGCAATCGGCTTATTCCGAACTGTATTTCACCCATATCCTCTGGCCTGACTTCGGCAAGGAACAACTTCTGGAAGCACTGACCGACTACCGGGGACGCGAACGCCGTTTCGGCAAAACGTCGCAACAAGTACAAGACACTCATGACCAAGCGTAATAATACCATCAGGCGTATGCAGACGCTTTTGTCTGCCGTGGCCTTTCTGTTAGGCCTCTCGGCCGCTTTATCTGCTCAAGCACAGGATTTCAACATTGAAAAACCCGACACGGTGGTGAAACCCAAAATCGTCTACACTTCCATGCCGCGCACTTACGAAATCGGCGGCATCAATGTGGAGGGTGTGAATGCGGGCGACGAATATTCCACCATAGGCTTCTCCGGACTTAACGTGGGTCAGCGCGTGGAGATACCGGGTCCTGCCATCACCGACGCCACCAAACGTTTCTGGCGCCAGGGCATCTATTCGCGCGTGCAGATAAAGGTGGATAAAATCATCGGCGACAAGGCTTACCTCACCATCGTCCTCGGACAGCGTCCGCGCCTCACCGAGCTGCGCTTTACGGGCGTGAGCGGCGGCGAGAAGAAAGACCTGCTCAACAATCTGGCCATGGTAAACGGCCAGCAGATTACGCCCAACATCGTGGCGCGTACCAAACAGCTCATCGAGCAGTATTATGCCAAAAAGGGCTTCAAGAATGCCGAAGTGTCTATCACCGAAGTGCCCGACCTGAGTCAGCAAAACTACGTTTATCTCGACGTAAACGTGGTGAAGAGCAACAAGATAAAGGTGCATAAAATCTACGTTGAAGGCAATAAGGTGCTTTCAGACGGCAAGGTGAAACGCACTTTCAAAAAGACCAACGAGAAGGGCAATCTGCTCAACATCTTCAAACAGAAGAAATTCGTAACTCAGGATTACAACGACGACAAGAACCGTCTGATAGAGAAATACAACGAGCTTGGCTATCGCGACGCGCGCATTGTCAGCGACTCAGTGGCACGCTACGACGACGGCACGGTGGACATCTTCCTCAACCTGGAGGAGGGCGACCGCTATTACATCAGCGATATCTCGTGGGTGGGCAATACCATCTACGACACTCAGACTCTGAGCGACCTGTTGGGCATCTATCCGGGCGATGTCTACAACCAGAAGCTGCTCAACAAACGCACCACAGAGGATGACGACGCCGTGGCTAATCTCTATCTCGACAACGGCTATCTGTTCTTCCAGCTTGTGCCCATTGAGGAGAATGTGAAGGGCGACAGCGTGGCTCTGCAAATGCGTATCATGGAAGGTCCGCAGGCCACCATCAACAACGTCATCATCAACGGCAACGACCGTCTGTATGAGAAAGTAATCCGCCGCGACCTGCGTGTAAAACCGGGTGCTCTGTTCTCAAAAAGCGACCTTGTGCGTTCAGCCCGCGAGATTGCCACCACAGGCCATTTCAACCCGGAGAACATGGACATCAGGCCTCAACCCAATGAAAGCGACGGCACGGTGGACATCATCTTCAACCTCGAATCAAAGGCCAACGACAAATTCCAGTTCTCGTTCGGCTGGGGCCAGACGGGTCTCACCGGTCAGGTGGGTCTGAGCTTCACCAACTTCTCAATCAAGAACCTGTTCTATCCCTCCACCTACAAAGGACTGATTCCGCAGGGCGACGGACAGACGTTCTCTATATCGGCACAGACCAATGCCAAATATTACCAGAGCTACAATATATCGTTCTTCGACCCGTGGATAGGCGGCCGCCGCCCGAACTCGCTGAGCGTAAGCGTGGATTATTCGCGCGCCACCGGCATCAACTCGTCATACTATAACGACAACTGGAACAATGCCTGGCAAAACTCGCTCTATTACAACGGCTCGAACTACGGCTACAACAACAACTACAACATTCAGCAGGCTTACGACCCCAACAAGGTGCTTCAGCTTGCCGGCGTAAGTGTGGGTTACGGCTCGCGTCTGACCTGGCCCGATGAGTACTTTGTGTTCCAGACTTCGCTTGCCTACCGCTGGTATTACCTCAAGAACTGGGAGTATCTGTATTACATGAACAACGGCACGTCGAACTCTCTGGTGCTGAGCCTGAACCTGTCGCGCAGCAGCATCGACAACCCGTATTACACTCGCCGAGGATCAGAATTCTCGCTGGGCATCGACATCACGCCACCCATGTCGGCCTTCCGCCACCGCAACTGGCGCAAGCTCTATAATGAGGCCACTTACGCCAACTCTGAGAGTGCCAAGAAGGAAATGTACCGCTGGATTGAGTACTACAAGATTCGCTTCAAGTCGAAGACCTTCACGCCGCTCACCGACCCCGAGAGCCAATGGACACTCGTGCTGATGACCCGCGCCGACTTCGGTCTGCTTGGATATTACAACAAGTATCTGCGCACCCCGTTCGAGACCTTCTACTTCGGCGGCGACGGCATGACGGGCTCGGGCACCTACGCCACCGAGACCATTGCCATGCGCGGTTACGAAAACGGCCAGTTCACCCCGTGGGGCGAAGAGGGTTATGCCTACGGCAAATTCACCTTCGAGCTTCACTTCCCGTTCATGCTGCAGCCCACAACCACCATCTACGGTCTGGCGTTTGTGGAAGCCGGCAACGCATGGCCGCAGATGAAGAACTTCTCGCCCTTCAACCTCAAGCGTTCGGCCGGTGTGGGTCTGCGCATCTATCTGTCGGTGCTCGGATTCATGGGCATTGACTGGGGCTATGGCTTCGATGTGGTAAATGGCCAGAAAGGCGGCTCGCACTTCCACTTTGTGCTGGGTCAGGAGTTCTGATGTAACAATTCGACCACTTTTGAGTTATATAAAGAAAAACCCTATATAAAGATGAAAAAGATACTGCTGGGCATAGTGTTGGTTCTTGCCACCGGTTTTGCAGCCAATGCACAGAAATTTGCCCTTGTGGACATGGAATACATACTCCGCAACATTCCGAGTTATGAAATGGCCAACGAGCAGCTTAACCAGATAAGCGCACGTTTTGAAAAGGAAGTTAATGATATGGCAGCCGAGGCCGAGACAATGTACAAGAACTATCAGAGCGACCGCGTCTTCCTCACCGACGAGCAGAAACAGGCCCGCGAACAGGAAATAGTAGCCAAAGAGAAAGAGGTTAGCGACCTGCGTTACAAATATTTCGGCAACGAAGGCGAGCTGTTCAAAAAACGTCAGAGCCTGATGAAGCCAATTCAGGAAGAAGTGTATGAGGCCATCAAAGCCGTGTCGCAGGAAAAAGGCTATCAGGTAATCTTCGACCGCGCCTCCAGTCAGAGCATAGTGTTCGCCTCGCCCAAAATTGACGTCAGCAACGACGTTCTGGCCAAGTTAGGTTATAGTAAATAATCAGCCGCAGGCCAATCAGAGCGGCCGAAGCAGGCAGCAACAGAAATATATCAGACAGAATATAAGACTCGCATATAAGGCTCGCCCCGGCGGGAAGGCTTGTAAATGTCGGAAAATTTTGCTACCTTTGCAGCCGCTAACAGCAAGAATAAAAACTAATACCCAATAGATAAGAAATGTTTAAGAAAGTATTGCTCGCATTGGCTCTCATCGTGCCTATGCTTGCCACCGCACAGACCGTAAAAATCGGTTACCTCAACCCCGACGAGGTGCTGAAAGCTATGCCCGAATTCAAAACAGTGGAGACCAACCTGGCCGACCTGTCTAAGAAATATGAGGATCAACTCCAGGCCATGCAGAATGAGCTCAAGACCAAGATGGACGCTTACGAGAAACTTGGTGCCAACGAGCCTCAGAGCATCAAAGAGCGTAAAGCCAAAGACATAGAAGACCTGCAGACCCGTATGCAGCAGTTCTACCAGACAGCTCAGACCGAGATGCAACGCAAGCAGCAGGAACTGGCTCAGCCGCTCCACAGCAAACTGCAGGACGCCGTTGACGCCGTGGGCAAAGAGGGCAGCTTCACAGTGATTCTCTACAAAGACGTAATGATGTATTACGCCACCCCGGCAGTAGACGTAACGCCTCTGGTACGCGCCAAACTCGGCATCAAATAAGAAAACGAATCTTAGACCAAACCATAAGGGAGTGCGGAGAGGGCGTCTGCCTTCCTCCGCATTCTTTGTATGAAACGGCGCTCAACGCTTTATATAAAGCCGGAAACAGGAGCGAAACAAGAACATGAAGCAGGAAAACGACAGAATAAACCACGGACCGATAGGCGTGTTCGACTCGGGCTATGGCGGACTGACCATACTGCGCCGGATACGCCGCAGGCTGCCCGATTACAGCTATTTGTATCTGGGCGATAACGCGCGGGCACCTTACGGGTCGCGCTCGTTTGAGCTGGTGCATCATTTTACGCGGCAAGCCGTGGAGTATCTGTTTGCCCAAGGCTGCCGCCTGGTGATTCTGGCCTGCAACACAGCCTCAGCCAAGGCCTTGCGTACCATACAGCAGGAATATCTGCCGCGCTATGCCCCCGAACGCCGCGTGTTGGGCGTAATACGTCCTACCGTGGAATCGCTGCCGGCAACCACGCGCAACGGGCACATCGGCCTGATGGCCACACCCGGCACGGTGGCCAGCCACAGCTACCGCATGGAGACGGCCAAGATTGACCCGGAGATGCACCTTACGGAGATGGCCTGTCCGCTGTTGGTACCCCTTATTGAGAACGGAGAGGCAGAAAGCGAGGGGGCAGACTGGTTTGTGGCCAAATACACCCGTCAGCTGCTTGAGGCAGACCCTGAGATAGACACCATCCTGTTGGGCTGCACACATTATCCGCTCATCACCGATGCCATTCGCCGCCATGTGCCCGAAAAGGTAAAGCTGCTGGAACAGGGTCCGTTGGTGGCAGAGAGCCTCGCCGACTATCTGCGCCGTCATCCGGAAATTGAAGAACGCTGTCTACGCGGTGCCGACTGCCGCTATCTCACCACCGAAGACCCCGGCAAATTCGACCCTATGGCAACAGCTTTTACCGGCACAGAGGTGCGCAGCCACCGCATAGACCTGGAAAACTGCGCCTCGAAAGTTGAAAATACAAACATCAAACACCACTGATATTCCATGAAAAAAAACATTCTCTGGGTGCTTGCCGCCATAATGAGCATGGGCATATTGGCCTCATGTTCCGACGATGATGACGACTACTACGTCTACACCCTCAACCTTCAAAAAGACACTCAGATAAAATACACAGACAAGGGCGTGTGGGACAAGGCTTACACCACCGACGACCTTTACGTTGACCCCTTCAGCTTCAACCACAAGGGCTACGACAGCTACGGAGGCTATTTCTCGGGTTATGTGGCCGCCAAGACCACCGATTCAGGATATTTCGACGATATGCTGGCTCATCAGTTTGACGTCATAGCCGGCGGCGGCGCCAAGGGTGTCGGTTCGCCTTACGTCATCGGTTATTGGAATTCGGCAGAGGAGGAAGCACCCATAGAGCGCTCCACAGCCATCTGCCTGCGCAAGGCTCATGGCGCCGCAAAAGCCTTCACGCCTATGTCGGTGAAGATTTGCAATACCTCTTACACCTACTACTGCATGACACGCGGCAACAATTACTGCCGCAAGTTTGAAGAGGGCGATTATCTGAAGATAACGGCTCACGGCTGCAAATCGACCACCTCAACCGAGGAGACCACCCTCGACTTCTATCTGGCCCGTTGCGAAGGGAATACCGACGACTGGTTCGTGAACCGCTGGACAACCTGGGACCTCTCGGCACTCGGCGAGATTGAGGTGCTCTATTTCACCATGGAATCGACCGACAAAGGGGCTTTCGGCATCAACACGCCCACATATTTTGCTCTCGACGAACTTAAGGTGAGCTGCTTCTCCAACCTCAACGACAAGTAAGCATGACACTGAAAGAAATCAAAGAGGCGCGGGCAGCCGGAGCGAGCAGCGAGGAGACCCTGTCGTCCCTCGACACATACATAGCCGCCCATCCGGAAGATGACGAGGCACTCACCGAACGCGCTCTGCTCAACTGGGCAATGGGCAAACGGTCAGCAGCCATCAACGACCATCTTGCCGCAGTGCGACTGAACCCGAAAAGCCGTTCAGGCCAGGCCCTGAAAGCGGCTTACGAGATTCTGAACTTCTATAACAAAGACCTGTACAATCCCTGATAATGCCATCATAGATTAGCCCCACGGGGTTGCCAAAGATAATGTGCCATAAGGGAACGGAAAAACCTTTACGGCACATTTTCTCACCTATAGACTCTCTTTCGCTCCTACCCTCTTTTGCTCATTTCCCCTTTCGCACAAGCCGCTAATTGCGCCGGAGAGGGGAAGTGCGGTTGAAAAAGGCGGAAAAATTTTGATATTTTTTAAATTTTTATTAATTTTGCAGTTGCATGAAGATAGAGAACGCGAAATTTGAAATCAGCCAGCCCGACTACCGCCAGTGTCCGCAGCATGAGGTGCCTGAATATGCCTTCATCGGCCGCAGCAATGTGGGTAAATCGTCGCTGATAAATATGCTCACAGGGAAGAAGGGTCTGGCCAAGACGAGTCAGACACCGGGCAAGACCCTGCTAATCAACCACTTCAGCATCAACAACGGCGAGTTCTATATTGTGGACCTGCCGGGCTACGGCTACGCGGCACGGAGCAAAGACCAGCGAGCCAAACTCAAAGAGCTGATAGAGAATTACGTGCTTCACCGCCGGGAGATGACGCTGTTGTTCGTGCTGATTGACGTGCGCCATGCGCCTCAGAAAATCGACATGGAGTTCATGTCTTTCTTAGGCGAGAACGGTGTGCCTTTCGCCATCATTTTCACCAAGGCCGACAAGCTCGGTCCGGTGGCAGTGCAACGCAACGTGGAGGAATATAAGCAGGAGCTGCACAAACAATGGGAGGAACTGCCGCCCGTGTTCATCACCTCGTCGGAGACAAAAACTGGTCGGGATGAGATTCTCGACTACATAGAAAGCATCAACAAGAGCATGCGCCAACAACAGCCATGAGTGCAACACACCGGTCAGCCCACAAAAACAGCCCCTCAGCGGCCTCCGCAGACCCGGAAGCCGCCAACAGCGCCGTCAGCGGCACATCAGCAACAAAAAGACGGATAAAGAATCATCTGTTTTACCGCATGGTGATGGGCAACAGCCAGCTGTCGCAGATACTGCGTTTCGGCATAGTCGGCGGCCTGGCCACCATACTGCAATATGGCGTCTATGTGGTGTTTGTGGCTGCGGTGAAAGTGCCGGCGGTGCCCTCCACCATGATAAGCTACGCCATCAGCTTCATCTTTAACTTCCTGATGTCGAACTACTTCACGTTCAACACCCGTCCCAGCACCTTACGCGGCATCGGCTTCACGCTGTCGCACATGGTGAATATGGGTCTTCAGGTAGGCTTAGTGGCAATCTTCAAAGGCATTGTGGGTCCTACATTGGCACTTCTTCCTGCTATGGCCATCTGCATACCGGCGAACTATCTGCTGGTGCGGTTTGCGCTCACCTCGCAGGCTATGGACCGTCTGTCAGAGCGTTTGGGGCGCCTGTTTCACAGAACCCGCACACACTGACGCGCGACAAAAGCCTCTGCAAAAGAAAAACAGAGCCACACGCAAAAATAAAACAGAGCCACACGCTTTGTGCGGCTCTGCTTATCTCTCCGAATAGCGGCTTAACGCTTTTTCTGAATCTTCTTGGCTTTGGTAGCCTTGGTGGCTTTAGCAGGAGCCTCGGTGCAGTTTGATTCGGCATTAGTGCAACCTATGGCAATGGATTCTTTGGCAGCTTTGGGGCAGTTGTCTTCAACCTTCTCGCACTCCTTGCGAGTGGTCTGCTTGCCGTTACATTCAGCCTTTGTGGCCTTTCTGACGTCCTTTTTCACCTGCGCTTTAGCGGCCTGAGTGTCTTTTTCAGCCGCTTCCTTCTCACACTGGCCGTCGGCACACTGGTGAACGGTGGGTTTGCCGTCGATGGCGGTTACGATGCCGGGGTTGGCGTCGATGACACGCTTCATGGCACGCGAAGCCTCCTCAAGGGTGGTTTGCTTGGCAGTGTAGCCTATGGCGGTGAGTGCGTTGACTATAATCTCCGGTTTGAGAGTGGTGGGGTTGTAAACCACTTCCACAGTCTGAGTGGCGAGGTCGGGCTTTACCGACGACACACCCTCTATGGCGGTGAGAGCCTGCTGAACACGATTCACACAGTTCTGGCAGTTCATGTTGGGAGTGAGGCTGTAGAGCACTTTTTCATTCTTCTGAGCGTAGCAGCTCAACCCTATCAGAGCCGCCAGCATGATAAAGAATAACTTTTTCATGATTTCAACGTTAAAAAAATGTGGTTACTGAATTTTTTGCAAAGATAAAACTATTATCTATTCTATAAAAGAATTAACTTTGTAAAAAGTTCCGAGTTGACCAAAAAATACTTAGAAGAAATGAACAACAACGACATAATCCTGCGTCTGTCGAACCACAGTCCTCACCCGAATCCGGTATACGCCACACCGGGCGCGTCGGGCATGGACATTCACGCCTGGCTGCCCGACGGCCCAATCACATTAGCGCCCATGGAACGGCGCCTCATCCCCACAGGTCTGTATATGGACATACCCTACGGCTATGAGGTACAGATACGCCCTCGTTCGGGTTTGTCGCTGAAACAGGGCCTCACGGTGGTCAACACTCCCGGCACCGTCGACAGCGACTATCGCGGCGAAGTCAGTGTAATAATGATTAACCTGAGCGAGGAGCCGGTAACGATTTCCGACGGCGACCGCATTTGCCAGATGATAGTGGCACCGGTGATGCACGTAATTTGGCAGGATGCCGGCGATTCACTTTCGCAGACTGACCGCGGCGACGGCGGTTTCGGCCACACCGGTGTGTGAAAGACCCTGAAAGTGCCGCTTCACAAATCTTGAAGCGATCTATCACTTATCCCTGACACGACCACTTTAAAATTTTTCATAAGACATTGAGACAGAGAACCATAGCCACGGCGTTTGCTTCTGTGTTCGCATTGTGCATAATGCTGCTCCCCACCCTGAGCAGCAATGCGCGAACCAAATCTGCAAACACTGAACATGCTGAAAAATCGAAGTATTATCTGCGCCAGTCGTTTAAATATTCCGACAGCACAGACAACACCTTTGAGCTTTTGCGCCATGCATATAAAGCCAATCCCGGCAATCAGGATGTGGCATACAATTACGGCATTCAAAGCCTGCTCTCCGGTGACACCCTGTCATCGGACTTGATGGCATCAATGCTCAAATACATCGACACTTACCCCGACGATTATTCAGAAGCATGGCTGCTGGCCCAGGTGATGCGGGTACTTAAGGGCAATGTTGATGAATCCATCAAAATAATGTCGCTGATGAAAGACCGTTTTCCGGAACGCACCGACATACTCAACGAATTGTCGAACCTCTACATGATGAATAATGAGACCGACAAAGCGCTTGCAATGCTGCGGCTTTACGAGCATATAGAAGGTGCTTCGGAAAATACGGTGTCATCGAAGGCCAACATCCTCATGACCACGCTCGACACGCCTGCTGCCATAGCAGCGGTGGATTCGTTTGTGATGATGTATCCCGACCGCGAAGACTCACATTCGCTCAGAGGCTTGCTGTATATGTTCCTGGAAAAGCCCGACTCAGCTCTTGTCAGCTATAAAAAGGCCGAGAGCCTGGCGCCCTACAGCTATCAGCCGAAACATTTGCTCTCCCTGCTCTATCAGTCGCAAGGCGACACGGTGCGCGCCGACTCGCTGATGATTGAGGCTCTGGCCACCAACGACCTCAATGTGGAAGACAAGGCCCAGGGGCTGATGAGCTATCTGTCGGAAGTCATATCAACAAACGAAAGCTCCAGACGCGGGCTCCCTTTGGTTAACGCGCTGCTTGACCAGGACCCGGAAAACACCGTATTGCTGACACTGAAGGAGACGATTCTGAAGCAGCTGCAGATGTGGCCTGAGACATACGGCATCATACGCAAACTCATAGCTCAGTATCCGCAGGATTCCAAATACTGGGAGGAGCTGATGATAAATCACATCATGGCAAAGGATTATGCCGGCGCCGATAAGGTTTACAACGAAGCCGCCGACTCGCTTAATGACAACCACTATAATCTCGACTTCATTATTGCCACATCCTACGGCATGGATGAGCAGAATCAAAAAGCGGCCGACAAGCTGAAGGGGTTGCTGACATCGCTTGTACCCTCTTACAGCGACACTCTCAGCGGCTCAGCTCTGGCCGACACGGTTCAGGCGCGTAACTACAATTCCACGGCAATGGCCAATTATCTGCAGACTTACGCCGATCAGCTCATAGCGCTCAAAGACTCGTCCCGCGGGTTCAACGTCTACGAACAGGCCTTGGCTCTCGACCCCACCAACACGCTGGCTCTCAACAACTACGCTTACGGCCTGGCGGTAAGCCGCAAGGACCTCGCCAAGGCTGCGGAGATGGCTGTGCAGTGCATAAATCAGAGTCCTGACAACGGCACTTTCCTCGACACTTACGCTTACATCCTGTTTCTGCAGGGCGATTACGAGAAAGCGCTGGCATATCAGGAGATGGCCATAGAGAATACTGCTGCCGACGAGATTTCGGCCGAGCTGTATGAGCATTACGGCGATATTCTCTATAAGCTCCACAAAAAGCGTCTGGCCATTGACAATTGGAAACGCGCCTTGGAACAGGAACCCGACAACGAGCTGCTGAAGCGCAAGATTCACGATGAGAAGTATTATGACAAATAAGCATACCTGCAGAGGGATATGGCGCCGCTTTCCGGCTCTGTTGCTGTTGGCCATAATGGCCTTGTCGGCGCGTGCTGCCGACGGTTTCACCGCCTCCCAGCTGAAGTTTCTCAACATCATTATCAGCAGCTATACCCCCTGGCAGAGCGTCGAGCTGAACGGCAAGCTGCAGATGGAAAGGCTGCCGCTGACGCCTTCGGTGCGCATATACATGGAATATAAGCAGAAGATTTTCATCTCCGTGCGCGCGCCGTTTGTGGGCGAGGTGGGCAGAGTGGAAATAGACAGCACCCAAGTGGTGGCCGTAAACCGGCTCAAAAAAGTGTATGTGCAGGAACCCACCGGCAATCTGCTCAGCTACATGAATATTGAAGATGTGCAGGATATGCTCCTCGGCCGCGTCTTCATCTGCGACTACGGCACCCTCAACACCGTCAACATGAAGCTGTGCGAGCTCTTCAACGAACAGAGCCGCATGCTCCTTGTACCGCTCATACAGCCCCTCGACGGAAGAGTGAGATATGGTTATACGTTCGATTTCAACGGACTGATGCAGGATATGTACGCCACCACCGAGAGCGGTTCATATTCAGCCTTGGCGCATTACACCTATCCCGGCGGCAACAAGACCGGCATTGAGCTGGATATTCAGATTAAGGATAAGTATTACGGCGCTCAGATGCAGCTCGACAAGCCCAAATGGAACCCGGCAAGGAGTCTTGAGCCGGTGGAGATAAACAGGAAATGGAAACGCGTTGACATCAAGACGTTTTTCAAGTTTTAGTCGGCCTTAATGCAAAAAATTCACAGACATAGCGCACTTTTTCTCGCCGTCATAGCCCTTCTTGCCGTGGGGCTGTTGGCTGTGGGTCGTGAAGCCCTTGCCGCCAAGCCGCGTGCCAAGGCACAGCCTCAGCGTCACGAGCTGCAGCAGAAAAAGGTGGCGGCGCAGGGCGAGATTCGGACAGCCCAGAAACAAATACGCAGCAATGAGGGCGAGATAGCCGCCAACCTGCGGCGCATGCAAGTGATAGAGGCGGAAATAGGCTTAAGGCAGAAATCCATCGACAGCCTCGCAGTGCTGCGCAATCAGCTCGCCGCCACAAGTCAAGGGCTGGAACAGCAGATAGCTCAGGGCAACGAGGAATTGGAGACCCTGCGCAGCGCCTATCTGCGCGAGATAAAGCAGATGCGTCTTCACCGGGCTCATACCAACGGACTGGCCTTTCTGCTGAGTGCCGAGGATTTTCATCAGGGCATGGCCAGGCTGCGTTATATGCGCCGCATTTCGCAGTGGCGGCATGAGCGCACCGAAGCCATCAGCGGCCAACTGCAGAGCCTCGACGACCGCCACCGGCAGCTCACAGCCACTCACAAAGCGCAGAGCGTGGCCCTGGCTCAGCAGGAGCATCAGCAAGAGCAGATGGGTGCCGACAAGGCGCGTCTGCAGAATGTGTCGGCACAGCTGCGCAGCGATAACCGAGGGCTGCAGGAACTGATAAGCAAAAAGCGCAAGGAGATACGCGCTCTCGACAGTCAGACAGCCGCGCTGATAGCGGCAGCCCAGCGCCAGGCCGAGCAGGAACGCCTTGCCGCCGAACGCAAGCAGGCCGAAGAGCGCCGCATCGCCGCCGAGAAGAAGAAAGCCGAGGAGAAACGCCTTGCTGAGGAACGCCGCAAGAAGCAGGAACTGGCCATGCAGCAACGGCAAGCCGCTCCGGCGCCGGCACGCGAAGAGAAGCATAAAGATAAAAACGAAAAACCGGCGCCTCAGAGTCAGACGGCAAATGTGGCAAAAGCGCCATACGCCGTGGCTCGCGGCCGGCGTCCGCGCAGCAAAACCTCCATAGCGCCCAAACCGGCGCCCTCACAGCAGACACCACAACAGACAGCCAAAGCCTCGGCGCCGAAGCCCGCGCCCTCAAAAACGAACCATTCAAGCGGTTTTGCTGCGGCCAAAGGACGGTTGCCTCGCCCCGTGAGCGGCTTGTTCAGAATCGTGGTGCCTTACGGGCGTCATTCGCGGCCCGATATGCCTCGGGTAGAGCTTGACAACACCGGCATTGATGCCGAGGTAAGCGCCGGAGCTGCCGTGAAATCGGTGTACGAAGGACAGGTAGCTGCGGTTTACAAAGCTCCCGGCTTCGGCACGGTTGTGCTTCTGCGTCACGGTGATTATTACACCGTATATGCCAACTTGGGGTCATGCCGCGTCTCCACGGGTCAGAAAATAAAACAGGGTCAGCAGTTGGGCACCGTGGCGTCGTCCAACGGTC
>FR897794.1:25676-45628 GCA_000437495.1 Prevotella sp. CAG:485
GTCTAAATCCAAGCGAATGGCTGCAATAGACTGGACAATAGAGCCTTACCGGGCGGAGTTCAAAACTGAGTGGGACCGGCTTACGGAGCAATCGCGCAACGCCACCTTCCTGCTGCGGCGCGATTATATGGACTATCACGCCGACCGCTTCACCGACTGCTCGCTCATTGCGCTGCACCGTGGCAAGCCCCTCTGTCTGCTTCCGGCCAACATTGCCGACGGTGAGCTTTATTCGCATCAGGGACTCACATACGGCGGATGGATTCTGCCGCCTCATGCCGTGGATGCGGTGGATATGGAGTACCTTTTCGACGCCTGGCTGGGGTGGTGTGCGCAACAGGGCATACGCGCCATTCACTATAAGCCGCTACCGTGGATATACAGCCGCCAGCCGTCGCAGGAAGACCTCAACGCGCTGTGGCGCAAGGGATTCGTAAAAGAAAGGTTGCTGATGTCGTCAGCCGTAAACCTGCGCTGCAATCCGGGTTTCGACTACCTGCGCCGCCGCTATCTAAAACGTGTGGCGGACGCCGGGGTGAGCATCGAGGAGGGTGGCGACATGGAACAATATTGGCAACTTTTGGAACAATGTCTGCGTCAAAGACACAACGCTGCGCCGGTGCATACGTTGGAGGAGATGCAGCGTCTGCAGGCGCTCTTCCCGGCCAATATCCGTCTGTTTACCCTCAGCGACGCCGAAGGCTTACAGGCGGGAGTGCTGATATACCGCACTGCCACGGCCGACCATTGTCAGTACATTGCCAGCACGGAGAAGGCCCGCGCAAACCGCTATCTGCCCTATCTTTTCCGCTTTCTGATAGAGGAATGTCCGGGAGAGTATTTCGATTTCGGCACAAGCAACGAGCCGGGCAGCCAACTCCTCAACGCGGGTCTGCTGGCCAATAAATTCGGATACGGAGCCACCGGCGTGGCTTACGAACAATATAGCCTGAAGTTGTGAAAAAAGGGTCGTCTTTGTCGCAGAAGATTCTTAAGGTGATGGCACTCTTCACGGGGATGCAGTTTTTCACCGTGCTCTGCACCATCATCAAGACCAAGTTGGTGGCCTTGTGGCTGTCGGCAGACGGTGTAGGCCTCTTCGGAATACTCACCACAACCACCGAGACCACGGGCACACTCACCGATTTGGGTCTGCGCCAGAGTGCGGTGAGGGATGTGGCGCAGACGGCCTCCAACCCTACCCTGCTCTCGCGCATGGCGGCGGTGGTGAGGCGCTGGAGCCTCTTCACCGGACTGTTGGGAGCGGTGGTGATAAGCGGACTGTGCATACCCCTGTCGCTATGGTTCTTCGGCACGGCAGGGCGCTGGTGGATGTTCGCGCTGATGTCGGCGGTGATGCTTCTCAACGCCGTTGCCGGCGGTGAACAGGCTTTGCTGCAGGGCGCGCAGCGTTTCAAGCCTCTGTTGCGCATCAGCACATGGGGTGCCGCGGGGGGATTGTTGGTGTCGGTGCCGTTGTTGCGCTGGGGAGGGCTCACTGGCGTCATCTGGACCGTAATAGCATATTCGGCGTGCACCTTGGCGGCGGCTCTCATACTGCGGCTGCGCACACCTCAGAAGCCGAAAATCACCGTCAGCGAGGTTATAAAAGAGGGGTCGGGGTTTGTGCGCTTGGGCACCTGGATGGCCGTGGCAGCCTTTGTCACAAATTTGGCGCAGATGGCCTTTATGGCTTATCTCAGCGGCTTCGACTCGCTGCAGGAAGTGGGGTTCTACCAGGCCGGAATAACGCTTGTGGTGAGGTATATGGGCCTTATCTTCACGGCCATGGCAATGGAGTATTATCCGCGCCTGAGCGCCAATATCTTCTCTGCAAAGCGCACGAGTATGTTTGTGAATCACGAGGCGCGGGTGCTGCTCACGGTGCTGATTCCGGTAATAGCCCTCTTTCTGCTGCTTCGTCAGTGGATTGTGGTGCTTCTCTACCGGCCTGAGTTCGCGGTGATGATACCTTTCATCTCTTGGGCCGTGCTGAGCTGCGTTTTCAAAGCCACCTCATGGAGCATGGCTTTTGTGATTCTGGCACGCGGCAACGGAACGGTGTATGTGCTCACAGAAAGCATCGACGCGGTGATAGGTCTGACGCTGTGCATTGCCGGTTACCGACTCATGGGTCTGGAAGGTGTGGGAATAGCCTTTATTGCCTGGTATGCGCTCTATATGCTCATAACTGGGTGGGTATATGTGCGCCGTTACAGACTGCATCTTGCCGCCTCCACGCTGTGGATGACGCTGCTGTGCTTCCTGCTCGGTCTGGGCGAGCTGCTTGCCATGAAGTATCTGCCTTATTGGCTTTGCTGCTTGCTTTGCGGCTCTGTGGCAGTTGTGTCTTTGCCCTTTCTGAGACGCATCTGGCGCCGCTGACCTTCCCACCAGCCCTGGCAGAGCCACCGCATATTATGGCAGAAACTGCGACCGGTGGCACGCGTCACACGCATGGCTTTAAGCAGGATATGGAAAAGCGCCGGATGTATGCCTTTCAGGCTGAAGATATAACCCTGGGCGCGCAACACGGATTTCTCGGCGGCGCTCTTGACGCCCGTTGACAGGCCCTGATGGCGTCCGATAATCTGAGGTACGTAGACGCCCTTCAGTCCGGCTTTGAGCAGACTGAAAAGCCACATCTCCTCTTCGCCGCAGCTGTAAAGCTCAGAACCGAGGCCTAATTCGGGGTTGAATCTAACGCCTGAATCCGACACAGCTTTGCGGCGGAAAGCCAATTCCACAGATGAGATATACCAGCCGCGGGCCGGCTTGCGCAAATCGAATTCCGCCTGCGGATAATCCTTATTGTCGCCCACATACTGAAATGTGATGATGTCGTTGTCGGGGTGTGCGGCAAAGGCTTCAATAACGCCACGGAGCTGTTCGCTGCGGTAGCTCATGTCATCGTCGGAAAGGAGGCACAGGGGCGCCGTAGCACGGCTGATGGCTAAGTTGCGGTTGCACGACAGGCCGCAGCCGGCCGACACATAGACCCGTATGTCAGGGCGCCGCAAATCTTCCGGCACTTCTATATCCGTATCCGACACTTCCTTAACCTCATCGCCAAGCTGCAGCCGCAGGTCCGGACGCTGCCATACCACGATATATTCAACCCCTTCCACCACCGGATGAGCCACCCCGGCAATGCCGTTGATGCCATCGCCTAACGTAGATATTAGAACTTGCAGTTCTATCATTTTTTCTGTTCTTTGAGGTGTTGCCATGCCTCCAACAGACGGTCGGCAACCACCCTTATATCATTGTGTTTTTCAACCAGTTTACGTCCCTGGAGAGAGCGGCGCTGCAAATCGGCGCGGTCAAGCAGCAGCGGCTCAAGCCACTCTGCCAAGTTTTCGGTGCGCGGGTCAGCGTTGATGATGGGGCGCAACACCTCCTCGCCAATAAATTTGTAATACTCTTCCTCGCCACCGCTTATCACCACTTTGCCCATGGCCATGGCCTGCAAAGCGTTGGTGGAAGGGGTGTAGGAATATAATTGGTCTGCCACCACGTGGCACGAGCGCATCAGCTGCAGATAATCGCGCAAGGGGAGCTGACGCGCTTCCACCAGCTCAATCTCGCCGGGATGCCGGTCGGCCACCTTCTGCAGGGCTTTCTGCAATATATATATGCCTTTGCTGTAAGCTGTTTCGGGCTTTATGCCAATCATCACCCTCAGGGGGCCGTGGTCAGGCAGCGGCTCATACGCCAAAGCACGGGTGTCAACGCCTATGCCCACATAATCCATGCGGCCGGCAAACTGCTCTTCCCACACCTTGTGGTATTCGTATAACGCCGACACGGCGCCGTCAACGTCGGCATAAACCTGGTCAGCCCACGCCTTGCACACCGGCATCAGCCACAGGTCAATGTTCCTTTCGCAGTTTATGGTAAAGTCGGTAGGCTTGCCCTCCACGCCATATTCGCTGTATTCAAGCACACGCCCCTCGGTCATGGCTTTGGCAAAGTAATAGTCAGTGGAGCAATGGCTCAGACACACCAAGCCGTTGTTGTTCTTCAGCATCTTTAGCAGATAGCTGAGCTTGCCGGGTCTCAGATCAAGGAAATGGGCGTTGATGAGCTGCACCACATCGAAGCCCCTCATGCCGGCCATTACGTTGCAGGCCTGATATAGATATTTGAGCGAGCCTATGAATCCGGGTTTGCGGTCGAGACTGACGTCGCGAGCCGTGTCCATATACTTGTTGCCGTCGCTCACCACGGTTACGTCGTGGCCGCGCCGGCGCAGTTCAGCCGCCAGCGAAGCATGATAACCGGAGTAATCGCCTACAAACAAAATTTTCATGGCTGCAAAATTACAAAAACATTTTTATTCAGAATACACTCAGGCTCATTTAACAATTGCGGGGCAATAAAGAGAGGGCGTCAGCGTTTGGTAAATGAAGCAATAAATCATTGCTCTCCTGACGTCAATGAAAATAGAATCCCGTCATATTCATCTTCTTCTCCGCTGCCTGCTGGTGGCGTTACTTTTGCCGTGTCTGCTGCCGGCAGAGGCGCAGAAGCGCAACGACAAGCTGCTCAACAGGCCCTACGCCGACCAGAAAAAGATTCATCTGGGCTTTTCGGTGGGTATGCATCTGCAAGACCTCAAGCTCACCAACAACGGTCTGGCCAGCGAAGACGGTCAGCACTGGTACAGCGAGGTGCCGGGTTACAGCCCCGGTTTCTGCGTCAATGTGCTTGCCGACCTGCGGCTGCACAAGCACTTCAACCTGCGCTTCAGCCCCGGCATGTATTTCGGCAACAAAACGGTGGAAATGCGCGAAAGCGGCTCCGGCGCCACTCAGCGCCAGGACATCAAATCGGCATACGTGGTGCTTCCCATCGACCTTAAGATTTCGGGCAACCGCTACATCAACTCACGCCCTTACGTCACCATTGGCGGCATGGGCACTTTCGATGTCAGCAAACGCCGCAGCGAGCCTATATGGCTCAAAAGCTCCGACTTCTATCTCACCCTAGGCATCGGCTGCGACTTCTATCTGCCGTTTTTCAAACTCAATCCGGAGGTGAAGTTCTGCTTCGGCCTGTCGGACGTGCTCAAGCATGACCGCCCCGACCTGGTGGATGACCCGGAGACGATGAAAATCACCAACTCGCTGTCGAAAATCAAGTCAAACATGATAGTCTTCACTTTCTATTTTGAATAATTTACGCACACACATACTCAGGCGGCTGCTTCTTCTCGCGGCGGCGTTGCTGACACTGCCCGGCATAGTCACTGCCCAGAGCGACCCTCAGCTGACCCAATACTGGGCTTTACCGGCCTTCTACAACGCCGGAGCTGCCGGTGCGTCGGATTATCTGCGTGTGCGCGGCGGCACGCGTATGCAGTGGATTGGCATTGACGGAGCGCCGCAGAGCTTCTTCATTCAGGCCGACTCGCCTCTTGCCATTGGCCGCAAACGTATCGGCCTGGGTGTGCAGATGCAGCAGGAAAAGATTGGCCTCTTCTCAAATATGCTGTTCGGCGTGCAGGGCGCTTACAAGTTCAAGCTCTTCAAAGGGGAGCTGAGCGCCGGTTTCCAGCTGGGCTATTTCAACCAGAAGTTCAGCGGCTCGAAAATAGAGAATCCGGGCGACGACGATTACCATCAGCCCGACGATGAGGCAATTCCCAAAGAAGACCTCAACGGCTCGGCATTTGATTTGGGTGTGGGCATTTTCTACACCAAACCGCGTTTTTGGGTGGGCGTCAGCGGCACGCATCTGCTCAAACCGACCATAAAAATGAGCCTCCAGGGCTCCGAAAACACCGAGACTCAGGAATTTGAAAGCGAGCTGGGACGGATGGTTTATTTTATGGGCGGATGCAATTTCCCGATTAAAAACACGTTATTTGTATTGGAACCTTCGGCATTGGTAAAAACAGATTTCAACTTTTTCACGGCCGAAGTCACCATGCGGGCCACATACAACCGGTTTCTGACGTTTGGCGTAGCATACCGATATAACGATGCCGTCAGCGCCATGATAGGAGCCACGTTCCGCAACTTTTTCCTGGGCTACAGCTACGATTATCCGCTGTCGGCCATCGGGAAGGTCTCCTCAGGCAGCCACGAAATAGTGGCAGGCTATCAGCTAAAGCTCGATTTTTCGGGCAAGAACAAGAACAAACACCGCTCCATACGCATCATGTGATGCCGGGGAGCGCAAACCATATATCAACACATTAGCAACCTACTGCTCAAAAAGATAATGAACACAACCAAAGCATATAGCACTTCGTGGCGCACACTTCGCCGGCTGATGCTTGTTATGGCCGTAGCCGGCATTGGCCTTTTATGCGTATCGTGCATGGCGTCGAAAGGCGGCAAAGCCGGAGGCGAAGTAACCGGCATTGGCGGTGCCTCCTACGCAGAGCCTGCACCCTACGGCATGGTACTCGTTGACCGTGGCGCATATAAAATGGGTCCGGCAAAGGATGATTCCATCTGGGGCATCAAAGGTAATCCGCGCGGCATCTCCATCGAGTCGTTCTGGATGGACGAGACGGAAATCACCAACTCAAAATACAAACAGTTTGTATTCTGGGTGCGCGACAGCATTATCCGCGAACGCCTGGCTGACCCCGCCTACGGCGGCAACGAAGCATTTAAGATTGAGGAGGACAAGGAGGGCAACCCCATCACTCCTTATCTGAACTGGAACAAGGCAATACCCTGGCGCAATGCCAACGAGGATGAGATGCGTGCCATTGAGAGCGTGTATCGCACCAATCCTATCACCGGACGCCGCGAACTCGACCCCACTCAGCTCAACTACCGCTACGAGATTTTCAACCATACCGCAGCGGCTCAGCGACGCAACCGTCTGGACCCCACGCGGCGTGAGTATAACACTGACATTCCGGTAGACAACACTCTGCCTATCATAAGCAAAGACACCGCCTATTTCAACGAGGAGGGCCTGATTGTGCGCGAAACCATTACGCGCCCTCTCACCGGCGACTACGACTTCCTCAACACTTATATAGTGAATGTATATCCCGACACCACAGCCTGGATAAACGACTTTGAGAATGCCTACAACGAGCCTTACACGCGTATGTATTTCGCTCACGCCGGCTACAACGACTATCCGGTGGTTGGTGTAAGCTGGGAGCAGGCCAATGCCTTCTCCAACTGGCGCACGGATTATCTCAAACGCTCGCTGGGTCGCGAAGGTGCCTTTGTGGAGCCTTACCGTCTGCCCACAGAGGCTGAATGGGAATATGCGGCGCGTGCCGGAAACTCGGAGAGCATGTATCCGTGGGACGAAACGCTGCCTATGGACGAACGAGGGTGCTTCTACGCCAACTTCAAACCTATGGAAGGCGACTTTGTGCGCGACGGACACCTTATAACCTCGCGCGTGGGCACTTTCAAGCCAAATGATTTCGGATTGTATGACATGGCCGGCAACGTGAGCGAATGGACGTCGACAGCTTACACGGAGAGCATCGACCGTCTGACCTCGGACATGAACCCCGAATACCGCTACGACGCGGCCAAGGAAGACCCCTATAAGATGAAGCGCAAGATTGTGCGCGGCGGCTCATGGAAAGATGTGGGACACAACCTGCGTTCAGACTTGCGCCAATGGGAGTATCAGAACGAGCAGCGCTCGTACATTGGCTTCCGCAACGTCCGCACTCAGATTGGCTTCGCCCGCGGCAATAAGAAAAAATAACCACTTACGCCTCCAACAAACACGGCAGCAGACGCGCGGCTCAGTGAAAGCCCCGCCCGCAAAATAAAAATACCTTATGGCAAAACTTCGTAAATACGCCAACGTCATAGAACGCTTCCTGCACGGAGCTGCAGGCCAACGCTTCTTCAACTTCGCCTACTCCATAGGCGCCGCCATCGTTATCTGGGGCGCTCTGTTCAAGATATTGCACCTTCCGGGCGGCTCCACGCTGCTCTGCATTGGTATGGGCACTGAGATAGCCATGTTCATCCTCACGGCCTTCGACCGTCCGCCCAAGGACTATGCCTGGGAGGAAGTGTTCCCGGTGCTCGACACCCACGACCCGGAAGACCGTCCGTCGATGAAAGGCGGTGTCGGCGGCGTCATCTACAACGCTGGCGACCAGGATGATGAAGCCTACGCTCCGAAGCCCGAAACGGGCATTGCTCCGGCCGAGCCGGTTGTGGCGCAGCCTGTGGTGGCAATGCCGGCAATAGCCGACGCTCTCACCCCCGAGGATGCCGAATCGCTGCACGACTCTGTGCAGCGCATGGCTGCCGCCACCGACCAGCTCACTCAGGCTGCCTCGCTGGCACAGGCTTCGCAGGATTATCTGGCTCAGGTGCAGGGCATAGCCGACCAGCTGGCTCAGCTGCGCAACACCACCGAGGCACTGAACCAGGTGAGCGCCGTGCTGCTCGACTCTTACAAAGCCATCACCGACAACTCCGATCTCATCAACCAGTCGTCGACAGGCTACGTCAGCCAGATGGAGAACCTCAACCGCAACATCGGCGGTCTGAACACCATCTACGAGATACAGCTCCGCTCCATCTCCTCGCAGCTTGAGAGCATTGACCGCGTGAACCGCGGCCTGAAAGACATACGCGACATGTATGAGAAATCGGCACATGAGTCGTCGCGCTACTGCGAAGAGACTGAACGCATGGCCCGCTACATGAAGCAGCTCAACAGCGTCTACGAAAAGATGATCACCGCCATGACCATCAACATGTCGAACCCGATGATGGGAGGCGCCCAGCCGCGAGCCAACGCCAATCCCTTCGCACCCCTTAACGATAACAACCAGCAATAACACCCATACCACCCTATGGCAGGAGGAAGCAATAATATAGCGCGTATGTCGCCTCGTCAGCGCATGATAAACCTTATGTATATCGTGCTGACGGCCATGCTCGCACTCAACGTCTCCAGCGACGTACTCAACGGCTTCAGCCAAGTCCACGAGGGCCTGCGACGCACTAACAACAACCTCAGCATCAAGAACAAGGTCCAGTATCAGTACCTCGCCGACCTATACACAATGTATCCCGACAAAGCCGGGCCATGGTACCGACAAGGCGTAGCCATACACACAGCCACCGACTCCCTGAGCCGCGTCATGGAGCAACTCAAAGTCCTTATAGCCCGCCAGGCCGATGGTCCGCAGGGCGATTACACCAAGCTCGTCAACCTCGACGACCTCGAGGCGTCGTCAGCCGTGCTGCTCGACCCGCTCACCAACCGTGGCGCCGCTCTGCGCAAAGGCATAGAACAATATCGCAGCCTCGTGTTGCCCTACATCACCGACAGCACCAAACGCCGCGCCATTGCCGACGTGCTCTCCACAGCTGCCCAGACACTGCCCGGCACAATCACCGCGCAGCCCTGGGAGCAGCAGATGTTTGAATCGAAACCCGCCATTGCGGCCATCACTCTGCTCACAAAGCTGCAGGGCGACCTGCTTCATGCCGAGAACGAAGCGCTCACCAACGTCATCTCGTCGGTAGACTTCGGCGACGTCAAGGTCAACCGCATGGAAGCCTTTGTGGTGCCGGAAGCCAACATGATAATGAGCGGCGGCCGCTACAAAGCGCGCATAGTGCTTGCCGCCATCGACACCGCCCGTCAGCCCGCCATCTATGTGGGAGGCACCCGCCTCAACTCCAACGGCCTGTATGAATTCACAGCCACCGCACTGGGCACCCACACCTATTCGGGCTACATCGACGTGCCGCATCCCGACGGCTCAACCTCGCGTCATAACTTCCAGTCGTCATACACGGTAATAGAGCCCGGCGTAACCATCTCTCCCACCATGATGAACGTGCTCTACGCCGGCATCAACAACCCCATCTCCATCTCGGCGCCGGGCATACCCATGACCGACATCAACGCATCGATGACCAACGGCACACTGACGCGCAACGGCAACCAGTGGGTGGCACGCGTGTCGGCAATAGGCCAGACGGCCACCATCAACGTGTCGGCAACGCTCAACGGTGCCAGCCGCCAGCTCGGCTCCATGACGTTCCGCATCCGCAAACTGCCTGACCCCAACCCCTACCTCCTCATAGGTCAGAATCAGTATAAAGGCACACCCCGCCGCATCTCCAAAGCCTCGCTCATGGGTTGCTCGGGCGTAAAAGCCGCCCTCGATGACGGTGTGCTCGACATTCAATATACCGTGGTGGCATTCAAGACCATCTTCTTCGATTCAATGGGCAACGCCATACCGGAATCCTCGGCAGGCGCCTCATTCTCCGAACGACAGAGAGAACAGTTCCGCCGCCTCAAGCCCGGCGCCCGTTTCTTCATCTCAGAAATAAAAGCCAAAGGCCCCGACGGAATCACGCGCGACATATCACCGATGGAAGTCGCCCTCAACTAACCCTAACTAACGCATACACAAGCACAAATGTCTATATACAGAAACATATTAACCGCCGCAACACTCCTTCTGGCCCTGTCAGCCGTGGCTCAGGTGGAGAGCGCCGGAGCAGTGCGCAGGAGGAATCCCGGCGACAAGAAACAGCAAAACAACTCCTCACAGGTCACCGAGCGTATGCAGAAATTCTACGAGCATAAGGAGCCCGGAGACGCTGACCTGGTGTGGACACGCGACATATACCGCCAGATAAACCTGAAAAAGGATGCCAACGCCCCTCTCTATTTCCCCGAAGATGTCATAGACGGACAGGAGAACCTTTTCCGCCTCATCCTCAACCTGGTGATTCAGGGCAAGGTGCCGGCTTACGAATATCTCGATGGCCGCGAGGTCTTCTCAGACCAATATAAGATAAAGGTTGGCGAAACGCTCGACCGCTTCGGCATCTATTATCAGACCGCAAAAGGCTCCACCGAAAAGAACCCGAAATACGAAATAGCCGAGGCCGATGTGCCCACCGCTCAGGTGCTCAACTATTACGTAATTGAGAAATGGGAATTCGACAAACGCAGCAACCAGACCAAGACACGCGTCATGGCTATCTGCCCCATCCTCAACCGCATAGGCGACTACGGCGAAGAGACACGCTATCCCATGTTCTGGATAAAATTCGACCAGCTGCGTCCCTTCCTGTCGCAACAGTATGTCTTCCTCAGCGACGACAATAACCTGGCGCGCTACAGCCTCGACGACTACTTCACGCTGGGTATGTATGATGGAGACATCGTCAAGACCAAGAATCTGCGCAACCTCTCGATGATGCAGATGTATCCCGACCCTGACGACCTACGTGCCGCGCAAGACAGCATCGACAACCGTCTGCGCAACTTCGGCGGCAATCTCTGGGTGCCGTCGCGCGAAGAATACCTTGCTCAGCAGGAGGCCAAAGAGGCTCTTGAAAATGGCGAGAACTCCGACATCCCCGACCGGGAAGTGGGCGAAGGTCAGGACAAAAAGACCAACGCTCGCGCCACCCGCACCAACACCCGTGCAAAGAAAGCCAAGAAAGCAAGAAAGCCCAAATACAGTTCCGGCTCCAACTCTTCGTCTGCCGAACGCTCTGTGCGACGGCGCCGTCACTGACCTTACGGCTCCTTCAACAACGCATTTTACCAATCCCTTCCTATACCACCCGAGGTTGCGCTGTAATCAGCGTAGCCTCTTCCTTTTTCCAAGCCTCCGGGGCAGCTCTGTCCGCCAAAAGGCCTGATTGAGGAGGCTGCTTCCCGGTGTGAAAATTTTTCATTATCTTTGCAACATGACACCCGATACTCCGCTTCAGAAGGCGCGAATAATTGAATTTCCCAAAATCTGCGATCCCCGCGGTAACCTCTCTTTCGTGGAAGGAGGACGCCATGTGCCGTTCTCCATACAGCGCGTCTTTTACATCTACGACGTGCCCGGCGGCGAGACACGCGGCGGACATGCCCATTACGTCTGCCAGACAGTGCTTATTGCCGTATCAGGCAGCCTCTCGGTGCGCCTCACCGACGGTGTCAGCGAACAGGTGTTCCATCTCGACCGCTCAAACAAGGGCCTGCTCATACCCGCCGGCGTATGGGACGTTATGGAGAACTTCACCACCGGCACCGTGGTCCTCGCCCTCGCCTCGCACCAATATGAGGAAGAGGATTACATCCGCGATTTCGACCGCTATTGCGAATATGCCCGCGAAAAATTTCAGCTGAAATGATTTCCTTTCTCGATATGCAGCGCATCAACGCTCCGTTCAGCGCTGAGACCGAAGAGGCGCTGCTGCGTGTGGCCCGTTCGGGCTATTACCTGCACGGACCCGAGACAAAAGCCTTTCAAGCCGAATTAGCGGCCACCGTAGGAGCGCCGCAGGCTATTGGCGTAAGCAACGGGCTGGATGCCATACGCCTCATCTTCCGCGCTCTGATAGAGACGAAGCGCCTCAGCAGCGGCGATGCGGTGATTGTGCCTGCCAACACATACATAGCCACAATTCTGCCGCTCTCGGAATTCGGTCTGCGCCCCATTCTCATTGAGCCTGATGAGCGCACTCTCAACCTCGACTGGCACAAAGCTCTCACCCAAATTAACGGCGACAGGTCGGTAAAAGCTCTCTTCACCGTACATCTCTACGGCAATCCGAGCTGGGACAACGACATAGCGCGGCAGCTCTCAGACCGCAACATCCTCCTCATAGAAGACAACGCACAGGCCATCGGCTCCTCCATATCGCAGCCGTCGCTACTCACCGGTTCGCGTTTCACCGGCGCTCTCGGCCACGCCGCCGCGTTCTCTTTCTATCCCACAAAAAATGTCGGAGCCTTCGGCGACGCCGGGGCCGTAACCACCATTCTTCCCGATGTGTCCGAGGCCGTAAAAGCTCTGGCTAACTATGGCTCAGACCGCCGTTACCACAACATATACTGCGGCTATAACTGTCGCATCGACGAGCTTCAGGCTGCCCTGCTGCGTGTGCGTCTCAGCCACTTGCCGCAAATAAACCGCCAACGGCGCAACATAGCCGCCATCTACAATGCTCTCATCACGAACCCGCTCGTAATCACTCCTCAGTGGACGCCCGGAGCCGTGTGGCACCAGTATGTGATTCGCGTAAAAAATAATAATCGCGACGCCTTCCGCCAATATCTCCTTGACCAAGGCATCGCCACCGACATTCACTATGCCGTGCCACCGCACCGTCAGCCCTGTTATGCGCGGCCTGATGGCAGCAACACTCTTTGCAACACTCCGTTGCCCGTTACAGAAGCTCTCGCAGCAGAGATTGTGTCATTACCCATCGCCTCGGTAACCCCGGCGCAGGCAGCTTACATAGCACGTCAAATCAATAGCTTCAGACCCTGATTACGACGGTTTTACCTGGCGGCTGCCCAGTCTTCTATATTCGGCGGCTCCAAGCCCTGTGAAGCGCTTGAACCACGTTGAGAAGGTGCTTCGGCTGCGGAATCCCACCGATTCGGCCACACCTTCTATTGAGTAATTTCCGTAGCGCTCGGCATCATCGAAGCGGCGCATGGCCTCCATAATACGCGCCTGGTTCACCAAAGTCCAGAAATTGCACTTGAACCTGTCGTTGATGCACTGGCTCACATACTTGCGGTTGCTGCTCACCATATCGGCCAGCTCTCCAAGCGAGAAATTCGAATCATACACCGCAGGCGAGTGAAGAATCACCTCCTTGATTTTTGCCTCCAAGTCATCTAACGCCTCATCCGTCAGACCTGAGGCAACGGGGCGTTCCTCATCGGTCGGCATATCTTTGTCAGCATTGACATCCTTCCCTGCCGCAGCGTCCTCTTCAACCTCAGCCTCTTCAGCAGCAGCGGCCTCCTTTTCAGCTTCTGCCTCTGCCTCAGCACCGGCATGTTCTATAGTCTTACGGCGCTCGAGCCAGTCGTCGCCATGCTGCAGCATGTCCTGCAGCTGCCGGTAAAGAAGCTCCGTACGCACGCGCAGCTTGTCGCTTCTGTGCTTCACCACCAACAGGAATATCACCGTAACGACCAGCAGGATACCCACCAGCCCCAGAATCCAACCCTTAAGCTGACTCCTGAACTGAGTCTCCTTCATCTGAATCTGCATACGGCGCCGCTCAGCCGAGAAATCCATCTCCTGGAAAGTAGCCAGAAAACGATCGCTCATCAACGAATCCTTCAAGGCCAGATAATGCCGATAGTCTTGCTCGCCTCGCACCGAATCGCCGTTGGCGTTATGCATGTTCATGCTCATCACCAGCCCTACCTGCCTCACGTCGGGCATCTCATACAGATAGCTCAGCTTAAGAATAGAATCAACCGAGTTGCGGGCCTTTTTGCGCAAACCCAACTCCGACTCAATCCTGCAACGATTGAGATATATCGACGACAGATAACGCATGTTCTCAGGCTCGCGCGGCAAAGCATCAACCAACGACTGACACTCCCTCAGCGCTCCCCGTAAGTCCTTGCGCTTCATCAGCATATATACGTCGTAAATGCCCAGCGACTGCTTTCTGCGCCACATCTCAGGCTCCTTCAGGCTACGCATCATGCCATATTCCTGCTGCATCGTCTGCAGAGAATCGACAATGTACGTAGCTCCCGCCAGATTATCGAAAGCCCTGTGTAACAGCATGTAATCCTTCATCTCGTAAGCATCCCTGAAGGCGCGCCGGTAATAATCAATTGCCTTATTATACAGGCGCGTCTCGCCCGTGCTGCCGCCAATAATCATGTAGCAGACCCCGTAATAGAAATCGAGCGTGGGCACCGGCTCATCCAGCTCCTCGGCAATATCCGACACCACTCCCAAATCCTCAACCGCCATCGGCAAATTCCCCATACCGAAGAAAAAGGTCTGCCAGCGGCCATAATACCCCTTCAGACACAGCCTTATCTCTTCCTTGCACATTCCCGGCCTGTAACGCTCCGCCACAGCCGTATAGCACATCAGCGCCGAATCCGGCATCCTACGGTGATTCAGAAAGTCATCGCCCTTGCGCAACAGCACACTCCCCGGCATCCCCATATAAGCCTTGTACTGAGCCTGATTCCAGTCTTCATGCTGCGCGCCATGCATCAAGCCCACAGCCAAAACCAACAAAAGAGCGGCCACAAAACCACGCAACCGGACGCCTTTGATAACAGATAACGCTGAGCCCCGGTCTGCAAAACGCAGCCTTGCATTCATAATCATAAAATTCTTCTTACTCCTTATATCAAATTGTACTTAAGACGCATCCGTGCGCCTCAGTTACACATTCTTTTAATCATGTTAATGCAAATTTACAACAAATTTTTCATACCCGCAACACCGCCCCTCTCCTTTCACTGCAAACTCCTTACATTGTAACCCTTTAATAACTAATTTTGCATCAGGGTAATGCCGCGTTTCAAAGCCATGCAAGTATTTATTTCATTTGCATGCAGTCTTTTGACTCCGCCGGCATCTATATAAAACGGTATGACCAAAACACAAGACATAGAAACACTGGTAAAAAAGTGCCAGGCCGGAGACAGAGAGTCTTTAGGAATTCTCTATCAGACCTATCTTGCGCCTATGAAAGAGGTCGTATCATATTATGTGCGTGATAAGGATGCAGTGTGGGATATTCTGCACGACGGATTCCTGATTGCCTTTTCATCAATAACATCGCTCAGAAAACCCTTAAAAGTTAAATCCTGGCTGACGTCAATAATGAAGAATCTGGCTCTTCAATACCTCAAGGCTCAGCGAGAGAATATCTTGGTGCCTATCTCTGAAGAGCCGGCGGTGGTTGAAACCAAAGAGTCGGAAAATGAGGAAGAGCCATTTTCGTGGGATGAACTGAGCCGTATTATTGACCGTCTGCCGCAAGGTTACTGCATGGTTTTCCGTCTTGCGGTTTTGGAAAACCGTCCGCATAAAGAGATTGGCGAAATGCTTGGCATTGCGCCCCATTCATCCTCCTCGCAGCTTGTAAGAGCAAAAGCCATGCTGAGGCGTCTCATCAGCCAATATGGCTACGGTGCCGGGGTGATGTCTGTAATCCTACTCCTGCTGGCCATCTGGCATTTCCTTCCATCAGGCAGCGATGAGAGGCATGCGGCAACCGCTGTCGGCATCCACGAACCAATTACCGCTCAAAACGAACTCCGGCCATCTGCTATAACAGCTGCCCGAAGTCCGGAATCGAAAAATATTGCACAGAAGAGGAATCCTCTGCCGCTCCAAAAGCAGCAACCTGACTCCACAGCACTCAACATAACCGCTAATATCAGCCCGATTGCTGCCACAGAAGACAGTGTGCGACCCGATAGCGTTAAGCCTGTTTTCAAGCTGTTTGACGGAGAGCTTCACTTCTCTCAACAGCAAATCACTCTGCACCGACCCGGCGCCCGTTCCCCCTACGAGTCAGACTGGAGTCTTACGCTGGCTTATTACGGCAACTCAGGCCGTAACAGCAATGCAAGTTACTACATCCCGAACCCCGACTCACCCGATTTACCGTCAGGAGATCCCGACGCAGAAATTGAGGTGAACGACACAAAGCATCATCAGATGCCGGTGATAATCGGTCTGTCGGTAAATAAAACGCTCTCTCCGCGCTGGAGCGTGGAAACCGGCCTGCGCTATTCATTTATGGAGTCGGAATTCTCCGGCGAAAGCAAACTGTGGACACAGCGTACAAAGCAGCAGATTCACTACATCGGCATCCCGCTGAAATTCAACTACAACATCCTCACAGCCGGCAACTTCGCCCTCTACGGCCACGGCGGCGGCGCACTCGACATCCCCGTTAGAGGCCGACAGTCGTCATGGAAGCTCTCTATCGGCATGACAGCGCCGGTAACCGCCAAACACCATATTCATCCGCCTTTGCAATGGTCGGTTGAGGCCGGTTTTGGAATCCGGTATAACTTCACCCCATCGCTGAGCATATTCGCCGAGCCCTCTTTACATTACTATTTCAACCCCGGCGGCGAAATACGCACAATCAGACAGGAGAAGCCTCTGGAATTCGCCCTCCCAGTTGGCTTCCGGCTCACCTGGTAACCTTCCGATGCAGTCTTTCGCAGCTCTGTCCATCTATTGAGTAGAAATCTCAAAAAAAACTTAAAAGATGAACAAAGCAAGCGCCCTGATAAGAATATCCATCATATTCTTGATGTCCGTGATAATTATGTCATACCCCCAAGAAAGTATGGCCAATAAGTCCAATTATCCAAGTGCCAACACTGTGTCCGGCACCCTACCGGCATTATATATAGAAACCGAGAATCATGCCCCGGTCATTTCAAAAACGGAATATCTCAAAGCCACTTACCGGCTTGACCCTATGGGAGCGGAAGGCATAGAGGCTCTTGGCACCGAAGCAGCTCCGCTGCCAATGCAGATTCGTGGACGCGGACACTCGTCATGGAATGGTGCAAAAAAGCCCTACAAGATAAAACTGGAAAAGAAAACAGCCATGATGGGCATGCCTAAGAACAAGCACTGGGCACTTCTGAAACCAACTGAAAACACCGTGGCCGGATTGCAGTTAGGCAAAATCATGGGCATGGCGTGGACTCCAAGTTTCCGGCCGGTTGAAGTAGTGCTGAATGGCGATTATATCGGATTGTATTTCCTCCCCGAGACCATCCGCATAGATGAAAACCGTGTGAATATTTACGAACAGCAGGACTTGGAAACCAATCCCGCACTATTCACGGGCGGATGGCTCGTTGAAGTCGACAATTATCTTGATGAAGACCAGATTACCATTCCCGAATGTAGCAGCTGGAATCTAACCCTCAGATACCACTCGCCCGAAGACCTGTCAAACGCTCAGTTGCAGTGGCTCACCAACGAGTTCAAAGCAATTAACGCGGCAATCTATTCACCCAAGACTTCAACAACATGGGAAAACTACATCAACGTAGAAAGTATGGCGCGATTTTTCATCCTTCAGGAAATAATGGATAATCCCGACGGTTTCCACGGCAGCTTTTATCTGCACAAAGACTTGGCAGAAAATGCAAAATGGATTGCCGGACCGGTTTGGGATTTGTCGTGCTATAACCGCGAAAAAACCGATTATACCTTCAGAATGAAGGTCCATTACAACATCACACCACACTGGATTGGCGAGATAATTCAATACGACAGCTTCTGCAAAGCCGTAGAACAAGTGTGGCATGAGGTTTATCCCCTCAAACTCACTGAGATATACAATCAAATCGATCAAACCATATTGCCACTTGAAAGCGCCTGGGCAAACGATTGCGCACGATGGCATGAAGACCCCACACAAACAGCCCAACTGCGGGCAGAACGTATCAAAACCGCCCTCAGCCGCAATATAGAATGGTTTGCCGGTCATCTCCCAGTAAGCCCTTACGCCTCCGTACAGCCACCATTTGCCCAAGACCCCGAAAGCCCCGTCATTGTTTACAACCTACAAGGCATCTGTGTCGGCAAATTCCGCACCCGCGCAGAAGCGATCCAAACACTTCAACAAGCCGTCACTAACAACCCCAACGCCACTACCAACCCAACTCTCACCAACAACCCCGGCTTATCTATCAACCCCGGTATCACTATCACACCCGGCATCTATATCATAAACAGAAAGAAAATTTTTATTTCACCCCTCTCCCCACCCTCCTCTTATTAGCCCCCTTTTCTCCCCTCATATCAACCCCTTTTCCCTCTTTTTTACCCCTTTCCTCTTTTTACCACCTTCCCCTCTTTCATGCCTCCCGCCTTTTTCTCTCAAAAATTTGTTTCGGCTTAGCGCTTCAGCGCCCCCTTTTCGCCGCCCTGCTTGCTTTTCTCACCTTTCCATTGCCATAATTTGGGCGGGCGAAGGCTTTAGCCTCGAACCCTTCAGCTCCCGGGCGCTTTAGCTGTTTCGTCGCTTTGGGCTCTCTTTCTCAAATTTGTTTCCGCTCAGCCCTTCAGCACCCCTTTTCGCCGCCCTGCTTGCTTTTCTCACCTTTCCATTGCCATAATTTGGGCGGGCGAAGGCTTTAGCCTCGAACCCTTCAGCTCCCGGGCGCTTTAACTTTTTCGCCGCTCTGGCTCTTTCTCAAAATTGTTTCGGCTCAGCCCTTCAGCGCCGTCTTTCGCGCCGCTCTGCTTGCTCTCAAATTTGTTTTGGCTCAAGCGCTTCAGCCCCCCCTTTTAGCCGCGCTGTTTGCTATCAAATTTGCTTCGGCTTAGCGCTTCAGCGCCTCTTCCGTAGAGAGTGTCTCTCAGCAAGGCTCTCTTCCTAAGCTCCTTAAATTCCTTAATCTCCTTAACCTCCCGGGTCTCATGCTCTCTTACCATAATTTTGGTGCCACTCAGGCGCTTTAGAACAAATTCCCATTATTCCCATTACTCCCAAAATTCCCATGCCTCCTATGGCTTGCCTTGGCTTGATTAGCTTTCCACTCAGCCGCCTCTTTACCCTCCCTAATCGCCATAATCTCACTGGCGTTCTTTCGGCCTTTGCAGCTACCCGGCTACAATAGCTAAAATATCTACCATAGCTACCCCTTTCCCTCAAAAGATTGCTTTGTCTCAGCGCTTCAGCATCCCTCTTCCCCCAAAATTCCCAAGCCTCCAATCCTATCTTCTCTTGTCCGCTCAAATTAGCTTTGGCTCTGCGCTTTAGCACTCCCTTCCGTAGAGAATATCTCACAGCAGGGCGTTCTCCCCAAATTCCTTAAGCTCCTTGGTAGCGCACCATTGCCAAAATTTTGGTGCCGCTCAGGCGCTTTAGCGACCCTGTTGTAGCAGCACCTTAGTAACTTTTTAGCTAAGGTAGCCGGGTAGCTAAGGCCCCCCCGCTTCGCCCTTACTTACCCCCTAATCTCCTTAAGCTCCCTGGCGTTCTTTCGCCCTTTGCGGCTACCCGGCTACAATAGCTAAAATAGCTACCTTAGCTACCCCTTCCCCTCAAAAATTTGTTTCCGCTCAGCGCTTCAGCACCCACTTCTCCCCCAATTCCCAAGCCTCCAATCCTTTCTCCTCTTTCCCGCTCAAATTTGCTTTGGCTCAGCGCTTCAGCACCCCTTCTGCAGAAGTTTCTCTCAGCTGGGCGCTC
>FR897795.1 GCA_000437495.1 Prevotella sp. CAG:485
AAAATTAATTTTTGTCATCTACTAAAAGTTAATCTTTAAACAGTTAAATTCCAAACGCCTATGCCGAATTTAATTCTTCATAGAATCGCATTAATTTGCGAAAACCATGAAGTTAATCCTTGTCTGCTATTTGCCTTTTCAAAATATAGGGTGCAATGTAATGGCATATAATGGTTGCCAAAACACCTGGGACACCTATAAAAATTATATCCCCCAAGATAGCTGAAAAGTTAGTCATCCATCGGCTGAAATTGTCTGGTATTATACATAATTCCAAAACAATTATGGCTATAAATATGACTATCCACACAAAGCCAACCAGTATTCTTCTTAAAACATTCATAAAGCAAAAGAGCTACTAATGGTTCTTAAAAAATGTTGATATGGATTTGTTAAACGCTGTATTCATATCACTTATGCGATTCTTAATGCTAACAACGTTGTCGCGCTTATAATCTTCTGTAAAATCTGTAATCAGATGCATAAGCGGTCGAATTGTTTGAAAAGGATAAAAGGCTGTGAAGTTTTAATCAACTAAGACAAAAACTTCACAGCTTTTCTTATTTAGTTACGTTAAGTGTCAAAGGGATTAGTCTTCGATTGCAGCCTGCGCCGCAGCTACGCGGGCGATGGGCACGCGGAAGGGTGAGCAGCTGACGTAGTTCATGCCGAGTTTGGCGCAGAACTTCACTGAGCTGGGCTCGCCGCCGTGTTCGCCGCAGATTCCAACTTTGAGGTCGGGGTTGGTGGCACGGCCTTTCTCTACGCCCATGCGTACGAGCTGACCTACGCCTTCCTGGTCGAGTACCTCGAACGGATCGACTTTCAGGATGCCTTTCTCTTTGTAGTATTTGAGGAACTTGGGTGCGTCGTCGCGTGAGTAGCCAAAGGTCATCTGGGTGAGGTCGTTGGTGCCGAAGCTGAAGAATTCGGCTACCTCGGCTATCTGGTTGGCGGTGAGGGCGGCACGGGGCACTTCAATCATGGTGCCGACTTTGTATGCTATCGACTCGCCGCGCTCGTCGAAGACTTTGGCTGCGGTGGTGTTGATGACGTTGGCCTGATGCTGCAGCTCTTTGAGGGTGCCTACCAGGGGTACCATAATCTCGGGGAAGACTTTGATGCCGCGTGCTTTGCAGTTGAGGGCTGCCTCGATGATGGCACGGGTCTGCATCTCGGTGATTTCGGGATATGTGATGCCCAGACGGCAGCCGCGGTGGCCGAGCATGGGGTTGAATTCCTCAAGGCTGTCTACTTTGGCTTTTACCTCTTCAAGGGTCTTGCCCATTTCTTCGGCAAGCTCTTTCTGAGTGGCTGTCTGGTGAGGTACGAACTCGTGCAACGGGGGATCGAGGAGGCGTACGGTAACACCGAATCCGTCCATGGCTTCGAAGATGCCTTCGAAGTCGCCGCGCTGCATGGGAAGCAGTTTTGCGAGGGCTATTTTGCGGCCTTCAACGTCGTCGGCGAGAATCATTTCGCGAACGGCTTTGATGCGGTCGCCTTCAAAGAACATGTGCTCTGTGCGGCACAGACCTATGCCCTGAGCGCCGAAGTGACGTGCCTGTTTGGCGTCGCGCGGGGTGTCGGCGTTGGTGCGTACCAGAGTCTTGGTGTATTTGTCGGCCAGGTTCATGATAGCGCCGAAGTCGCCGCCGAGTTCCGGTTCTGCGGTGGGCACCTGTCCGTCGTAAACGTCGCCTGTGGAGCCGTTGAGTGAGATCCAGTCGCCTTCATGGTAAACTTTGCCACCCATTTCCACGGTCTTGGCTTTGTAGTCTACGTGTATTTCACCGGCGCCTGATACACAGCATTTGCCCATGCCGCGAGCCACAACAGCAGCGTGGCTGGTCATGCCGCCGCGCATGGTGAGGATGCCCTGAGCCACGAGCATGCCGCGGAGGTCTTCGGGCGAGGTCTCTATACGCACCAGGATGACTTTCTTCTTCTTCTCTGCCCATGCTTCAGCGTCATCGGCCTGGAATACTATCTGGCCGGTGGCTGCACCGGGGCTTGCGGGAAGACCCTTGGCCACTACTTTGGCGCGTTTGAGGGCGTCTTTGTCGAAGATGGGGTGCAGCAGCTCGTTGAGTTTGTTAGGCTCCATGCGCAGAAGGGCGGTCTTCTCGTCGATTTCGCCTGCGCGGAGAAGCTCCATGGCGATGCGTACCATGGCTATGCCGGTGCGTTTGCCGTTGCGGGTCTGGAGCATCCAGAGTTTGCCGTCCTGGATGGTGAACTCCATGTCCTGCATATCTTTGTAATAGTCCTCAAGTTTGTGGGCTATGCTGATGAGCTCGGCAGCGCAGTCGGGCATTGTCTCTTCAAGAGCGGGATATTTAGCTGCGCGTTCCTCTTCGCTGATACCCTGCAGGGCAGCCCAGCGGCGAGAGCCCTCGATGGTGATTTGCTGAGGAGTGCGAACGCCGGCTACCACGTCTTCGCCCTGAGCGTTGATGAGGTATTCGCCGTTGAAGATGTTTTCGCCTGTGGCGGCGTCGCGGCTGAAGGCTACGCCGGTGGCTGAGTTGTTGCCCATGTTGCCGTAAACCATTGCCTGCACGTTAACGGCGGTGCCCCATTCTTCGGGTATCTGGTTCATGCGGCGATAGAGGATGGCGCGTTCGTTCATCCATGAATCGAATACGGCGCAGATGCCGCCCCAGAGCTGATCCCATGCTGAGGTGGGGAAGTCCTTGCCTGTGTATTCCTTAACGGCTGCTTTGAAGCGTACCACGAGGTTCTTGAGGTCTTCAACGTCGAGGTCATTGTCGAACTTAACGCCTTTTTCCTCCTTCACCTGGTCCATGATGGCCTCGAAGGGGTCGATATCAGTTTTCGATTTGGGTTTCATGCCCAGAACCACGTCGCCGTACATCTGCACGAAGCGGCGGTATGAATCCCATGCGAAGCGGGGATTGCCGCTCTTTTCAGCCATGGTGGCTACGGTGGCGTCGTTCATGCCGAGATTGAGGACGGTGTCCATCATGCCGGGCATGGAGGCGCGGGCGCCTGAACGTACGGATACGAGCAGGGGATTGGCGGGGTTGTCGAACTCTTTACCTGTGAGTTTCTCTACGTGTTTGATGGCTTCTTTTACGTCGTTTTCTATTTTATTGATGACGTAGTCGCGACCATTTTGGTTGTATTCGTTGCAGACTTCTGTGGTGATTGTGAAGCCCGGAGGAACGGGCATTCCTAGAAGGTTCATCTCGGCCAGATTCGCTCCTTTGCCGCCGAGCAGATTGCGCATCGACGCATTGCCTTCAGCTTTACCGTCGCCAAAGGTGTAGATGTTTTTGCTCATGTATTTATTAAGTTTTTCGTAGTGTCTGTTTTTGAAAAATTATTTAGTGGGGTTGCAAAGTTAATAAATTTCTCCAAGACTGCAAAGAATTTGTGGAATTTTTGGGGTAATATTTTTAGAAATTTTTGCAATTTCTATTTTCGGATTTGCTTGTCTGGACATTTCAGACCCCTGAAACGGAGCTCCGGCAAGAAATTATGTGATTATCAATGAGAAATAAAATGAACCCCACAACGTTATAAGTTTTGAGTTAATAGGGTAGTAACTTTTATGAAAAAATTCCTGTCTATGCAGATTGATTTATGACAGTTACAGCAAGTACCCTTATGTAATATGCTTATGCAATTGAAATTCAGATTACAGGCAAAGATAATAATGGCTGTCGTGCTTGCGTTGTGCTGTGTGGGTGCAATGGATGCAAAGATTCAGGTAAACGGCGTGGTGGCCGATTCCCTGACCCGGCAGCCTGTGGGCGGAGCGCTGATATGTTTTCAGGGCGACAGCCGACATGGCGTAACGGGCAGCGACGACGGCAGGTTTGTGATAGCTTCGTCCAAGCAGCGCAAGGGGATAGAGATAAAGGTGATGGGTTACAGACCTGTGTCGGTGTCACTCAACGTAATGAGCGGACGGGTGAATCTCGACACCCTGTTTCTTGTGCCGCAGAGCAAGGAACTGGCGGCTGTGGTGGTAAAGCCCAAGAAGCAGAAGTATTCGAAGAAGAATAATCCGGCGGTGAGGTTCATGCAGCGGCTGCGTGCCAGCGGCGACAGTATTGACCCTGTGCGAGCACCATATTTCTCAACAAATGAGTATGAGAAGATTGTGCTGGGCATGAACGTGAAAGATGAGGCTGTGGGCGATTCTACACTTCGTCAGTATGTTGATTACAGCGTTGTAACGGGCAAGCCTTACATCACCATAAGTCTTAAGGAACAGCGGTCGAGGGTGTTGCACAAAAATGGCGACCGCAATGGCAAGCGCGTTGTGGAAGGCTACAGGAGTGTGGGCATTGACCAGAGCTTCGATGTGGGTAATATGCGCAAGATATATCAGGATATTCTTCGGCCCGTAGACCTTTACAGCAACGACATCACCCTGTTGCAAAACAGATTCGTAAGTCCGCTGAGCCGCATAGGGCCCGATTTCT
Organism: Prevotella sp. CAG:485; assembly: GCA_000437495.1. Lineage (GTDB taxonomy): Bacteria > Bacteroidota > Bacteroidia > Bacteroidales > Muribaculaceae > Lepagella. The sequence continues at coordinate 4,458 of FR897795.1, forward strand.
ACAAATATTATCTCACAGACACAGTCCTCATCAACGGTGAGCCGAACATAGAGTTGACCTTCACGCCCCACAACCGCGAGTCGATGGGCTTTACCGGACGGATATATGTGCCGATGACCGATTCCACCATGATGCCCCGCAAAGTGGTGATGCAGATACCCCGCGACATCAATCTCAACTATGTGAAGAGCCTCTACATAGTGCAGAATTTTGAGCGCGACAGTCTGGGCAACCGCATAAAGACGAGCGATGACCTGACCGTGGAGTTCCGGCTTGTGGCAGGCACCCCGGAGGTATACGCTCGGCGCGAGACACGCGTTGATGGTTACAGCTATGCGCCTGTGGAGGAATTCAGCGAATATTATGATGCCGAGGGCGATGAGTTTTTCATTGCCGAAGCCTATAACCGCGATGATGCTTACTGGACCGGTCAGCGCGTAACGTCGATGAGCGGAGCGCAAGAGGGAATGGGCAATTTCATGACTCTGCTCAGGCGCAAGAAATGGTTCTATTGGGGCGAGAAGTTTGTGGCACTGATGGATAGGGGATATTTGCGCACAGGCAAGCGGTCAGTGTTCGACATCGGTCCGCTCAACACCCTGATAAGCTTTAACGACATTGAGGGGGCGCGAGTACGTTTCGGCGGCATGACCACAGCCAATTTCAGCAAGCGCCTGTTTGCCAGAGCTTACGGCGCATACGGCTTCAAAGACCATAAGTGGAAATATGGCGGCGAGCTGGAGTATTCGTTCGTGGATAAGAACTATCACTCGCGCGAATTCCCCATACACAGTCTGCGCTTCAGCTTCAGCTACGACATGGACCAGATAGGTCAGCATTATCTGTTTACAAACCAGGATAACGTGTTCTTGAGCCTTAAAAGGACCGACAATTATCTGATGACTTACCGCCGGTATTTCAACCTCCTGTATACCCTGGAGCGCCGCAGCGGTTTCTCATTGGAGACCGGATTGCGCTGGGAGCGCCAGGAGCCTACGAAATGGGTGCCGTTTGTAGCTGCCGACGGCTGGCGATGGAATCATTACAATGCCTCAGCCTTTACCCTGCAGTTGCGATACGCACCCGGCGAAACCTTTTATCAGTCGGCCACCATGCGGCGCCCCATAAACATGGATGCCCCCATAATCCTCCTCACTCAGGAGTTCGGCCCTAAGGGTATGCTGGGCGCCGATTACACCATCAACAAGACCGAGCTGAGTGTGCAGAAACGTTTCTGGTTCTCCGCATTCGGATATGCCGATGTTATAGTCAAGGGCGCCAAGTTATGGAGCAAGGTCTTTTATCCGGCGTTGCCATGGGCCAATGCCAACCTCAGTTATACTATTCAGCCTGAGAGCTTTGCGTTGCTCAACCCTATGGAATTTGCCGTTGACCAATCGGTAAGCTGGGATCTGACCTATTGGATGAATGGTCTGATTTTTAACCGCATACCCTATATCAACAAAGCTAAACTGCGTGAGGTGATCAGCTTCAGAGGATTCTACGGCTCGCTGACCGACAAGAACAATCCTTACAAACAGACTGACATCCCCACTTTCCCGGCCGACAGCCACACTGCTCTGATGGGTCATAAGCCTTACATGGAAATCGGTGTTGGACTGGATAATGTGCTGACTTTCCTGCGCATTGACTATGTCTGGAGACTCACTTACCGCGATTTGCCCGGGGTGGATAAGAGCGGCCTGAGGGTATCGCTGCATTTCTCCTTCTGACGGCTCAGAGGTGAGATTTAAGAGGAGCGGTTGATGTGAGATTGGAGGCAGAATTTTGACCTCAATATTCGCCGAAATCTATTTCCGGCTGGAATGTGGAATCCGTGTCGGCCGAATGTTGATTGTTGGCCACACCGATGCCCACAAGACGAATCATCTGACCCGGCGGCAACACCGAAGGTAGCAGCGCCTTTGCCGCGCTGACAAATTGCGAGGCTTCTGTGAGCTGTGTGAGGTAGGTATGGCTGCGCGAATGGGTCTTGAAATTGGCATATTTAACCTTCAGGACAAAGGTATGACCCACGAAGTTGTTTTTTGCCACACGTCGTTGCAGGTCGGGTGCCATCTCCTCGATAAGCTGCATTATCTCCCGGTGAGAGGCCGTATCGGCCGTCAGGGTCTGTTCGCAACTCACCGATTTGCGTATGCGCGAAGGCTCAACCCTGCGGTTGTCGATTCCCCTTGCGAAGTTATATAGCGAAAGGCCCGATTTGCCGAAATGATGCGACAGCATTTGTAAAGAACAGTTGCGCAATTGCTCGCCATTGGTGATACCCAATTTGCGCATACGCTGCGCCGTGGCCGGACCCACACCCCAGAAATCCTCTATCGGTACCTTGCTTATGAAATCAAGAGCCTGGTCGGGATGAATTACGCATAATCCGTCGGGTTTTCGCCAATCGCTGGCTATCTTGGCCAGGAACTTGCAAAATGACACACCCGCTGAAGCCGTCAGTCCGGTACGTTGTTTTATCTTCGCCTTTATCTCGCGGGCAATATCCATGGCAAGCTGAATGCCCGGTTTGTTGACAGTAACATCCAGATAAGCCTCGTCGAGCGACAGCGGCTCTATAACATCCGTGTATTCATGAAAGATGGCATGAATCTTCGCTGACTCAGCTTTGTAAGCCTCAAACCGAGGGGGCACTATGATGAGCGAGGAGCAGAGCTTTTTGGCCAAAGCTGCCGAAATTGCAGACCTGACACCAAATTTGCGTGCCACATAATTTGCTGTGGTTACCACCCCTCGCGGAGCATCGTGAGCCACAGCCACAGGTTTGCCTGCCAACGAAGGATTGTCGCGCATTTCCACAGCAGCATAGAAGCAGTCCATGTCAACATGGATTATCTTTCTATAATGAGGCGCAGGGCTTTCCGGCTTGGTCATATAAGATGGCAGACTATGCGGTGTCAGAGGATTCGGTAGTTTGCAAAAAGTTTTACTCCTCAACTTTTTTCTGCGGCCAGGGGAAGGATGCTGGATTGAGCGTAATGTTCACTTTGTTGCGTTTGAGACGTACCTGCAAGTAATCTGCCAACTTCGTTCTCTGGCTCTCAGGCATACCTGCAGGGGCATCTATGAAGGCTATTGTAACCGTATCTGTTACCGGCGCAGTGGTACTTGCAGCAAGCATCTCGCTGACGGCTATGGCGCGTACAGACGGGAAGAGAACCCGTATCTCGGGCGCTATGGCGCGGCTCTGGTCAGTGAGCCTCTTGCGGTCGCTCAAGACCGTACGCAGCGAATCGATTTTGCTCTGTTTGGAGGCAAGTTCATTCTCCATCAGCCGCAGGAAATTGTCATTATCGGCCTGCGAGGAAACCTCCATCTGTCCCATGCCAAAGCCTTGTTTGATGTTGAGAATGGTGCCTCCCAATCCCACCTTGTTCATCTTCGTCATCATGGCCAGACGCAGAGAATCCATTGGCAGGGATTCGCCTATGAGATTGACGTCGATATAACGCGTGTCGCCTTCCACATACTCTTTATGCGATAGAACCTGAGTGTTGGGGAACACAAATTCCTTCTCGACGAACTCCGCAGCCCTGCGCGTGAAAATGTTGGTGCGAATCATGAATACGGTAAGTAATACGGAGACCGCAATGGTGAGCGTAATCAGCGTATAGAGAATAAACCGCACAGTGCGTGCCTTCTTCGGGTCAGTAACATTCACCTTTTTATAGCCGAACACCTTGACACCAATCCATGTGGCCACCAAAATGAAAATAGCGTTGGTGAAGAAAAGATACAAAGCCCCTAAGAAGAAGTGCATATTCATGTTGGCCAGCCCGTATCCGGCAGTACAGAGAGGCGGCATCAGCGACGTGGCAATAGCCACACCCGCCATAACCGATGCTTTGTTGCGGCAAGTAACGCTGACTATGCCCGCGGCGCCACCGAAAAGGGCAATGAAAACATCGTATATGGAGGGCGAAGTGCGTGCTAAAAGTTCGTTGCTGCCTTCAAACTGCGGCGATATGAGGAAGTAGATTGCCGACGCTATCACCGAACCCAACATGGCAGTAAGGATGTTGCGAGTGCCGCGCGTTACCAGCTGGAAATCCTGAATACCTATGCCCAGACCAATGCCCATGATAGGACCCATAAGCGGCGAAATAATCATGGCGCCGATAATTACCGGCACGCTGTTGGTGTTCAGTCCCAACGATGCCACAAAGATGGCGAAAATAAGAATCAGTAACTGCGAACCCTTGAAAGACACCGAAGAACGAATTTCCTGTTCGGCGTCCTGCTGGGGCAGCAGATCAGACTTTATGTTGAAATATGAACCTATACTCCACAGAGCATTCTTTAGCTTCACAGAAAAAGAAGAATCAGGGGTTGTTGCCATGAGGTAGAATTTACGGTGATGACCATGCAGACACAGCCATAGGTTATGAAACTTCTATAGGGCTGAGGTGATGCCACTGCCACTAATAAAGAAGAATCTTCAACCCGGGCTCCGCTGCATATTTTATATTATTAACATTTGTATTTACACATTATTGTAACATAAGAAAGATAGAATCAGTTTAAGACCCCCTTTGGAATTGGCACCGCAACATGAATCAATTTCCCCGGAGCCTAAAATGCGTGTAGTGGGTAATGATTGCGGTGCTTCATTACCACATAGCACGGAATGTGGCCGAGATTTTCTCTCTGAACGATATGCGGATGCAGAAAGGGATAATTTTCACCCTTCAAACCAAATTTCAGAGAACAAACCCGCCTAAACCGCTAATTTGCATCGACAAATCAATGAAAATTGCAAATCTAAATTTTTGAGGATTGAAAAATTTAGAGCTATTGTGGAATTGAAAAGTTGAATTTGCAAACATGATAGTCGGAGAAAGAAGGTTGGCGCTTAAATTGTGATAAAAAATACATGGCAAATGAAGGCGAAAAATCACCTGCGACTTAACAACTGTGCGGTCCGCTGAAATTTTAGCCAGCATAATTTCGGAAGAAAATCCCGGAATTTGATTTCGTCAAACAAAATTAAGACCAACCGAACCCTGTTCAACCATAAAATGACCGGAACCAAAACCGAAGGTGACCCGATTTAGTTAGTGCAAACTCAGGAGATGGGGTAGATGTCGGTTTGCCGATTTCTGGTCAATATTTCTGTACTGAGAGCGCAACAGACTTGTTCGGCATTTCCCGGATTTCGCGTAAGTCTCTAAATAAAGGACTTTCCCTTATTCGCTCCGGCTCTTATTCCCAATTATGCCACCCTCTTACTTGAGCCATCAATCGCTCTGCATTTCTTACTTGCCATGTTGCCAACAAGGTTATGAGATTCGACACATCAAAAGCTGAGCCACCAAATCCAATTAAAATACTCTTTCCGGCCACCGCAGGACTTCATTTTTCATTTCGCAACATGGAGCTGAAACAAAAATACGCACTCGAAAAAGGAGGGTAGGATAGTGCAAACGCAAAATTATACTATTTTTCGGATATGAGAACAGCTAGAATTGGGGAGAAATTTTAATTCTCAAATACAATTCACAAACGAATAACATAAACGAACTAATTGCAAATTTGCATTTACAATTTAATGCGAATGTAATCTAACGAGATGAAGATTCTAAAACCTAAATGACCTATTTGCGCATATGCGAGTGTATTTGCGAATATGAAATTTAAATTTCCATAAGCAAAATTTACCCATTAACGTTTATTTTAATATTCTGTAAGTACCTAATAATTAGCTATTTACATAAATAGCCTAATTCATTATTTAATGTATTGAGTGGTGCGCGGTGTGGGATTCATTAGCACGAGTGTTTTAAATTGCTATTCCCCTATTTATCAGTCTTTTATTGAATTTACTCTCAACTCATGCTTTAATAACAATACCTAAAGAGAGTGCTTTGTTTTCAAAATTGAATAATCATGTTTTCAAATTTAAATTTGAAGATTAACAATTGTAATTTTGCAGTTTCGATTTTTATTACTATCTTTGCAAATCAATAATTCGTATTTTTGAAATGAATGACAATACCGCTGATTCGTTAAATATTCGTCTAAAAGTCTTTATGGACTTTACGGGACTCAACAATTCTCAGTTCGCTGATAAGTGTGGGCTCCCCCGACCCTCTTTCTCGCAGATTATCACCGGCAGAAATCAAAAGGTCAGCGATAAGGTGCTTACTCAGATTCATAATGCCTTTCCTGAGCTTAATATGCTCTGGCTGATGTTTGGCGAAGGTGAGATGGTAAAGCCGAGGGTTGCGGATAAGGAAGGTGGTGAAAATGCAAAGTCTGAGGGTGAGGGGTCTGACCCCGCTTCTCCAAAATCATACCATACGGAGGATGATTGGGATGAATTTCCGTTTGCAGATGAAAATTCCTCGAATGACAATCGCAAAATTCGATACGATGTACATGAGGATGTAAAAAATCCCGTTCTCGCGAACGTAATTTCACCAGATTCTGATAACAAAGGGGCTGATATTGAGCGACTTACATCTTTGATGGCCGCTAAAATTTCCGGCGATTTAAAGCAAGATTTACAAAAATCGCCCCGTAAGGTGGTGCGTATCACCATTTTTTACGATGACAACAGTTACGAGGTCTTCAATCCCTCCTCTTCTGAGTAGGTTGCCTTTTGTCTGAATTGTTCCTTCTTGATGAAATTGGATCGAACCCTCGCCCTGTGCTCCTGTTTATAAACTCATCCTACTATGATGAGGAAATTCTGTGATGAGGAAATTCTCTCAGGGTTACCTCTGCTCTCAGATGTGCATAAGGGCTTTATAGTCGCGCAGGAATTGTCGAAGGAACTTTATTCCAACGCACATTCCTATCAGGGTGCCGGTAATGATACCTATAACTATATAGATATCGTCGCTGAAAACGTAAGCAGTCAATGCTATGGTGATAACGGAAAAGGGCAGCATGACAAACAGGAATTGAAGATGCCGTTTGCGGGCCAGGGCACATCTTTTTATCACTTCATAAACCGACATTTGCTCCACATTGATTTTCCCCAGCCAAGAATGTAGCCACAGGTCGGTGATAAGCGACACTAACATTATAACCTCGTAGAGAGCCATCAGAATCCACTGCCATATATCATGCTCAGGCAGAAGTTTCAGTAGCAATAAGGGTATATAAATAAGGTTCAGAGCCTCTATAATCACAAAAGTGCGATAGCGCGCTATGAGCTTCTGCAATATGGTTTTTCTACCTGTTGAGGGAACATCTACGGGGGCATTCAGGGTCATTTCCTGCCGTACCGCAAGCCATCTTTTGCGTAATTGATTCTCCATTATAATAAGGTCTTAAATTTTTGTAGCGTTCTTGGCCAGCTTAATCTTTATTCTCCGCAGCTTCGACGCCACTGTGTTACGTTTCATGCCCATGATGTCGGCAATCTCCTCGTAAGAATGTTCTTCGAGCCACAGAATAATCAGACTGCGGTCGAGCAGCGAAAGCGTTTGCAGCAGGCTGTGCAGGAATTCCGCATCCTCAAACCTATTGTCGTCCGTAGTGGCAACCATAGCTTCCGCATCGAGACTGGCATTGCCGAGTCCCCAGCGTTTACGGCGTCGGTAGCCTGTTATGCACGTGTTCAGCGTAACGCGATAAATCCACGTTTTCAGTTCCGCTTCTCCCCTGTAAGTAGCCAGTCCGCGATAGATATTCATGCAGGCATCTTGCCTGAGGTCTTCGAAGTCATCGCGCACAGAAGCGTACGCCCAACAGATGCCGGCTACCATGTCGCCATACCGGCGCATCACATATTCATAACGATGAGCCGGAACGGCGTTTTCCTCTTCTCTGCCGGCAACAGCCGTCATAAGCCGACGGAGAAGTCGCTGGAGAAAGGTATGCCCGTATGAAGTGCAGAATGTAGACATATATTACTCTTTGACGTGCCATGACGCCGCAGAGTTGCACGTCATAAAGAAGATTGTGAGTTTTTGAACCAATGACGCCACTGACCCTTGCGGCGGGTGGCTTTGCCATACATCACCGCATGGTGCGGACAGGCATGATAGCAGGCAAGGCACGAAGTGCAGTCTTTACCCCATTCCGGGTGTCCTCCTCCAAGATACAGACCACATTGGTCGCTGCGGGGAGCAACGCAGCTGATGGTGTGTTGGTCGGCCATCGTTATGTTGCCCACAGGACAAGACCGCTCACACATTCCGCAGCCGGTGCATTTCTCGGCATCATAATGCCAGCGCCCGGGCCAAATACCCCACTTCTTGAAAAGAGGGAAAATGACCCCTGTTTTCAACCCCGGCAGCGGTCCTATGTGTATATCTTCAACATTGCTTTCTCTGCGTCTAATCCTCTCGGCAATCTCACTGACCCTGATTTTGGCAGCCGTTAATTTCCGGTATTCCAGAGCTTCTGAATCAACATCGAAGCCCGGCAGAAGCACATAAGTGTTGGGCATCTGAACCCCGTAAACCGCGTCGAGCCTGAGTCCCCGTTTTGCTAATGCCTTGCGCAAAATCCGGTGAGCGTATCCCGTCTCATCGCCATAGTCGAGTACTGCCCAAACAAACTGGGGTTTCTTGTCGGGCAGTTTCACGCTGCCTATCCAGTCTAATATAAAAGGAGCGATTCCCCAGGCATATACCGGCAACACAAATCCCGGGCAGCCTTGTTCGGCAAGCGCATATCCGCCCACTGCTTCGGTTCTCTCTGTAAGAGCTGAGCCAAGAGCCTTAGCTATTGCGCGCGAGTTGCCGCTGCCGCTGAAGTAATAGATCATCTGCTGCTCAGGGCTTTATTTCATTTTCAAGCGAGTCTATCTTTTGGCTCTTGGCCGGATTGGCATCAGCGTCGCGTTCAAGATAGAGTTTCACCTCCTTGAACAGATGCGAAGCAAAGACAAAGTCATTGAGAGCCTTTGACTTCGACCGGAAGATTGAGCGGTCATCGCCGGTCCAGTCGCAGCGACCCTTGTCGATGAAGATGATATGCTCGCCAATGCCAAGCACCGAGTTCATGTCGTGGGTGTTGATAATGGTGGTGATGCCGTATTCGTGAGTGATGTCGCTGAGCAGGTCGTCGATGAGAATACTCGTCTGCGGGTCCAGACCCGAGTTCGGCTCGTCGCAGAACAGATAGCGCGGATTGAGAGCTATGGCACGCGCAATCGCCACACGCTTCTGCATACCGCCCGAAATCTCCGACGGATATTTGTCGTTGGCACCCTGCAGCCCCACTCGCTCAATGCAGAATTTTGCCCTCTCAATCTGTTCGTGGCGAGTCATGTTGTGCGAAAGCATTTTCAACGGGAACATCACATTGCCCAACACCGTTTCATTGTCGAAAAGCGCCGAGCCTTGAAACAGCATACCAAGCTCGGTGCGCAGCTGCCGACGTTGCTTGTCGTCCATGCGCGACAGCGGCCTGCCGTCGTATAGAATCTCGCCTTGTTCGGGAGTGAAGAGGCCTATGAGGCACTTCATGAAGACCGTTTTACCCGAACCGCTCTTGCCTATGATGAGGTTGGTCTTTCCGCTTTCAAAAGTGGCGTTGATGTCAAAGAGAATGCGTTGGCCATCGAACCACTTGCTAATGTTCCTTGCTTCAATCATTGCAACAGCAGTTTGGTTAGAATCACGTCCATGAGCAGAATCAGAATGGAGCTTGACACCACGGCCGAGGTAGATGCCTTGCCCACCTCCAGAGCGCCGCCGCTGACGTAATAGCCATAATAGGCCGACACGCTGGTGATGATGAACGCGAAAAAGTAGGTCTTGATGATGCCGTACCACACATACCATTCGTTAAAGAAGGTCTGTATGCCATAAACATATTTCTCCACCGAAATCATATCAGTGAACTCAGCAATGAACCATCCGCCAATAAGGCCCATGAACATACTCAGAATGCACAATACCGGCACAAACAGCACAAAGCCCACAATCTTGGGCAGCACAATGTAATTGGCCGAGTTGATGCCCATTATGTCCATGGCGTCAATCTGCTCCGTTACGCGCATGGTGCCTATCTCTGATGCTATGTTCGAGCCCACCTTGCCCGCCAGAATCAGCGACAGGATGGAGCTGGAGAACTCCAGCAGCAGAATCTCGCGCGTGGCCAGACCCACCGAGTAGCTCGGTATCAGCGGTGACATAATGTTCAGCTGCATCTGTATGGCTATTACCGCGCCTATGAACAACGATATGATTATGGTGATGGGTATGGATCCCACTCCGAGCTTGCTAACTTCAAAAATAGTGCAACGCCCGAATTCATTCCATTTGTCGGGGAAATGGAATACGCGGCAAATAAACATACAATACCGCCCAAACGTTTTCAGTGAACTTATCAGCATCATAATTCAGAGGACAAAGGTAATGATTTTTTTTGTAACTTTGTTGCCCAAAAAGAAATAAGATATGAACAAACCGCTTCTGAGCCTTATTGCGGCGTTGTCAGTGCCGGCCATGATGATGGGCTGGGGGCAGAAAGGACACGATGTAACAGCGGCCATTGCGCAGCGTCATCTCACCCCTGCCGCCAAAGCCCTCACAGATTCCCTGCTCAACGGAAAAAGCCTTGTATATTGGGCCAACTGGCTCGATAATGCCTCTCATACACCCGAATTGAATTATTCTCTGACGTGGCATTATAAAAATATTGACGAGGGTCAGACGTACGCCACAGCGCCCGTTCATTCAAAAGGAGATGTGGTTACAGCCTTGCGCCGCAATATTGAAATTCTGCGCAACCCACGGTCTACAACAGCCGAAAAGCAACTGGCGCTGAAGATGGTGATTCATCTCGCCGGCGATATGCATCAGCCCATGCACCTTGGCCATGCCTCCGATCTGGGCGGCAATAAAACGCCGGTTAAGTTTTTTGATTCTCCCACCAATCTCCACTCCGTCTGGGACTCGCGATTGCCCGAAAGCAGCCATAAATGGAGCTACACAGAGTGGGCCGACCAGATCGACCGCGTGAATGAGATGGACTCCGTACTGCTCACCTCAGGCAATATCGACGACTGGGCCAACGACACTTACAACATTGCCTGCGACGTCTATAAACAGACCCCCAAGGGTACCGTGATAAGTTATGATTACATTGCCAACTGGACGCCGGTGGTGGAAATGCAGTTCCTCAAAGGCGGCCTGCGCCTGGCCCGTATTCTGAATAACATCGCCAACACCGAAGAACAACAGACTGCGTTTTGAATCATCCCCCTTTATCATTGCCGCCGGTGAATCTGCGAACCCGGCAAGGCACAAACGGCAATACCGAGGTCTATGACCCGTTGCGGCGCCGCTTCGTGGCCCTCACGCCCGAAGAGTTTGTGCGCCAGCATTTTGCGGCATGGCTTGCCGGCTCGTTAGGCTATCCGGCATCGCTGATGGCCAACGAGGTAAGTCTTACGCTCAACAACACCCGCCGCCGGTGCGACACGCTGGTCTTCGACACCGATGGCAAGCCGCTGATGATTGTGGAGTATAAGGCTCCCAATGTCAGCATCAATCAAGACGTCTTCGACCAGATTGTACGCTACAACATGGTGCTTCATGCCCGCTATCTGGTTGTCAGCAACGGCATCCGCCATTACTGCTGCGTAATGGACTATGACGCCGGTACCTATCATTTCCTGCCCGGAGTGCCCGATTATCGCGGCGCTTTGCGGCAATATTCCCATAATGATGACTCAACTGCTTGCAAGTCTTAACCCCGCTCAGCGCGCTGCGGTGGAATATTGTTCAGGTCCGCAGCTGGTGATTGCCGGCGCGGGTTCCGGCAAGACAAGAGTGCTGACATATAAAATAGCGCATCTGCTGGAGTTGGGGATAGAGCCTGACCGCATCATGGCGCTGACGTTCACCAACAAGGCTGCCCGCGAAATGCAAGAGCGAATTGCAGCCCTTGTGGATAGCGACAAAGCACGCCGTCTGTGGATGGGTACTTTCCATTCTATCCTGCTGCGTATGCTGCGTCTGCACGCCGACCGTCTGGGCTTCCGTTATGACTTCACCATCTACGATGCGGCCGATTCGCGCTCGCTGGTAAAGCTGATTATTAATGAGCTTGGGCTCGACGAAAAGCAGTATAAGCCATCGTCTGTGGCAGGAGCCATTTCCAATGCCAAAAATGCCCTTATTTCGCCTCAGCGCTATGCCGTCAACAAAGACATTGCCACGGCCGACAACCGCGCCGGAAGGCCCCTTATAGCCCGTATTTACAAGATGTATTGCGAGCGTTGCCGCCTGGCTCAGACTATGGATTTCGACGATATCCTTGTCTATGCCAATGTGCTGTTGCGCGATAACCCCGACCTCACAGACTATTACTCAAAATGGTTTCAGTATGTGCTCGTAGATGAGTATCAGGACACCAATTTTGCGCAAAGCCTCATTGTGAGCCGATTGGTGAGCGGTCACGGACATCTGTGTGTGGTGGGTGACGATGCTCAGAGCATTTATTCGTTTCGCGGCGCAAACATTGAGAATATCCTGGGCATGCAGCAGCGTTATCCCGGTTTGCAGCTCTTCAAACTCGAGCGCAACTACCGCTCGACCAAGAACATTGTGGAGGCTGCCGGTTCGCTCATCAAATATAATCCTAATCAGATACCCAAGAACGTTTACAGCGAAAACGAAACCGGCGAGAAGCTGCAGGTTGTTGAGGCTTTCACCGATATAGAAGAGGCCTCGCTGGTGGCCGCAGCCGTGTCGCGTCGGATACATAACTCGCCGGGCAAGACGCTTGAGGATATGGCCATCTTATACCGCACCAACGCCCAGAGTCGTTTGCTTGAGGAGGCTCTGCGGCGACGCGCCATTCCTTATCGCATATACGGCGGCCTCACGTTCTATCAGCGCAAGGAGGTGAAGGATGCCATTGCCTATTTCAGGCTCGCCGTCAACCCCGACGATGACGAGGCGTTGCGGCGAATTATCAACTTTCCGGCACGCGGCATCGGCGACACAACTATGAAGAAAGTGCGCGCCGTGGCCATGGAAAGGGGTCTTTCAATGTGGAAGGTTGTGGCTGACCCTTCGGCTGTGGCGCTGAACATCAACAAGGGCACCGCGGCCAAGCTCAAGGCCTTTGCCGATATGATGAAGGAGTTTCAGGCTGAGGCTGAAAAGGTTAATGCTTATGACCTGGGTCGAGACATCTTCAACCGCACGGGTCTGTTTGTGCAATATGCTCAGTCGGCAGTGCCTGAAGAGATATCCAAGCACGAAAACCTCAATGAGCTGCTCGGCGCTTTGAAAGAATATGTTGAGCGGCCGCGCATCGACGCCGACAATGTCGGCATGAGTGCTTTCCTGAGCGAAGTGTCGTTGCTCACCGACCAGGATAATGAGGAGGATGACGACACTCCCAAACTGACTCTTATGACCGTGCATGCGGCTAAAGGTCTTGAGTTTGACCATGTGTTCATCACCGGTCTTGAAGAGAATCTCTTTCCCGGTTCGCAGGCCGTGGAATCACCCCCGGAGATGGAGGAGGAACGCCGTTTGCTCTATGTGGCAATCACCCGCGCCCGCAAAACGGTCCTGCTCAGCTACTCGCGTCAGCGGTTCCGCAACGGCTCAACTACCGACACCATCCCCTCGCGCTTCCTGCAAGAGATTAACCCGCAATATCTCTCAGGCAATGTCTCGCGCCCCACATACGGATATGGAGGAAATAGTGGGAATGGCGGCTATGGCAGCTATGGCGGTTATGGTCAGCAGCAGGCACCCCGCAGATTCTTCAAGAATGAGGATAGGGGATATGTGAAGCCGAGAAATCTTGTGCCGTTGAAGCCGAAGAAGACCCGGCAGGCGCCGTTTGCAGTTCCTGCCGACGCGCCTTATAAGCCGGGCGATAGGGTCGAGCACGCCAAATTCGGAGCAGGAGAGGTGGTGAACTATACCTCCGACCCGGAACCTATTGTGGAGGTTAATTTCGAGGGCTTTGGCCTGAAGCGCCTGATTCTTCGTTTTGCTTCTCTGCAAAAGTTATAACAATAAGAAAATCTGAAAAATGATTCCAACACCCGCATACGTGGTCTATGAGGACCGCTTGATAAGAAATCTGAAGCTGATTCAGGATGTGGCGCAACGCGCCGATGTGGAAATTATCATGGCGCTGAAAGCCAATGCTCTTTGGCGCACTTTCGGCATCATGAAGCCATACGTGGCCGGTGCCACGGCCAGTTCTGTCAACGAGCTGCTTCTGGCGCGCGATTATCTTACAGACAATGTGCATACCTTCGCGCCGGTTTACAGTGATGCGGATTTCGACACTTTCTGCCGCCTGAGCAGTCATGTTACTTTTAACTCTCTGCGTCAGTTTGAGTTGCATAGGCAACAGGCTTTGCAACTTGCAGCCGAGGGTGTTGAGATGCCGTCGTTCGGGCTGCGTGTCAATCCTCAGTGCTCGGTTATTGACACTGATATTTACAATCCCTGTCTTCCCGGCTCGCGTTTTGGCATGATGGCTGACCAGCTGCCTGAGAGGTTGCCTGAGGAGATTGAGGGCTTCCATTTCCATGCTTTGTGCGAGAGCTCAAGCTATGACTTGGAAAAGGTGCTTATAGCTCTCGAGAAACAGTTCGCCCAATGGCTGCCTCAGCTGAAATGGCTCAATATGGGCGGAGGACATCTGATGACGCGTGCCGACTACGACCGTGACCATTTGGTCAAGGTGCTGAAGGCTTTCAAACAACGTCATCCAAACCTGCATATCATCATGGAGCCTGGGAGCGCTTTCACATGGCGGACGGGCGACTTGCAGGTCTCGGTGCTCGATGTTGTGCAGAACAGCGGGGTAAGTACCGCTATTATTGATGCCTCTTTTGCCTGCCACATGCCCGACTGTCTGGAAATGCCTTACAAGCCGCGCATCACAGAGGCGCTGAGTGATACTGTGAGCGGTGGATACGAATACCGTCTCGGGGGCAACAGTTGTCTGAGTGGCGACTTCGTAGGCACCTGGCGCTTTAAGGAGCCTCTGGAACCCGGCTCTCGTCTCACGCTCGAGGACATGAATCATTACACCAACGTTAAGACGAACATGTTCAATGGCATTCAGCATCCGTCGATATATCTCGTGCCTACAAAGGATGGCGTAAGGGGCGAGCCTCAGCTTCTTAGGCGATATTCCTACAACGATTACCGCAACCGTATGGACTGACTTCTCCCTCCCCCTCAGCATCGCTTTTCGATTAAATGTTTGGACTTGGCTCCAAACATTTTTTGTGGACAAAGGGTTTTATTATAAAACACACAAACTTAATAATACTATGATCACCGATAAGATTAAATTCAAACCCGGATTTGCGCAGGAGGATGCCGCTTCTTACAACTTTGCGGAGGTTGAGGTCGACAATGTAACGCCTGAACGCATCTGGCGCAATCTGTGCAACATATCCGTCTGGAACCGCTTCAACTCGTCGATTGTGGACATCCAGCCGCTTGATTCGGCCGACAACGACCCTCATCTCTTCGACAAGATGCAGTTCTATTACGACCTGAACTGCGGCAAGCGTGTGATGGCGCAGGTGATATTTTTCCAGCATCCGAAAGATGACCGCGCCGGTCGTCTCGCATATCAAGGCACGGTAATGGACGGCGACAAAGAGATAAACTCCATCACTGTGGAATATATGATAGGAGTTCCCGACCACAAAGGACGTTTCACTCTGCAGTGTGCCAAATCGGCCAAGAGCGAAATTCCCGAGTCAGCCAAAAAAGACTGTGCTTGCTCTCTCGAGAACACCCTCGCCAACCTGGTTAAGTGGAGCGAGAAGCATGACTGACAAAAACCTTTCATCTTCTCCATATAAAGCAGATAAAGGATGTGTACACCTTGCGCACATACTTTTTTATTATTACTGTCCGCAAAAAATTAGAGTCATCATAAAATCAGGGTTGGCTCAAATTTGCATGAGTCAGCCCTTTGGGGTTATGTAGCGAGTTAGCATAACATCATCTATCTGACGTTCTGCGCCTTTCCCGAGCGTTATCATTTTGCGGACGTCCGCAAAATGATCAGACACGGATTCACCTGCATTTGAGCAGGATTCTTTGGCTTTATCTATAACAGGAAGGAAGTTACGATACTGCGAATATCCCAAAGCCAAAGATAGCTCTCGCGCACTCCAACATTCAACGCCCTAATATTCGATGGCGATGGATTCAAAACTATTGAATAATTCCTGAATTTCGGACGCTTTCATTTTTATATACAACGAAACTCCCAAGTAGCATCTGAAGGCCGACCAAAGCCTGTAACAACTACTCAGGAGTATCCAAAGTTTGTCGGCTTTCGCCGTGTTTCTTCTTTGTCAAGCGGTCATTCTCAGATTTTGCTGTTTGAGTAATTGCAAAGTTACTAAATTTTTGTGAGACAGCGGCTATAGATGTTGAACAAATTATCGACTGGGTCGCAGGGAAACAGAATCAAGCCCATGTCTCTTTCCGCACAGTTTGCAAAACTCATAACATAAGAGCGTGTCGAGTCCCCGGCGCGCTCTTTGTGTATCTGTACGGTTTGTTAATTCCCTTTTTCAATTAGCTTTTGCGCCAGTATTTTTTCCGGCAACTCGTAGCAATTGTTGCAAATATTGAATAGTAGTCTTTTTAAACGGGTGTCTAAGACGGCAACCGGCTTCGATGCTTCGTCTATAGGAGCGCCGATTTCTTTGCCGAAAACTTTTGCGTATGAGTATCCGCAAATTTCGCAGCAACTGCCATGGGATATGACGAGCTTCTTGGATTCAGCTTCTGAGATTGTTTCATTAAAATAGAAGTCGCCAATCCATGCATCTTTGTCGCAAAACATTTGTTGACTTCTGTCAAGATATTGAAACCACATGTGTTCAAGCTTTCGGGCATACGTATCATCCAGCTTTCTGCCTGAGTGGCCTCCATACCAGTTGAAATCAGGCATCTCGGCCGTCAGTTCATCGGGCGAAAGGAGTGTGGCATCAGACCAGGGATTGATGCACACGCACGGTATAATATCAGCATAATATATATCCGGTCGGTTTTTGGGCGACCAGTCTACATCTTTATAGCAATCAGAAAATACTTCCCCTCGCATGACGATGCCTGTTTTACCACCTCCACATTTTATCATGAAAAATATATCACCTTTCTTTACTTTTTCATGCTCATAAAAGCTCCAATTCCCTACAGATTCTTTTTCATTATAATCATCCAGGAAACGTTCTTTTGTATAGCTTGAAATATCCGGATTCCAAAATATAATATGTGTTGTCATGGTTGTCTGCTTTTTTGTTTTGGCTTATGTGATTGGGTTGTTAGAATGTCAAGGCTGATGGATTATCATTATTTTCCATACAATCTCCTTTGTCAATTGCAATGGTAATATATTTGTGCGACACTTCCATAAAATCAAATCAATTTTTTGAAGCCCTTTAGCTTACCTCTTGCACGGAAGTTCAAATTGCCGATTTCAATAGCTCAAAGCTCTCTTATAAGGTTCTCTGCAGTGCGTTGAAGCTTATTTTTCTTGTGTCTTATAGCCATTAGTGGCTGAGGGTGGGATGGCGAGGTATGAACTTTATGCGCCGACAGTTCGTTTTCAGTGTATCTGATTGAAGTTAACAAGCCATAAAAGCTGTTTATCTAAGACATCATGGTCTCGTCGTTTTTTACAATAATAATAGAGGTGCTGGTCATGCTGCTGATTCTTGTCTGCATGGTCCTCTTGTTGGTCGGGCTTCAGCATTATATGCTGAAGGGTCAGCGCCACGGCGAGATGGATGATTCTCTCAGCGACACGCTGCGCAGGCAAATAGACAATGAAAGCGGCGTAATTTCGCGATATAACGTCTTTCATCGGTTCTTTGCCGAAGATGACGATTTCTCCGACTCTTCGGTGCCCCGATTTTTTTCAGGCAATCAAAAAGAGGAGCAGAAGTCTTTCAGCTCTCCCAAGCGGAAAGGCTCTTGATAAAGCATTGGTATTGTAGTTGTGGACTTCATGATATAATGTCGTTAATTCTTTAGCGTATCCGTCCGAAAAAAGCCGA
>FR897796.1:0-19100 GCA_000437495.1 Prevotella sp. CAG:485
CAAAAATTAATTTTTGTCATCTACTAAAGGTTGCGAAAAATAGTATTCAGGCGCGTAACACGCTTACTGTCAGCGTATTAACACCAGCGTAAGGGTTATGCCCGAGGCACTGCCCAGGGGCACTTTTATGTAATAGCCGTCGTCGTAAGCCGTGCCCTTCACCGTCTTGCCCGTGGAGTCGGTAAGCACCACATCCGAGCCTTGTACAGAGTATGTGCCCTGCATGGTGCTGAAAATTTTCTGCAACGAAGGCGAGTCGCACGTCATCTTAAACGACTTGTCGGCGGGGTTGAAAAGAAAGTCAGAGGTGGCGCACATCGTCTTGCCATCGGCCAGACCAATCAGCACGAACGCCGTGTAACCGTCCTCGCTGCCTATTACACCCTCCAGCTCCGAAGCCGGTATGGCGGCCGGTTTCAGGCGGCGCGGCACCTTGAGCAGCCACAAATCCAGCGTCTGGCCGTAGAGCGCCAGCTTGCCGGTGAGAGTGCTGCCGCCGTCGGTTGACGTCAGCGTGGTGGCCGGGCGTCCCGGCGCCTTCAGACTGATGGTAATCTTGTCGCCTACCTTTGTTGCCTTATACGATGCTGCAAAGTTGTAGGTGTCTGACACGTTAATCTCAATATCGGTGTCGTCGAAGAGGAAATCAACCCAGCTGTCAATAGGCTGGCCCGGAATCTTGCCGATGCCCTGATAGTGATACTTGTTGAGATCTGCGGGTGCTCCGAATGAGTTTGCTGCCCACAAAAAAGCCATGAACAGCATCACGAAAAGAGTCTTTATCTTCATTTGGTTAAAAATTTGTCAGTTGGCTTTCTCAAACTGGAAAAGTACGTCATCTTCAGCGAACTCAAAGGAGCTTGCATTGGCATCGGCGAGCGGGATTTTGGCAAACACCTTGTCGGAATTGCCGTTGTAGAGCACCAGACTCACCTTGCCATACTGCTCCACTACCTCATAGCGACCGCCGAAATCGAAGTCGTCGCCGAGCTTCTCCTTCTGCCACGAGTGTTCATACTCATACTCCGTTATGCCCTCCCTGCGTCGGTCTCTGCGCGTGGATGCCTTACGCATGTCGAACGAGGCGGATACAAACTTAATAGTGTACTTGCCGCCGGCAAAAGAGAGCGCCACATCGCCCACCTTGATGCCCCCCGCGTCGCCGGTCATATAAGCTGCGCCCTTAAACTGCGCATTATCGTGTATATACTTGGCCTTCACCGCTGTCACCCGCCGGGCGTTCTCCACCTCCGCTTCCGTGTGACGCATTGCACCCGGCCGTTTGCGCGACGCACGCTGCGGCGACTGCTCCCCCTCGCCCCTCAGCGTTTCCGCGCTGCCGACGCCACTCTCTCCCCACACGCCGCTAACGCTGCAGACGCCACTCTCGCCACACACGCCATTCACGCTGCAGACGCCATTTACGCCGCCAACAGCCATCACTGCGCCAAGAGCCAATATTTTCAGTTTTATCTTCATAATACCCATAATAGTGTGTAAAACCTTGAAGCTATTCTGTAAACAATCGCACAAAGGTAACCTTTTTTTCCACATTTTCAACTTCAACCCTCACAATCCCCCTCCCACCATCCATCCTTCCCATGCCCCCCATCCCTCCCATGCCTCTCCCAAATTTTATCACCTTTGTGATGTGAAACTGTGCTGTATTCGGATGTATATAAAAAGAAAAAGCAGCCAGATTTTTGGTCTAACTGCTTTAATCTCGTCTTATTTTTGGTGATCCGCGTGGGGCTCGAACCCACGACCCCAACATTAAAAGTGTTGTGCTCTACCAGCTGAGCTAGCGAATCAAGAGCAATCCGCAGGGAGGGTTGAAAACCTTGTTCCCTCAATTGCGCTGCAAAGTTAATGCTTTTTTTCTTACCGGCAAAATTTTTCGGCAAGTTTTTTTGATATTAAGGCAAAGGTGCCGTTTTAATCCTATACTAATATGTTTGAATATTCAAATTAGAATGTATTTCTCGAAGGGATTATCGCCGTTATAATTAAAATTTTTACCGCAAATATTTGCCAAATATAAATTTCTGATTTATAGGCGAATCGCGGAAATTTTGAGTAGAAGGAGGTGCTTTCCCTCATGTCAAAGCCGGGATTTTCATCAAGCTTTGGGCTGAGAAGTGAATATGGGTATGTTGAGGGCTTATCATATATGTGGAAGATGCGGTGATTTTTTCAGTTTATTTTGTGTGCTTTTCGGGTGTGTTTTGTAAATATAAAAATTTGTGTTAATTTTGCACTCTGAGTTCCATCTTTTAAAATCTTTCTATGAACAAATTTTCACAACTCGCTTTGATTGGGCTAAGCGCAGCGGTGGCTGCGCCGGGTTTTGGCGCCGGCTGGACGTCGGCCGGTTCCGGCACGGCTTACTCGCTCACAGCTCTGAGTCAAACTGAAGGCGCCGGCCTCAGCAAGGTGTCTGACAATGTCTTCCTGCTCAGCAACGACATTACTATTTCTGAAGGCGACAGTTTTACGCTTGAGGGTGGTGTAACTTTGCGCATTGCAGGTTCTTCACAGATTCGCATTGAGGGTGATTGTGCTTTAGGCAATGCCTCAGGCCGCACTCTTATCACGCGCAACGACACTACGGATACTCCCAAGGGTATCTATATTGTTCGCGATGCCGGCTCGCCGGCGCAGATTTGCAATCTTGATTTTGAGTATGCTTCTTTGCGCAATTACGGCACGGTTGGTTTCAACATGAACAATTGTTCGTTCCGTCTGAGCAACGGCAAGCTGTCGAGCGCCGGCGCTCTCACCCTGGGCAAGACGGGTGCTTCGTTCACCATCAGCCAATGTACGTTCTCCGAGAACACTGTGCCGGCAATCGGCTCAGGTGCTAACATCTACTGCGGCGTAACTATTTCCGACTGCTCAATCTTTGACTGCACCACTCAGAACCGCAACAAACCCATGATTAACATCAGTGTTGGCGGCGACAGCGCGGTGATAATCCGTAATGTCAACATCACCGGCACGGGTCGCAACATGGTAGGCGGCATCTCCATGAACAACATGTTGAGTGGCAAGGGCAAGAATGTGGTTACCATCGACAGTGTAACGGTGCGCAACTGCCGCTACGGCATCAACGCCATCGGCCCGCAGAAGCTCACTGTCAGCCGCGCTCTGCTGCTCGACAATCACTTCGAGACCAATCCTATGAACGGCGGTTCGGGCATCTCGCTCAGCTCTGTCAAGGACACCGCCATCATCTCCGGCTGCCGCATCGAGAATTCGCTCTGGGGCGTTACGCTCATCAAGTCGCCGGCCAACCTGGGTCAGGTGGACAACGCCGCCTCACCGGGCAACAATGTGTTCGTAAACAACGGCAATAACGGCGGCACGGAAGGCGCTGCATGGAAGCCCTACGACCTCTACAACAACTCCACATACACCATCTATGCTCAGAACAACACATGGAGCGTTCCTGAGCAGACTCAAACGGAGATTGAGAAAGTAATTTCGCACAAGAACGACGACGCGTCGCTTGGCGAAGTCATCTTCATGCCGGCCAAGGCGCCTCTGAAAGTCAACACCCTTGCCTCCCTGTCGCAGACCGCCGAGTCAGGTGTTACCAAAGTGAGCGAAGGCGTTTACCTCCTGAGCAAAGACGTTACCATACCCGAGACTGAGACATTCACTCTGGAAGGCGGTGTAACGCTTCGCATTAAAGGCTCATCTCAGATAAAAGTCAATGGTCCGTGCACCCTGGGCAGCGCCGATGCCAGAACGCTCATCACGCGCAACGACTCTACCGACACCCCCAAGGGTATCTACATCACATACAACGGCACTGAGTCCATCTTCATCCGCAATCTCGACTTTGAGTACGCTCAGATTCGCAATTTCGGCAACCGCGGCTTCGACATGGACAATTGTTCGTTCAAGTACGCCAACGGCAAGTTGAACTCCTCAGGTGCCATCTCCATTGGCAAGACCGGCGCTATGTTCAGAATCACCAACTGCACATTCTCGCAGAACACGGTTCCCGCTGTGGGTGGCGCCGCCAACATGTACTGCGGCCTCGAAATGAGCAATTGCTCTCTGTACGACAACAACACCAAGAATGCCAACAAGCCGCAGCTCAACCTCACGGTGGGCGACAATATGCCGGTTATTCTGCGTAACATCAACATCACCGGCACAGGTCGCACCAAAGTGGGCGCCATTGCCATTTCCAACCTGATGGGTGCCACCGGCGCCAACAAAGTCATCATCGACAGCCTCGACATCCGCGGCCACCGCTATGGCATCGCCGCTATGGGTGCTCTCGCACTCACTGTCAAGAACTGTTATCTCTACGACAACTCTTACGACCCAGACCCCATGAAGGGTGGCGAAGGCATATCCCTCTCCAGCCTGGGCGACAATGAAGCTATCATCACCGGCTGCCACATTGAGAAACATCTCTGGGGCGTTACCGTAATCAAGTCGAAGGCCAACCTCGGACAGGTAGGCAACTGGACTTCTCCCGGCAACAATGTGTTTGTAAACAATGGTCAGACCAAAGACGGCTCGTTCGTACCCTACGACCTGTACAACAACTCCACAAACACCATCTATGCTCAGAACAACACATGGAGTGTGCCTGAGCAGACAGAGGCTGAGATTGAGAAGGTTATCTTCCACAAGAACGACAACAGCGAGCTCGGACTGGTAATCTTCATGCCTGCCCATGACCCGAGCGGCGTAAATGAGGTTATTGCCGACAAGCCGCTGATTATCGACAACGGCATGATAATCTGCAACAACGGCGCCACGGAGGTTGTCTTCTATACCACCGACGGCCGCATCGCAGCCCGTCTGCCGCTGATTGACGGCATGGCAACCCTGCCCTCGCTCTCCAACGGCATCTATATAATGCGTGCCGGCAACGCAGTGCTGAAGATTAAGCTCTAACAACCAACGCATGTAGGGAAGGCGCTCAGACACCTTTCCTATATGCCGCTCAAGGAAAGCAATACACAAAAAACTTACCCGCCGAACCGTGGCCTTTTACAGCCCTGTTCGGCGGGTTTTCTTTTGTTATTGTTCACCCTATCCCATTACTCCTGAAACTCCCATTCTTCCCATAATTCCCATTACTCCCATCACCTTCCTTTACAGCGTCATCTCACCGCGTATAGGCTTCTCAAAAGCCTCTGCCACCTTCTCCAGAGGCAGATCCTTGCCAAAGAGATACATCATTTTTGTTACGGCAGCTTCTATGGTGAGGTCATGGCCCGAAATCACGCCGGCGTTCTGCAGATGCAAACCCGTGAGATAGCGTTCCTGTCGCACACTGCCGTTGGAACATTGTGTAACGTTGACAATGAACTTGCCGCTGTCAGAGGCCTTCTTGATGGCATTGATGAACCACGGGTCTATGGGTGCGTTGCCGGCGCCGTATGTGCGTAACACGATGCCTTTCACCCCCGGAGCCTCAAGCAGATAATTCAGCACTTCAGGCTTCATGCCGGGGAAGAGGTCAATGCTCAACACCGACGGGTCCATGTTCTTCTGCACGCGAAGCGGGCCGGCCGGTTTCTTGCGCCATAAAGCATCCACGTTAAACTGAATGCCGAGGCCTATTTTTGCCAGTTCGGGGTAATTATTGCTCTTGAAGGCGTTGAAATGGTCGGCGCTGTGTTTGGTAGAACGGTTGCCGCGCCAGAGATAATTCTCAAACAGGATAGCCACCTCGCGAATGCAGGGACGTCCATCGGAACAACGGGCAGCAGCCACCTGAAGAGCCGTGATGAGGTTTTCCTCACCGTCGGTACGCACCTCGCCGATGGGCAACTGTGAGCCGGTGATGATTACAGGCTTGTCGAGATTCTCGAGCATAAAGCTCAGAGCCGATGCCGTATAGGCCATGGTATCGGTGCCGTGAAGGATTACGAAACCGTCATATTGGTTATAACGCTCCTCAATCATCTCGGCAATACTGCGCCAGTGAGTCGGCGTTATAGTCGACGAATCTATCGGGCTTTGAAACTGGATGTGGTCAATATCGTAATCCAGCATCCGAATCTTGGGCACATTATCAATGAGATGATCAAAGTTGAAAGGCTCAAGAGTGTGGGTGTCGGGGTTTTCAATCATACCGATGGTGCCACCGGTGTAAATGAGCAATATTTTGGGGCGTGATACCGTCTTCATGGTTAAGTTTAGGCGTGCAGGGTTTATCAGTGTCCGTCAAAAGTTTACTGTCCGATACTACTAAATGACCTGTTCGGGCTGCAAATTTAGCAAATTGTCGGGAAAGTGCAAAAAATTAAGGGGGAGAAAATTACAATTGATAATGAAATTTTGGTTTTTCGGTTGTTTATCAAGAGACACTGGTGTGTAATAAGAAAAAAATATGTAATTTTGCGCCCGGAAAAAATGATGGATTTGGTAAGACAAGAGTTGTTACGGATGTTCCCGTTCACCAACTGTGTGTTGACAGGTTGCCGGCATGCGGGGGCATCAGCAATTGTTTTGTGAAACATCAAGCCATGAAAGGGGTTAATTATTATTTGGTGTTGATTGGCCTTGTGCTCAGCTCGTGTGTGGGCGAACAGAAGGGTATCTTCGGCAGCCTTCCGGCTCTGTATGAGCAAGGAGCGTCGCGGCAGCGCGACCTGGAAGACCTGTTGGCCTCCGGCGATGCCGACGACGCAGAAGCCGCCGCCGCCATGAACGATTTCATGAACACATACACCAGCCTGGAGCAGAATATCCGCCGCGAAGGGAAACGCCTCGTGGGGCAGCCGGTAAAGGTTCTCACCTCTCCGGCCAGTGGTCTGAAAGCAGGCGCAGGCGTGATTTCGGCCGTTACCCCGGGCGCCGTAACCATTGTGGAGATACGCATCCCGGTGGATAAAGCCCCTAAAGGCAATAAAGCTTACGTCTGCTTCCTTGACGACGACAATGAGTTGGTGGCTAAAGCACCCGCCTGGTATGATGCCGCTGCCAAAGCCGTGCGTATGGATGTGGTGTTTGCCATGAATCCCGACGGGCAGACAGTGGCTGACGGCGCTTTTGACCATTACGACCAGACGTCGCAACTGGCGCTGGTGAGCGAAAAGGAATACAACTTCAACAGCTACGGCGACAGCAATGAGGTGTCGCTGGTCACAGAGCCTGTAATGGAGACCACAACCGACAGCCTGCTCGCCACCGACTCAACTCAGCTTACTGCCGCTACTGACTCTTTGCAGACAGAAGAGGAGCCGGAGGAAAAGTGGAATGGGCCGGTACTGACATCACATGGCGTTGAGCAGGTGCGTCTGGGAGCGTCGTTGCGTGCTTTGCCCGACAGAATTGCCGGTCTCTATGACCATAAACGACTTGAGAAAGAGGTCGACGAGATGGAGGAGGAAACCATGCTCACCGCAGTCTTCTATCAGAACGGCCAGCGGGTGATGACGGCTCTCGGCGACGAGCAAGGCAACCTGGTATTCTTAACCGTGGAGGCTCCCACTATTAAGATAGATGTCAACGGTCATTATTTCGGCGTCGGCGATCCGCTGCAACCCCTCTATCTGCTCAAAGGAGTGGTGATAGACGAAAGTGGCGCATTTGCAGCCACTTACCACGGCATCTCCATAGCGCCCACACCCACCGGCGCCATCCACGCCATATCCATCGGCGCCGTATGGTAAACCATTATTAACTTTGCATTTCCTAATAAAGCGCAAAAACTTTCCTTATCCCCGTTTAACAACCCCATGACGCAATAAGGCCCCGTAAAAAGTGTTAACACAGGGTTCACGAGGTCTAAATTCTCTGCCTCTCTTTGTTCGTTTAAATTTGGTCGTATCAAATATTTGCACGATCTCCGCTTTAGAAAAGCGTAACATGTTACACAAATCTAAAGTGCAATGCAAGCCTTATATTAGTCATATCAAATTTTGGTATTGGCAACAACTTTGCTTTACACAACTGTCATATACAACAAAATGTAAAGTCAAAATGAATCTCTACTTACAGGAAAACCACTGCAGGGGGGAAAGCAACGGAGGCCGTGTCAGAAACAGACACAGCCTCCGGATGTTAGTTATGGGAAAGGGAGGGGGTTAGGCGGGATTCTCTTCCAGCACTTTCTTTACCATGGCGTAGTCGGGCTCGGAGGTAACTTCCGGGCAGAGGGATGTGGCGAGCACGCGGCCGTCAGTGTCAATGACTACGAGGGCGCGGGCCAGCAGACCTTTCATCGGGCCGTCGATAATCTCTACGCCGTAACGTACGCCGAAATCGCTGCGGAAGGCGGAGCCAATCTTAACGTTGGCGATGTTATTGGCGGAGCAGAAGCGTGCCGAGGCAAAAGGAAGGTCCATGCTTACGCAGAGAACTACCGTGTCGGGATATGAGGCGGCCTCCTGGTTGAACTTGCGCACCGACATGGCGCAAACAGATGTGTCGAGGCTCGGGAAGATGTTGAGTACCAGGCGTTTGCCTGCAAAGTCGCTGAGTTTGAGTTCGCTCAGATCGGTGCTTACCAAAGTAAAGTCTGGTGCTATGCTGCCTACCACGGGCAGTTCGCCCTCTAATTTCATGGGATTACCCTGAAGAGTTACAGTTGCCATTTCTGTTGTGTGTATTTTTGATAGTATTTCTAATATTTAACGCCTGCGGGGGCGCTAAGGTTTTCCTTTAACAGGAGTTGCTGGGCAAAATCCAGGATGGCGTCCTTCCCGGCTGCCAGCTCGCTGTCAGAGGCCGTTACGGAGCATCCTGGCGACGGGTCTATGCCGCTCTCTATGGAGCGTTTCTGAGAGTCGTAGGTGGGAGCTACGCTCATACGGATGGTCCAGCCAATGGGCAGGTCGTAGGTAAAGGGCATACCCCCTCCGCCGCCGGTTCGCGCGCCTACCACACGCACATTTGGCAGGCTCTTCATCACCGCCACGAAATCGTTGGCGGCCGAGAAGCAGCTGCGGTTGGTGAGCAGGGCAACCGGCTTCTTCCATGCCTCATACGGACTCGGCTTATACTCCACGCCGTAAAGGTCGGAGAAATCGTTATGTCCCGGGCCCGTCTTATAGCAGGTATAGGTGCCGGTGAAGCTGTGGTCGATAAAATGGCCCACAAGCGTATGCACGTTGCTGAGTTCACCGCCGCCGTTGTTGCGGATGTCTATTATCAGCCCCTTGCAGTCTTTGAAATAGTTGAGTACGACGGCAATATTGCCGTCGCCCAGCGTATAGCTGAACGAGGGGTAATATATGTATCCCAGGCCCGACGGCAGAATCTTGTAATACATTCCGCACACTGTGTGCCAGTCCATATTGAGGTAATACGTCTGCAGACACCGCAGATTGAAATCCTGAGGATAGTCTGACCACCAGGCGCGATAATAGCTTACATCGAAGGAGCTTGACAGATTCACATGGCCGTCGTGCAGCTCGTTAACCATCTCGGCACATACGTCGAACAGCGCTCGTGGCGACTTTGCCGTATCGGCCTGCTGGCGATACCTCTCCCCTATCGCTGCCCAGTCTTCCTCCACAGAGTCGAAGAAGCAGTAATGTTCATCTATCAGAGTCCACAGACAGTTGAAATTGTCGCGACGGGTGTTGTCATATTCCGGAATATCGTGGCATCCCACCAACATCCCCAACAGGGGTATAAGCAGCAAGAGACGTTTCATCAGTAAAGGGGTTCAAGAATGTTTGCGGGGCGGCAGCAGAGCCGCGACGGACTCCACGAAATCACCACAGCATGGGTTTGTATGCGCGTGTCGAGGTGGCTGATATGCTGACTGTAAAGCCGATAGCGGTAGCCGAGACCTAAGGTGCCTCGGCTGAAGGTGATGCGACCGCTCAAGAGATTGTCGATACAGAAATTATTACCCCACCAGCCGCAATGCACCAGGTCTTTGCTGTTGCCCAGATAGATATTGTAGTAAGGCTGGCCGTAATTCTGACTGAAGAAAGCGCCCACAACAGGGAGCACCACTTCGTCGTGCAGAGTGATGCGGTGCGAGCCTACATTAAAGGTATATGACGCCGACGCGGCACCTTGCAGCGTCAGCTGACCTTTGGCCGCCACAGGGTTATTGCCGTTGCGCGGTATGTATAAAGCACCGGCGTAGAGACCGGCACCGCCGCCTGCCGCCACCACAAAACGGGGAGTCAGACACCATCCGCGCCTCATCAGCCAGTTGAAGCCCACAGCACCTTGCCATTCAGTGGCATTGCCGGCCGGGTTGCGCAGACGCATTCCCTCCACACGCCCCTGAAAGGTCATGCTCAGGTCTTTTCCCTGCGGGAGCGCCTTGGTCCAGTCGCCGCTGAGCGCTAAGTGGAAGCCGTGATAACGCAGCGGCGAGACATAGGTGTCCACGGCCGAGCCTCCTCCCGTTTCCAGCTGATAAGTGCTGCTTATCGGGCGACTCACAGCTATAACTTCAGCCACTCTATCCGTTGATACTGTATCCGTTGGCGATGAAGCGGCAAAGGCTATTGTCGTGGCCATGAAAAGGAGAAAGAGCCGTCTCATTTTGGTGGTAAGTGATTGAATTTAT
The DNA here is from genome assembly GCA_000437495.1 of Prevotella sp. CAG:485. Lineage (GTDB taxonomy): Bacteria > Bacteroidota > Bacteroidia > Bacteroidales > Muribaculaceae > Lepagella. The sequence goes on from FR897796.1 coordinate 10,514, forward strand.
GGGGTCTTAATCAAAAAGCGTTTTCGGCGCCCCGGTCTCCTCATCATTTGAGGCAGCCTCGTTTACAACAGGCTCATCCCCGAGAATCTCGCTGCCCGGAATCTCCTGTGTTTCAGGGACTTCGGCCTCCGCAGGTGATTCAGCTTCCTCAGTATTCCGAGGCGTAACATCGCGCACTGACCGCACCTTATACTGGCTCAGCCGTTTGCCCTTGGCTTTGTAGCTCTTCACGCCAACAAACTCAGCCGTATTGACTTGCAGAGGCAGTCTGTGGCGGTCGTGGCCGCCGAACTCTATCTCCACCACAGCGTCCTGAGTGTCGGTGACGAAATAAATTTTCTGCTCATCGGGCACCGGGGCAAAGACCTGCTTTCGGGCCGACGGTTCAAGTCGGAAACGCTTCAGATAGGTATATCCGGCCTCGCGGTCAAAGAGAGCCACCGTCCACACTTTGTCGGGGTCAAACTTCTCAATCACCAGAATGCCCGGGTCAAAGTGGTTGGTATCGGCGTATGAAGTTGTATAGAACTCTCCTTTCTTGGTCAGCACCAACACCAGGTCATTGCCCTGGAAAGTGCCCAGCGACGTACCTCTGCCATCGTAATTGATGCGCAGCACGTCGGGGTCGAACCATACCTCGCGTCCCCCTAAGGTAGAGCCCAAATCGCGGTCGAAATCCACCGACGCCACCTCATGCTTGGTTACCAGGTTGCCCAGCGTGTCGCGCCCCTTAATGGCCAGCTCGGCAAAATTCACCTCAATCTCGTTCACCTTCAGTCCACGGCGTCCGTCCACCTTAAGACCCGGGATGACCGGCTGCGGCTTATCCTTCAGCACTGCCTTCACCACCTGCGCCTCACCGTTGCTGTTGGCCGAGAAATAGAGAATCCGCGAGCCGGGCAGACCCTTGGTGATGTTATAGACGCGGTCGCGCGTCATGCCGGTTATGGTGAAGCGCTTCTTGTAAGTAAATCCGCCTCGGCCGTTGCGATACACTACGTTATAGACCGTGCGGCTGTCGCCCTTCTTGAACGGAGCCACATGAATCACCTTTTTGCCCACATCGAGCTTCTTGGGTGTTTTCACAATGCGGTAAGTGCCGTCCTGATTCACTATCAGAATATCGTCGAGGTCAGAGACATTACATTTGAACTCGGCCTCCTTGAGCGCGGTGCCGAGGAATCCGCCCTGCTTGTCGTAATAGAGGCGGCAGTTGGCTTCCGCCACCTTGGTAGCCTCAATGCTGTCGAAGCTGCGCAGCTCGGTGCGACGCGGGAAGGCATGACCGTAAGTATCGCGCAGATGCTTGTACCAGGCTATGGTGAAATCCGTCAGGTTATCCAGATTCTCGAGCAGCTGCGCCACTTCCGCTTCCAGAGCGGCTATTTTCTCGTCGGCCGCCGCAACATTGAAGCTCAGGATACGCTTCATACGTATCTCCCACAGACGCAACAGGTCTTCGTCGGTAATCTCGCGCAAAAGACGGGGCAGCCACGGCTCAAAGAGCACGCGGAGGCGCTCAAGCACCATTTCCATCTTCTCGGCCTGCTCCACATCCCGCTGCTTATACATCCGCTCGGTGATGAAGATGCGCTCCAGCGAGGCAAAGAAAATATCCTCGCGCCGTTCGGCCAGACGCAGCTCGAGCTCGCGGCGCAGAATATCGCGTGTATGATTCACGCTGTAACGCAGCAACTCGCTCACGGTGAGAAACTGCGGCTTGCTGTCGCAAATCACGCAGCAGTTGGGCGAGATGCTCACCTCGCAGTCAGTGAAGGCATAAAGAGCGTCGATGGCTTTGTCTGACGAGGTGCCCGGCTGCAGCTGCACAATGATGTGCGCCGTGGCGGCAGTATTGTCGTCAACGTGGCGAATCTTTATCTTCCCCTTTTCCGCAGCCGCCTGAATGGAGGCAATGAGCGATGCTGTGGTCTTGCCGAAGGGTATCTCGGTGATTGCCAGAGTCTTGGAATCAATTTTCTCAATGCGTGCCCTCACCTTGACTGCTCCTCCGCGGGCGCCGTCGTTGTAGCGCGTGGCATCCATCAGTCCGCCGGTCTGGAAATCGGGCAGCAGAGTGAAGTCTTCATCTTTCAGACAGGCTATGGCGGCATCGCACAGCTCCACAAAATTATGCGGCAGAATTTTCGACGACAGACCCACTGCAATGCCTTCCACGCCCTGAGCCAGCAACAGCGGGAACTTGGCCGGCAGCGTTACCGGCTCGCGCTTGCGGCCGTCGTAGCTCATGGTCCATTCCGTAATCTTGGGACTGAACAGCGTTTCGAGGGCAAACGGACTCAGACGCGCCTCTATGTATCGCGGCGCAGCAGCCGAGTCGCCCGTGAGGATGTTGCCCCAGTTACCCTGCGTGTCAATGAGAAGTTCCTTCTGGCCAAGCTGCACAATGGCATCGCCTATCGACGCGTCGCCGTGAGGATGATATTGCATGGCTGTGCCCACAATGTTGGCCACCTTGTTGTAGCGGCCGTCGTCGAGGGTCTGCATGGCGTGGAGAATGCGGCGTTGCACCGGCTTCAGTCCATCGTCGATATGAGGCACGGCGCGCTCCAAGATAACGTATGAGGCATAGTCGAGATACCAGCTGCGATACATGCCGCCAAGGCTCTCAGTATCGGCCGGGTCAGCCTGCACAAATCCGCTTCTGCTGGCAGTGGGGTGATTTTCTTCTTCGGGGGTCAGAGTGAGTTCGTCATCGGTTGTCATCATCTGCAAAGGTAGTAAAATTTTATCACATACGCAAGCATCCGGGGCGTTTGCAGCTGCCTCGGATGCTGTTATCGGCACACCCTTAAGGTGCGTTTGGGTATCCCGCTTTTCAGTGAATCAGAAATTGTAGCCCAGGGTGAAAGTCCAGGCTTTGTTGCGGCCCGAGACGTCGGCATATTTCCACGGGTCGCCGAAACCGGCCATATAGTGGATGCCCAGGTAATAGTGATTGTCGTATTCTATGCCTGTGCCGAATTTCAGACCCCAGACGTTCTTCTTGCGGTTGTCGAAGTAGCCGTCGTGATATTTCACTTCCTGGTCGCCGATAACCTCCAGACCATTGTCATTATGGCCGACGCCGAGAGACAGATACGGACCGGCTTCCACGCTCCAGCGCCAACGGTCGGCAAGGTTGAAACGACCCACAAACATCACCGGGATGTAGAAGCTGTAATAAAGGGTATGGCCCACGCGCATGGTCTGGTCGGCGCCGATGCCTCTGATATGGGTGTAGGAGTTTGAACGGCTCTGATAGAAAATGCCGGGTTGCAGCGAGAACCATTCGCGCAGACTGATGTCGGCCACAACGCCGCCCTCGAAGCCGCTGCCCCACGAGTCGTGACTCATGACGAAGTTGTCGCTGTTGGCCGAAACATTGCTCATATTGAAGCCCACGCGCACGCCTAAACGAAAGAAATCCTCGCTGCGCGAAGTGTCGAAAAACTGGGCGTTGGCCGCACATACAGCACCCAACACACTTATCAAAGCTATTAATGCTCTCTTCATATCTTGAATTTTCAGAATGCAAAAATAATCAAATCCTGCGAAATGTGAAAAATTCTTGTTAATTTTGCACCATAATTCGAGATACGTCTATGACAAAGAAAGTATACAACAGTCTGATGGTCAACGCCAAAGACTACATCATGATAGTGGTGGGTCTGATTTTGTACGCCGTTGGCTTCTGCGTTTTCATCCTGCCGCACCACATCGTAATCGGCGGTCTCACCGGTGTCGGCTCGCTGGTTCTCTTTGCCACCAACGGCCTGATACCCGTGTCGGTAACCATTTACGCGTGCAACATCATGATGCTCACCTTCGGCTACAAGCTGTTGGGGCGCACCTTTGTGCTGCGAACGGTGTTCGGCGCCACCATTGCCGCTCTCTCAATCGGTGTATTGGAGGGCTATTTCACCTCGCATCCGCCTATTCTTGAGGACGTTACGCTGAGTCTGGTGTTAGGCGCCATTTTCTGCGGCATCGGTGTGGGGACGGTATTCGTCCACAACGGCTCGTCGGGCGGCACTGACATCGTGGCAGCCATGGTCAACAAGGTCAGCAACGTCTCCATTGGCCGCGCCATGATGATAACCGATATGACCATTGTGGCTTCGGGTCTGCTTCTGCCATACGACGGCACTTTCGCAGCGCGCATTGAAGCCCGTGTTCCAATGATTATCTACGGCTGGGTGGGCACGTTCATCATCTCTTACATGACCGACCAGCTCATCAACACCAACCGACAGGCCAAACAGTTCGTCATCATCTCCGAGAAATGGGAAGAGATTGCCACAAGCATCAACAAAAACGCTCACCGCGGCGTTACGGTGCTCGACGGCGAAGGCTGGTACACCAAACACTCCGTGAAACTTCTCATGGTGTGGTGCCGCAAGATTGAGTCGGTAACCATCTTCCGCATCGTCAAGAGCATCGACCCCAAGGCCTTTATCACGCAGAGCAACGTCAGCGGCGTGTATGGCAACGGCTTCGACAAGATGCGTGTGAAGATGAAGAAGAGCAAATCGCAAAACACTCCGCCCACGTTCACCTAATATCACCGCCGAAAGATGTCAGCAGCCCTTCCCCTCGCCCTGTGTTATGCCGGCCTCCCTCAGGAAGCCGCCGGTGCCTCCACGGCAGCAACTACTGAAAAACCCGTGGCCAAGCCTGAGGAAGCTGCCGCCGACCACAGCAATTATCTGATTGGCGACCTGGCATGGATTCTGCTGCTCGGCGCCTTAGCCACCATCCTGTTCAAGAAACTGCGCCAGCCTGTGGTGCTCGGATACATTCTTGCCGGCTTCCTGGCCGGACCCAAGTTTGTGTATCTGCCCAGCGTGGTAACGCTCGAAAATATCGACTTCTGGGCCGAACTGGGCATTGTGGTGCTCATGTTCACCCTCGGCCTGGAGTTCAGCTTCAAGAAGCTTGTAAAAGCCGGGTCTGAAGCCGTTATTCCGGCGCTGGTCATCATCATGGGCATGACGTTTGCCGGATTCGGCGTGGGCAAGCTCCTCCATTTCGACGCCATAAACTGCATCTTCCTTGGCGGCATGATTTCCATGTCGTCAACCACAATCATCCTCAAGGCTCTCACCGATTTAGGCCTGCGGCAGAAGCGATTCGCCTCGGTGGTGTTGGCTGTGCTGATTCTCGAAGACCTCTTTGCGGTGGTGATGCTTGTGTTGTTGAGCTCCATTGCCGTAGGGCAGTTCGAGGGCATGGCTCTGGTAATGAGCATTGCCAAACTCCTCTTCTTCATCGTTATATGGTTTGTGGTAGGTGTTTATCTGCTGCCTCAGCTCTTCAGCCGCGGACGGTCGTATATGAACGACGAGACGCTGCTTGTCATCTCCATGGGCCTCTGCTTCGGTATGGCTGTCTTCAGCGTCTACTGCGGCTTCTCGCTTGAGTTGGGAGCCTTCGTCATGGGCTCTATCCTGGCAGGCACCATGCTCGCCGAGCGCATCGACAAGGTGGTGAAACCCATCAAGGACCTCTTCGGAGCCGTCTTCTTCATCTCAGTGGGCATGATGGTTGACCCGGGCGTCATCGCCACATACTGGAGTCAGATACTCACCCTTGCCGTGGTGGTGATTGCCGGCATGATAATCTTCGGCACTCTGGGCATGCTCCTCGGCGGCCAGCCGCTGAAAGTGGCCATGGAAAGCGGATTCTGCCTCACGCAGATTGGAGAGTTCTCGTTCATCATCGCCACTTTAGGCATGAGTCTCGGCGTGCTGTCGCCGGAAATCTACCCCGTCATAGTGGCTGTGTCGGTCATCACCATCTTCACCACTCCATACTTCATCAAAATGTCGCAGCCGGCCTACAAATGGGTCGAGAAACATTTGCCGGGAAGCCTGCGCTTCCTCATTGACCGATACAGCAAACAGGGATCCGACACCAGCGAGACGCGCAAGCTGTGGCGTGCCGTCCTCAGCCGCTATTTCATCCGCTTCATGCTCTACTCGGTGGTACTCATTGCCATCATCCTGGCTTCGCGCACATGGCTTCAGCCCTTCTTCATCAATTTGCTGGGCAACGACACGGGGTTGCTGCTCACGGTTATCATTACGTTAGCGGCCATGTCGCCCTTCCTGGGTGCGTTGCTCTTCGCCTCGTCGAGCCGCACGGAGCGCATGAGGCTCCACTCCACAGCCGCTTTCTACGACGTGCCGTTAGTGGGTATGTGGGTAGTGCGTTATCTGGCGGTCTTCCTCTTCATACTCTACTATGTGTCGATATGCTACGGCGCCACCATTGGCTGGCTTGTAGGCGCGGGGTTCTACGTCGTCATCATTCTCTTTGCCTCCACCGTGTTGCGGCGCCGCTATCACCGCATGGAGCAGAAGTTTGTGGATAACCTCAATGTGCGCGAAAACACGCGTCTTGGCCTCAACAACCAGCTTGTCAGCGACTTGCACCTGGCTTACATAGAGGTAGGGCCAAGCTCGCCTTTTGTGGGCGACCGTCTTCAGGACTCGGGACTGCGCCGCGACTACGGCATCAGCGTCAGCAGCATTCAGCGCGGTCAGCGTCTCCTGCCCCTTCCCACTAAGGAGAGCCGCATATTCCCCGGCGACATTCTCGGTGTCATCGGCACCGACGACCAGATAAAGAAACTCAACGACGATATTGCCGCTTACGAACGCAACGCCGCCGCCATCGACATGAAACAGACGCAGAAGATGGAGCTGGTGAGTGTGAAGCTCGGTCCCAACTCGCCGCTCAACGGCAAGACGGTGGCCGACAGTCATCTCACCGACAAATACTACTCCATGCTGGTGAAGATTCAGCGGCCTGACGGTGAATACATTCAGCCGGAAGCTAACACCACAATGGAAGCCGGCGATGTGGTATGGCTCGTCGGCGACCCTCAGATAATCGACAAGTTACGCGGCAAATGACCCCTCACAATCCATCACCCAAACCCCATTGCCTATGCAAAAAATAATCATACTGGACTTCGGTTCGCAATACACGCAACTCATAGCCCGACGCGTGCGCGAACTGAACACATACTGCGAAATTCATCCCTATAACAAGTTCCCGGCCGACACTGCCGACGTTATAGGAGTGATACTCAGCGGCTCGCCCTTCTCTGTCAACTCGCCACAGGCGCCGCAGGTGAATCTGCAGGCTCTGCGCGGCCGCTTCCCGCTGCTTGGCATCTGCTACGGTGCGCAATACCTTGCCAAGAGCCTCGGCGGCACGGTGGAAAGCGCCGAGACCCGCGAATACGGCAAAGCAAACCTCACCTTCGTAGATGCCGCCGACCCACTTATGGAAGGCGTGCGTCAGGGCTCGGTGGTGTGGATGAGCCACGGCGACACCATCACCTCGGTGCCCGCCGAGCTGCAACGTGTGGCCTCGACGGCCGATGTGCGCGAGGCTGCCTTCAACATCCGCGGCGAGCAGACCTGGGGCGTACAGTTCCATCCGGAAGTCTATCACAGCCAGGACGGCATGGTGCTTCTGCGCAACTTCGTGCAGCATATCTGCGGCAGCAAATGCTCATGGACGCCCGACAGCTTTATTGAAAGCACAGTGGCTGACCTGCGTGCCAAACTCGGCGACGACAATGTGGTGCTGGCCCTCAGCGGCGGCGTAGACTCCACCGTGGCGGCCGTACTGCTCAACAAAGCCATCGGTAACCGCCTCACCTGCATCTTCGTTGACAATGGTCTGCTGCGTCTCAACGAGTTCAGCCAGGTGATGGAAGACTACACTCGTCTGGGTCTGAATGTGATTGGCGTAGACGCCAAGGATGATTTCTATCAGGCTCTCAGCGGCGTTACCGATCCGGAGCGTAAACGCAAGGTGATAGGCAAGGGCTTCATCGACATTTTCGACCGCGAAGCTCACAAGCTCTCCAACATCAAATGGCTGGCTCAGGGCACCATTTACCCCGACGTCATTGAATCGCTCTCCATCACGGGCATGACCATAAAGAGCCACCATAACGTGGGCGGTCTGCCCGAGAAGATGAACCTCAAGCTCGTGGAGCCGCTGCGTCTTCTTTTCAAAGACGAAGTGCGCCGTGTGGGACGCGCCCTCAACATCCCCGACCGCTTCATCAGCCGCCATCCCTTCCCCGGTCCCGGCCTGGGAGTGAGAATCCTGGGCGAGATAACCGCCGAGAAGGTGCGCATACTGCAGGAAGCAGACAACATCTTCATCCAGGGGCTCCGCGACCATGACCTCTACGACAAGGTATGGCAGGCCGGAGTGGTGCTTCTGCCCATCCGCAGCGTTGGCGTCATGGGCGACGAACGCACCTACGAGAATGTAGTAGCTCTGAGGGCTGTCAACTCCACCGACGGCATGACGGCCACCTGGACACCGCTCCCCCACGACTTCCTCGCCGAAGTCTCCAATGCCATCATCCGCCGCGTGCGCGGCGTCAACCGCGTAGTCTACGACATCTCCTCCAAGCCGCCGTCGACAATCGAGTGGGAATAAATGCGTGGCATCCCTCCGCGAGCACCCATAGGGAAATAAACCATATCCGAACAATCTAAACAGATTGATACCTGATACATATTTACAGTCCACGGCTGACCCGACGTGTCAG
>FR897796.1:19115-29962 GCA_000437495.1 Prevotella sp. CAG:485
CCCGACGTGTCAGCCGTGGACTGTCTTTTTGTGCGTTATGCATAAACAACGCCGTCAGTTATCACCCATGAAATAAAAATGTTTACGCCGGGGGCGCAGGCTCGGGGGGATTTTCAAGCCGCATTGCCGAGGCAACACTGAAAATACCCCAATCTACCGGATTTCAATCAACAGAGATTCTTATCTTCCTCCGGCAGTTGAGCGGTCTGTATTGGCATCTGCATTGATGATTTTCTGCACACCTCGCTTCTGCCGTCCCCACTGAAGATTCCACGATACCGTAACAAATGGTATACACATATCAAGCCGCATGTGCTGCTCGTTGGTATTCCACTTGCTGAGCGATTTTGAACCCTGGTCAAATTTCCCGAACGGCATTATTATACCTGCACCAAACTGCCAGTCTTTCCAATTGTAATCAAGGGCTATGGCATTCAAGTCCTCGCCCCATCTGATTTTCTGACCCCACAAATCGCGTTGCGCATAACGGTATTCGGCACTGAGGACAAATCCCCAATGGGAAAGCTGTAATGAGGCGTTACCGCTCCAACCGTTATGGTTGATGGCATAGTCCTTGCCTTTCATACGCTCCATCCGGTATTGGACATATCCGCTCACTGTAAGCCATTGCGGAATTATCTCAATCTGTGGAGCGAGGAAGAATGAAAGGTTTTTCAATCCACGGCTGTTCTCGTATGTTGTGATAAGACGGTTGTCGCTCCATTCAAGCAGAGGTGTTATGGCATTAGGCGATGTGAAGGCGCGTATGCCGAAAGAGCCGTTTACCCTCGGCAGGTTGAATCCATAGCGGAAGGTAAGCATATATGAGTTGGCTGTCTTAAGGTTCTGATTGCCGACCCTCCATTGGAATCCGTCAAGCTGCTGAGGCACAACATTTGTCTCAGAGAGTGAAGGGGTGGATTGCCATGAGGTAAAGTTAAGACGAAAATTGTGATTCTGATTCGGCGAATATGTGATTGTTGCCTGAGGACGTGCGCTCCACGAATGGTTGCCCCGGTTTGATTCTCTGAAAAGGAAATCTGTGTACTGTGCGCCGATTCCTGCGGTTGCAGACCATTTGCCGAAACGCCGGAAATATTCGGCAAAAAAATAAACCTTGTCCTGACGCTGATGGAATATCTCTCCGCCAAGATTCTCATACTCGGAACGGTTGCGGTTGGCTGTATATGACACACCTGCCGTGAACCGGGAACTACGCCAGTTCTTTATATAGTCAGCCTCAATTCCGTATGCCTGATTCCTGTCTTTAATATTGGTATGGATGTCTGTCAGATATGGGGGAATAGAGGAGGTATGCTTTTGCTCAATATAATCTGAGAATGTGCGGCCGAAATAGAACGATGAACTGAAATCGACCACAAGCATCTGTTTATGAGCAAAATGCTGTTGAAGATAAATGGACAATGATGGAGTTGTTCCTTTATCACCGTGAGAATCGGTGAGAAGGATGTCATCTGTGCCGTCGCTTAGCGAAAGCAGCCCGTTGTAAAGAACTTTACCTGGGAAATCCTTGTGCATCGAGAATTCAGCGACAAACACCGTTGTGTCGGGCTTGATATAATTGTATGATGTCCAGAGATTACCCATGGTATTGTCCATCGTTCCTCCACGTGAAGTCTCTTTTCGCGTTATGGTATTGCCATTCGGATATGTGAAGGTCTCTGTATAATCCCGATGGGTCTTTATATTGTTGGTAAGCTTGTAGTTTGTGCCTATTTCAAACTGCGATTTGCCGAAGTTGAATTTTGCGTCAGCCATATAGAATCCCCAAGCTGTATTCAATGCCGGACGAGCGTATACCTGCAAAGAACCACCGAGCGTGGGATTGGCGACAATGAAGTTGAGCACATAGTTTGCTCCGCCGTATCTGAGACCCGGATTATCCATCCATTCTACCCGCTTAATTGTCTCGGGCAATAATGCCCGTACTTGGTCTATGGTTGCCGTGCGACCATTTATCCGAACCTGCACAGATTGTCCAGCGGCTGTGATACTGCCGAGAGCGTCACTCACCGAAAGCGACGGTATCATCAGGTTATTGAGGAGCTGCATACCGTTCTTGGAATTATCGACAGCACTCTTTGACGGATGATATACGTCCTTGTCCGCCTTGCGGATTACTTTGGGAGCTTCTATCACCACTTCTTGAAGTTCATGCGTGGTTACCGTGTCATTAGTCGCGGTTTGTGCATTTGCAGATACAACGCTCAGTAAAGCGCATGTTAATACGATTGTTCTTTTCATCTTCATAGCAATTTAATTGTATGACGCAAAAGTACATATCCTTGTGACTACAGACTTCAACAAATGTTGAAAAGCACTGTTTGTCAGATATTTTTCCGAAGTCGGTTGAGATGAGTTTGGGTAATATTCAGAAAAGAGGCAAGATACGCTGATGGCGCTTCAGCAACATTGGTTTGCTGATTGTCTGCTTGTTTTGCGGCAGAGTGATTTGTATCGTTACAATTGTCTGTGCCAAAGCAAGCACTTTGTCTACACTCATGTTGAGTTGACGGATGAAGTCGGCCTCCATTTCAGCCTCGCATTGTTATTGTGGCACACTGCGATACCCGGCCTCGAACTCGGCAATGGCTGTCGATTCAGGATTCTCGGAAATAAGATCGTATTGTGTCATAGCTTTTTGTTTTGGGAATCAGTCTGACCTGTCTGACTTGGCTGACCTGTCTGAGTCTTTTGATTGCTCCGGGGGCATCGGCCGCTACGATATTCTGTTCTTGCCCGGTACATTTGCTCTCTTATGCCGCCGTTCTCCAGAAACTGCTGCTGTTGCCGTTCAAGCAGGCGCCGCAGCATAAAGGTAGCCTGATTAATCAGGGTGATGCAGAGATTGCAAAATTCTTCTACATTCATTGAGTTGGCGAAACGCATGGGAGCATTCATAAAGTTGTCGCTTTTGAGATAAGCCCGCAGCCGATGTGTGCGAGGATGCTCCTTGTTCCATTGAGGCAAAGAGTTTTGCCGGAGATAATACTCGTAGTCAAGCAACAACTCTTCGAGCGATGCTTTGGCCACATTAGTGAGCTTGATTTCCGTTTCTCGCGAGGTAGTTGACGCCGCACTCCCTTCGGCGATATTCTGTTTGCCGCTACGGGCTGCCTGAACCATTTGGTCGCGTGTTCTGCTACCCGTAGCCACCCACTTTTCTGAAAAAATCACCGTCAGGTCATATATTATTTCCGACAGCTGATATACCCTGAGATTACGGTATCCGCCACCTTGAGTGAGAAAGCCGTTCATGCTGAGAGAGGTGTGAAGATTGGAGGAATAGGAATCACAAACTTTTCCATTGCTTCGCCGGATATAAGAGTTACTTTTGTTCCTGTCACATTCATTCGTTTTAACTTTTAGTTTACAGTAATATCAACGCTTTTTGCGGAGCCAGGAGAGGCGTTCGGAAGGGGTGAAGCGCTCTATGGCGTAACGGAGGGTGGTGCGCGGCAGGTCGGAGTAATGGTCGGCAAGGAAGGTGCGCAGCAGGTCGGAATCGTGCTTGCCAAGCTCTCGGAGCATCCAGCCGATGGCTTTGTGTATCAAATCGTGCGGATGACTGAGCAGTAGGCGCGATATGCGCAGCGTCTCGTCAAACCGGTCAGCCCGTATCAGCGCCAGTGTGGAGACAATGGCAATGCGCTGCTCCCACAGGTTATCGCTTGCGGCCAGGCGGTCAAGTATCTGTGATGAAGGGAGTTGGCCGTCGGCCTGTGGATAAAGAAGCCACTGACCGATGATGTGCGGGCACGACAAATCCACCAAATCCCAATTGTTGGCCTTGCGGGCATGCCGGAGGTAAAACTCCGCTATTTTGCCGCGTTGTTCGGCCCCCTCTGTCGGGTCTTTCCTCTTGCCTGGAATGGCATGCTTCATCTCCTCCACAAGCAGCAAAAAGCCGCAAAGACGCACCTCATGCCATGGCGAATGAAGCAGCTTCTCAATCTCTTCGGGCACCACCCTCAGCCGGGCCATCTTCACAATAGCGCGTGTCTGCGGCACTTTCAGCCCGAGAAAGCGGTCGCCTTCGCCATACTCACCTTTGCCGCATTTGAAAAAGCGGGTGAGAACTTGGCGCTGGGCGGCATTTTCTTGCTGCATCAGGACGGCCAGAATATCTTCAGAGCTATAAAAATACATAGAAATTATAAGATTTATAAAAATTATAAGAATTGAGGGGAGAGCATCAAAGGAGCGAGCGGTTTATCGTCGCAGCCTGTCGGAGGCTCGGCGCAGGTAATCGGCCGCTTTCTCATCAGCATTCTTGGCATAGCGCATCTGCGTCTTGTAGTTGTCCATGGCGCGGTCAGCCTGGCGCAGATAGTATTTGGCACGGTCGGCATCACCTCTGCGAGTGTAGTAAGCCGCCTCGCGCTGATAGCTTTCGGCCTTCTTCATGTAGTAATCGGCCTCGCGGCGGTATGAGTCGGCTTTTTTTCTGTAATACTCAGCTTCGCGCATATAGTTCTCCGCCTGACGGCGGTCATAATCGTCGGGAGTACAAGCTGCCGAGGCGGCTATTGCGTTGAGCAGCACAACGAGGAGGAGGATAAGGTGTTTCATGGATTATTGAGAAGGATATTTCTGATACTTTCGTCGGTTGTCTTAATGGCTTTCATCTCGGTACGCAGACGCCTCAGCGCCACATTGCCGAAAATCCACACCGGCACGCCAATGGGGAAGCAAATCACTGCCGTCCAGGCCATCCAGCGCCTCGGAGCGGGTCGGTAAAGCCACAGACTCGTGATGATGGGATAGTTGCTGAGCAGACGTACCAAATGGGCATCGCGGCTGTCGCTGAGATAGTCAAAGAGCATATCCGTTTGCAAAGCCACCCTCTTCACGGTGTTGTTATTGACACCGCTAAACCAGTAGCGTATATAGCCCATAGGCTTGGCCACGCGCCGCAAAATGGCATTTGCGCCGGCATCGAGACGATTTATCATCTGCAAAGCCAGAGTTGCGTCTATGTCGTTGATAATCACCTCCTTGAAGGCGCTGCCGCGCTTCTGCCGCAGACCGAAGATGCGGCGCAGAAGGTGCATGTAGGCATCCTTGGAGAAGAGCACGGAGTCGTTCATGGCCTTATAGGTGGCGAAGATGCCCAAGGGGGCCAGCACCGCAGTACTTATCCACATACCCACATATACGGGCCAACGGCCGTCCCGCGCCATCTTGTAGCCGGTGTTGTCGATGATGTAATAGACCAGGAAGAGCAACACGGAGATGACCAGCGGAGTGCCGATGCCGCCTTTGCGGATAATAGCACCCAGGGGAGCTCCGATGAAGAAGAAAATAAGGCAGGCCACAGACAGGGTGAATTTCTTTATCAGCTCTATCTGATGGCGGCGAATGGACTTGTTCTCTTCTGCCATATTGAGCGATTTGAACTCGTATTCATCGGCCTTGAGCAACGCCGAGCGGCGGGCCGTCTGAAGCAAATCGGAAGCCTGATTGGCCGGCATGGCCGCCAGAATAGAGTCGAGGTCAGGCACCTTGGCAGGCATGGCAACAGGCCGGTAAGGCATGGGCTTGTTGGTGCCGCGTTCTATATCTTTTGTCAACCCGCCGTAGCGCAGCATCTGCAGTTCCACGGCATAGACATCGCCCACGGAATCGACCTTGGCCGACACCGAGTCGATTGTCTGACGCAGTTCGCTGATGTTCTTGCCCACATATTGCTTGCGCATCTGGTCGTCGTCGAGGCGATTGAAATTCACGTCAAAGGGTATAAGCACCTGCTTATCAAGGAATTCCTCGCGGCGGAAGGGCACATTGCGGTCGCCGGGGAGCTGCTCGCGCAGGTTCTCAAACTGTTCGCCGTTGAAGAGATGCAGGAACATATAACGCCGGTCTTTTGTCAGCGAGAGATGAGCGCTGTCGGCCACAAGGATAGTGGCGTTTGCGCCGCCGCCGCTCACGCCATAAATCATCACGCCGCGCAGCATACCCGTGTTCTGGTCCTTGTCTTTTACGAAGACGTTGTAGTTGGGAATCTGCGAGTTGAAGACGCCGGGTATGATTTCCGTTTCGGGCGATTTCTGCTTTATGGAGAAGAGGAGCGTCCACATCTTCACCTGCGCGCGCGGCAGCACATCGTTCTGAAAGAAGAATGCCCCCACGCTGATGCTGCTTACCAAAATAATGAGGGGCATCATCACACGCAGCAGACTTATGCCCGAAGCCTTCATGGCCGTCAGCTCGAATTTCTCGCCGAAATTGCCGAACGTCATCAGCGACGCCAGCAGAATCGCCAACGGCAGCGACATGGGCACCATGCTCACGGCGGCATAGAAGAACAGCTCGGCAATGACCGAAATTTCAAGCCCTTTGCCCACCAATTCGTCTACATACTTCCACAGGAACTGCATGAGCACGATAAAAAGCACGATGAAGAACGTCATCGCGAACAGCGGCAGGAAGCTTTTCAGCACCAGCCAGTGAAGTCTCTTTATCAGCCTCATTCCGACTGCAAAGGTAACAAAAAAAAGCGACCTGTGTAAATTCTTCACACAGTGCCGCCTTTTTGTTGCTTTTTCGCTGAAAAACCCGGTCGTTACCGGAACTTCAGGTATGGTCTTTTCAGAGGTTGAATCAGAGGTTGAAGTAATAAGTGCCTGTGCTCAGCACCACATAAAACTCGTAACTCTGCCCGTTAAGGGTATAAGAGGTGTTTATGGCCGGCACATCGAGGTTTGTGTTCCAGGAATCGGTCCACGGATCCCAGGCGGTCAGCACAGTAGCGCTGTAACGCGTGCCGTTGTAGTTATATTCCACAGACATGGGCACCGTGCGCCAAACGCCTTCGTCGTCATAGCCCACACCAACCACATTTACCTTGCCGTTATCCTGATATGTGGGCGACACATAAACCGTGGTGTAAGGGTTATAGCCGTAGTATCCGTTCCATCCGTAATCCCAGGGAGAGCCCCATGCAGGGGGTGGCGGAGGAGCCACCGGACCGGGGCCGTAACCGCCGCCGTAGCCTCCGGCGGGAGGTGTTATGGAACCCGAGCCGGGAGCAGGCAACGAGTTCTGAGCCGTTGCCGCGCCAATGCTCAGTGCAAGAATGCCTAAAAGCAATATTATGCGTTTCATAGTTTTAATCTTTTTTAAGAAACAACCGGCAACGCCCAAAAGTTTGCAGGCATTGCCGGATGTGATATGAGGTTTTGTGTTCAGGCTTTCACGCTGCCTTTTTCAAGCAGATACTGAGCTATCTGCACGGCATTGAGCGCGGCACCTTTCTTAATCTGGTCGGCCACCACCCAGAGTGTCAGTCCGCGGGGGTCGGTGAGGTCGCGACGCAGACGGCCCACATACACGGGGTCAAGGCCTGCGCTGTGCAGCGGCATGGGATAACGGCCCTGTGCCGGGTCGTCAACCACTACCAATCCGGGAGCCTTGGCCATAGCGTTGCGCACGTCTGCCACTTCCAGCGGCTCGGCAGTGCGCACCCAAACGGCTTCGCTGTGAGCCCGCATAACAGGGACACGCACACACATTGCCGACACTTTCAGCTCGGGGGCATGGAGAATCTTGCGGCTCTCGCGCTCCATCTTCATCTCCTCGTTGGTATAGTCGTTGTCGAGGAAGACATCCACCTGAGGGATGAGGTTGCCGAGCAGCTGAGCCTGGAATTTCTGCACTTTAATTTCGCGGCCGGCGGCATAATCGGTGATTTGCTGCTCCAGTTCGGCCATGCCTGTGGCACCGGCGCCCGAAGCTGCCTGATAGGTGGCCACATGAATTGCCTCTATGGGGCTGAGACGGTGTATGGGGGCCAAAGCCACCATCATCTGAATTGTGGTGCAGTTGGGGTTGCCGATGATGTTGCGCGGGCGGTCGAGGGCATCCTCGGCATTCACTTCCGGCACAACCAAAGGCACATCGGCATCCATGCGGAAAGCCGATGAGTTGTCAATCATCACAGCGCCGCGGGCAGTGATGACAGATGCATATTTCTTCGACACAGAAGCGCCGGCGGAAGTGAAGGCAATGTCCACACCCTCAAAGAGTTCCGGATTGTCGGTGAGTTCCTCCACAACATATTCATTGCCTCGGAAGGCATACGAGCGGCCAGCGCTGCGCTTGGAGCCGAACAGACGCAGGCTGTCGACCGGGAAGTTCTGCTCATCGAGCACCCGCAGCAGCTCCTGACCTACGGCGCCGCTGGCTCCTACAATAGCTACGTTCATCTTACTGACGGCTTTCGGCCTCAACGTTGCGGTCAATTTTGCGAATCAGGCCCTGAAGCACCTTGCCGGGACCTAACTCCACAAACTCCGTGGCACCGTCGGCAATCATCTGCTTCACGCTCTGAGTCCAGCGCACCGGAGAGGTGAGCTGCTTGATGAGGTTTGCCTTGATTTCGGCTGGGTCGGTATGAGGCTTGGCATCCACGTTCTGGTAAATGGGACAGCGCGGCTGCATGAACTCGGTGTTCTCAATGGCTTCGGCCAGCTCAACGCGTGCCGGCTCCATGAGGGGGCTGTGGAAGGCACCGCCCACTTTGAGCTTCATGGCGCGCTTGGCACCGGCGGCGAGCATCTTCTCGCAGGCAGCGTCAATGGCGGCTACAGAACCGGAAATGACCACCTGGCCGGGACAGTTGTAGTTGGCGGCTGCCACGCAACCGGGCACCTCGCTGCATATCTCTTCCACCTTCTCGTCGGGCAGGGCAAGCACGGCAGCCATTGTCGACGGCTCCATCTCGCAGGCTTTCTGCATGGCCTGAGCGCGGGCGCTCACCAGCTTCAGAGCCGATTCAAAGCTCAAGGCTCCGGCGGCTACCATGGCCGAAAATTCACCGAGGCTGTGGCCCGCCGTCATGTCGGGGGCGAAATCCGGGTCGGTGAGAGCCAGAACAACGCTGTGGAGGAACACGGCAGGCTGCGTCACCTTGGTCTGCTTCAGGTCCTCTTCGCTACCCTCGAACATAATGTCTGTGATGCGGAAACCCAATACCTCGTTGGCATTCTCCATCAGTTCTCTGGCCTGCGGATTATTCTCGTAGAGTTCTTTACCCATACCTGTAAACTGGGCACCCTGTCCGGGAAAAACGTATGCTTTCATAAGCTTAAAAATGTTTTCTCTGCGTCCGCGCTTCTATCATGTAAAACGCGCACATATTCTATCAGGCCGCAAAGTTACGAATTTTTCGCCGATTATTTGTCATTGCTGTAATTAATTAGTAACTTTGTCGTCATAAACATATAAAGCATTTCCGATAAAATGAAAAAATCGAGGATCATACATATATGTTTAGCAGTGGCGATAATGGCCGCTGTGCCCTACTTTGTCTTTGCCCGCAAAACAAGGAGCGTGACCCACCGGGGCAACACCACCGTGATTATTGAAAACGACTGTGTGGAGGAAGAGGAGACCGAAAAATCAGACGACCGCTCAACGCGCCGCACGGTAAAGAAGGTCGGTTCTTTTCACTCAGTTGTCTGCGAAGGTCCCATAGAGCTGATTTTCAAGCCCGGCAAAGCGGGCGACATAAAAATCACCGGTTCACAGAATGTGGTGAAGAACGTCAAGGTGATAAACCGCAACGGAGTGCTCACTCTGTCTTATTCGCGCAAAGACAGATATAGCCGGAGGAATATCAACCGCGACGACTGTGATGTAAAGATTTATTGCTCCACACCCGACCTTCAGGGGGTAACTCTGAAGATGAGCGCATCGTTCACCACCTCCAAGCCCCTCATCACTCGCAACGATTTTTCGCTTGACCTGTCAACAGCCAGTGAATTCCGGGCGCCTGTGGTAAAGTGCGACCAGTTCAGGGCCACGTCCATGTCTGCCTCGGAGTTGAAGATTGACAGGGTTGAGGCAAACGACTTCATCATAGACCTCTATTCGGCCTCGGAATTTAAAATCACCACGGTGCTGTGTGACAAAAACTGCGACATCCGCACCAACTCGGCTTCGGAGTTTTCGGCACAGACTCTGTCGGCCCCTCTCTGCCGGCTCACCTGCTCCAGCGCCTCGGAAACTAAAATAGGCACCGTTACCACCTCAACGGCACAGATAAGCAGCCAGAGCAGCGCTACGGTAGACATTACGGGAATGCTGAACTGCTCGGACAACGGCTTTGCCACGGTAACGGCCTCGTCGACAGGCACGCTGACGGTGAATGACCTGAATGCCGATGTGGTGGAACTGACATCAACATCCTCCGCCACAAGCACGCTGAGGAGCATACAGTGCAAAACTTTCCGATCGGTGGTAAGCACCTATGCGTCGGCAACGTTGGAGGGCAAAGCCTCAAGAGCTCTCTTCACGGCATCCACCGGTGGCGAGATATATGCAACGAAATTTCACGCAAAGAAGGTAACTGTAGAGAAAAACAGCAGCTGCAAAGTGAAACTTGATTCTGATTAAGATGACCAACGAAGAATTAAAACGCTATGCAGACCCGCGGCGCTATAATCTTATCCTCACTTTAGGAGCCGGGCGGCTGCAGGCATGGTTTGAGCCTTACGGCACACGCACGGAGGCTCCTGTGCTTGCCATAACGTCGACATGGACTCCGCAGCCCGAACAGACGCTCAAGCAAATAGAAAACGCCGTTTACGACAACAGCCTGCTGCTTGAAGACTACGACTGCCGGCTGCTGCTCGACACCCCGCAGCAACTCCTTTTTCCGCCCGAAGCGCCGAGGCAACTCATTGAGGAGGCCATGAAGCGGTTTTACGATGTGGCTCCGGGCGACATCTTCACACGTCCTCTCGGCGACGCCGTGATAGCTTTCAGCCTCTGCACCGGATTGAGGGCCTTTCTTGGTCGCACGTTTGCGGGTGTGGAAGCAC
>FR897796.1:29996-44581 GCA_000437495.1 Prevotella sp. CAG:485
GAGCCGTTGGCGCAATGGTTCAGCGCCGACCGTTCGGCCCCGGGACGCATACGCGTGTATGCCGACCTCGACTCGCCGCTGTTGCATCTCATGGCATTCAACGGCACGCGCCTGCTTCATGCGTCGTCGCATCAGGCAGACACGCCCGAAGATGCCGCTTACTTCATCTTCGCGCTGTGGCAGCAATTGGACTTGGGCACCGACCGCGGAGAGCTCAACGTATCGGGAAATGCCGATATGAGGCGCGAGGTGATGCCTCTGATGCGCCGCCATCTCAACTATGTAAGCCTCAGCCTGCTGCCCGGAATGGAGAACGCCGAGAAAGTCCCCACGCCAGTGCTGTTGGCTTTTAACTCCTGAAAAAAAAGAATGAGAATAATACGTGGCAAATATGGCAAACGTCGCTTCGATGTGCCGAAGAATATAACCGCACGTCCCACCACCGACTTTGCCCGCGAAAATATCTTCAACGTACTTGAAAATCTGATTGACCTTGAAGACAAGAGTGCCCTCGACCTGTTTGCCGGTACGGGAGCCATAAGTCTGGAATTTATGTCGCGCGGCTGCAGCTCTGTAACGGCTGTGGAGAAGGCACGGGTGCAGACATCGTTTCTGAAAAGCCTGCAAAGCACCCTCCATGACCCGGCCTTCCATGTGGTTCATTCCGACGTTTTCCGCTTCATCGCCAACTGCAAAGAGAGCTTCGACGTGGTGTTTGCCGACCCGCCTTACGACCTGGAATTCTTCAAAGAAGTGCCTGAAAGGGTACTCGGCTCCAACCTTATTAAGCCGGGGGGCATTTTCATTCTCGAGCACTCCAAAGCCTACGATTTTTCAGACTTTCCGCACTTTGACCAGCATCGGGTTTACGGCTCCGTGAACTTCTCCATCTTCCGTCTGCCCGACGCCGAGTCATAGCCTCCCCTCCTCCCCCTCTCTCTTTACACAAGCTCTCCTCATTTTTTTGTAATATGCAAAAGAATAATCAAGACACATCAGCCGTATATACGCCGGCTCAGGCAGTGAATATTGAGAGCCAGAACGGGTCAAAGCGGCGCCGCAGATTTGTGCTGCCTGCCGCCATTACATTCCTTGTTGTGGCAGCCATTGCTGCGTGGTATCTGTTGTTTATAGCCGATTTTTCACGAGCGCAGGCTGTGGAAGCGGGCAGCAACGCCCTGTTTTTCAAGATTGACGAAGAGGGCACTCTGTGGGGATGGGGACAAAACGACGGCTTGCTTGGCGACGGCAGCACTACATACCGTGAGCGGCCGGTGAAGATTCTGCATCATATTCAGCAGGTGTCTGCAAGTAAAACCCATGTCCTTGCGGTGGACGAAAACGGCACCCTTTGGGCCTGGGGAAAGAATGACTTCGGCCAACTTGGCAACGGCACCAAAACAAGCAGTCAGAAACCTGTCATAATCATGGAGAATGTGAAGCAGGCCGCTGCCGGCGAATCATATTCTCTGGCTGTGGGTATCGACGGAACACTTTATGCATGGGGACGCGACGTAGTCGACTGGCCCTCTTCCAATGGAGAAGACAATTGGGATAAACACTCCACTCACCCGGTGCGCATGATGGATAACGTGCGTCAGGCGTCTGCCGGCTTACAGTTCATCATGGTGGTTCGCAACGACGGCTCGCTCTGGGGCTGGGGTCATAACGAAAGCGGTCAGCTGGGAAACGGCACCACCGACGAGAGTCCCCGCCCCATCAGGATTCTGGACAATGTGCGTCAAGTGTCGGCAGGCGCTGCCCATGCCATGGCGATCCGCAACGATGGCTCGCTGTGGGCTTGGGGTGACAACGAAAGCTGTCAGCTTGGCGACGGCACCTCTAAAAACCGTGAGCTGCCTGTGAAGATTCTGGACAATGTCAGTCAGGTTTCAGCCGGCAACAACTACAGTATGGCCGTACTCAACACCGGTCAACTGTTTGGTTGGGGTAACAATCAGAATGGCCAATGCAGTCTGACGAAATCTTATCTGATCGCCAAGCCGGAAAAGGTGGCCGATGGCGTGAAAAGTGTATCTTGCTGCGATTTGTCGTCCATTTACCTCACCAAGGAGGGCAAGGTCTGCATTCTCCCCTCGTATTGAAAAACAATTAAGGCTGCGCCGGGAAGTCCGGCACAGCCTCGCTTGGGTTTATCTTACGTAGGTTGTAAGCCTTATTTGTCGACGCGGACGAAGTTGCCCTGAGCGTCGAAAATCAAATCGATGCCGCTGCTCAAATCCACGTCAAAGCCGTAGGTCTTGAGGTCGATTTCGTGAATGTACTGACCTGCATAATTGGCAGCTACGTATGTGTCGATGCTTGCGGGATAGAAGCCTGTGGGAACGGCGCGGTTCATGTCGCCTTCCACTTCCTGCCAGTCGCCAGAATCGTTGAATTTGATTTTGCCGCCGCCACGGAACCATACCTCATATTCCACAGGCGTGGTAACGTCTTTAATCACCTTAACTACCTCGTAATCAACGAAGTAAGTCTTCAGGAATACCTGAGCGTTTGAGGGCAAACGGTCAACATTGGTAATTTCCTCATCATCGTCATCGTCGCCACAAGCCACGAAAGAGATGCCGAACAGGATGCACAGAAGCAGCGCGGGGAGTAAACGGAGTGTCTTTTTCATTTTCTCTTGGTGTATTTTTTCTGCTTATTCAACGACAAAACACCCCTGCGGCGTATAAGGTTCATTTTCTCCGTTATACCGGCCAAAAATACCATAATTGCTGATTATCAGCGCTTAAGCTAAAAAAGTGCGACCCCAACGTTGTATAATTTTAACTTTTGGAATGTTAAATTTAACAATTATAAAGAAAATCAAAGCCCCTCAGGTGTAGTTGGTGTGAGTCAGAGTCAACGCCGTTGGATTGCAGCCACTTAAGAGTTGTACACGTGCAAAAAAATTTGTAACTTTGCAATTCCAAAAATTACCTGACAAATGTACAGAAGCAATACCTGCGGCGAACTCCGTCTTAAGGATGCCGGCCAAAAAGTAACACTGGCAGGATGGGTGCAACGAATCCGCAATATGGGCGGTATGACCTTCATAGATCTGCGAGACCGTTACGGTATAACCCAGATAGTATTTAACAACGAAACCGACGCTGCTCTCTGCGAACGCGCCAACAAGCTCGGACGCGAATATGTGGTGCAGATAGAGGGCGAAGTAAGCGAACGGTATTCCAAGAACCCGCATCTTGCTACGGGCGAGATAGAGCTGATAGCCACCGACTTCAAGGTGCTGAGCCCCAGCAAGCTGCCTCCCTTCACCATTGAGGAGGACACCGACGGCGGCGACGACCTGCGTATGCGTTACCGTTATCTGGATCTGCGGCGCGCCAATCTGCACCGCAACCTGGAGCTGCGTCACCGCATGGCATTCGAGATTCGCCGTTACCTTGACCAAAACGGCTTCCTGGAGATTGAGACGCCGATTCTGGTGAAATCCACGCCCGAGGGTGCCCGCGACTTCGTGGTGCCGTCGCGCATGAACCCCGGCGAGTTTTACGCGCTGCCGCAGAGCCCGCAGCTCTTCAAGCAGCTGCTGATGGTGAGCGGCTATGACCGTTATTTCCAGATTGCCAAGTGCTTCCGCGACGAAGACCTGCGCTCCGACCGTCAGCCGGAGTTCACGCAGATTGACTGCGAGATGAGCTTTGTGGAGCAGGACGATGTGATTGAGATGTTCGAGGGTCTGGTGAAGCATATCTTCAAATATGTCAAGAACATAGACTTCACCGAGCCTTTCCTGCGCATGACCTGGCAAGATGCCATGAAGCTCTATGGCAGCGACAAACCCGACCTGCGGTTCGGCATGACGTTTGTGGAGCTTACCGACCTGGTGAAGGGCAAAGGCTTCAAGGTGATGGACGAGGCCGAGCTTACGGTGGGCATCTGCGCCCCCGGCTGCGCATCTTACACGCGCAAGCAGCTTGACCAGCTCACGGAGTTTGTGAAACGGCCGCAGACAGGAGCCAAAGGCCTTGTCTGGGTAAAAGTGGAAAACGGAGGCGCCATAAAGAGCAGCGTGGGCAAGTTCTTCACAGAGGAGCAGCTGTGCGAATGGGCCGACCGCATGGGTGCCAAAGAAGGCGACCTGATGCTGATTCTCAGCGGCGACGCCATGAAGACGCGCAAACAGCTCTGCGACCTGCGTCTGGAAATGGGCAACCGTCTGGGTCTGCGGCCGAAAGACAAGTTCGCTCCGCTGTGGGTGATAGATTTCCCGCTGTTTGAATGGGATGACGAAACGCAGCGTTATTACGCCATGCACCATCCCTTCACCTCGCCCAACCCCGATGACATACCTCTGCTGCACAGCGACACGGGTGCCGTACGCGCCACTGCCTACGACATTGTGGTGAACGGCACGGAGCTTGGAGGCGGCTCAATACGTATCCACGACAGCAAGCTGCAGGACACTATGTTCGAGCTGCTTGGCTTTACCCCCGAAAGGGCTCACGAACAGTTCGGCTTCCTGATGGATGCCTTCCAGTATGGCGCACCGCCTCACGGTGGTCTGGCACTGGGCTTCGACCGCTTTGTGAGCATCCTGGCAGGACTCGACTCCATACGCGACACCATTGCCTTCCCCAAAAACAATTCGGGGCGCGACACCATGAACGAGTCGCCCTCTACCATTGACCAGGCTCAGCTCGACGAGCTGCACCTCAAGGTGGTGGAACCGGAAAAGGAAGCATAACACCAACCATAAGCATAACAAACCGGGAAATTGCCAACAGTAAAAGAAATAGCAACCGCCATTGAGGCCGCCGCGCCGCTGTGTCTGCAGGAAAGCTACGACAACAGCGGTCTGCAGATAGGCCGCGAAGGCAACAGTGTGGATTCGGTGTTAGTGTGTCTGACACCCACCGAGGCCATAGTGAATGAAGCCATAGAGCGCGGCTGCAACCTCATAGTGAGTCATCACCCGCTGTTGTTTCGGGGCCTCAAGCGCATCAGCGACGCCACGGCCACGGAGCGCATAGCTGTGCAGGCCATCCGCCACAACATATCCCTCTATGCGGCACACACTAATCTCGACTCCACAGCCGAGGGTGTGAGCGCCGACATAGCGCAGGCATTGGGGATGACGGATGTGGAGCCGCTGGTGCCCACCGCGCCGGGTGCGTCCACCGGATTGGGCACCATAGGCGAGATGCCGGCGCCGGTGCCGGTACTGGAGTTTCTGCGCCAGCTGCAGAAGGTGTTCGGCGTGAAGGCGCTGCGCTATTCGGCCACCACGCCCAAGATTGTAATTCGGCGTGTGGCAGTGTGCGGCGGCAGCGGCTCAAGTTTCATCACCGACGCCATTGCCCGCGGCGCTGACGCGTATGTGACTGGTGATTTGGGATACCACGATTTCGACTCCTACGGCAGCGAGATTCTGCTGGCCGACATTGGGCATTTTGAAAGTGAATTGGGCGCCCGCAAACTCCTGCGCAGCATACTCGAAGAGGCCTTCCCCGACCTGGCCGTGATGACGGCCGACTGTGAGACTAACCCTGTAAAAACACTCTCCTAAAACTATAAAAATGGCAGACGACAAGAAAATAGAAAAGAAAGAGCGTACGGTTGAAGATCGTCTTAAGGATCTCTATCTGCTCCAGACCATCCTTTCGGAGATGGACCGCATAAAAGTGCTTCGCGGCGAACTTCCCAACGAGGTGAAGGACCTGGAAGACGAAATTGCAATGTATCAGACCCGCATACAGAAATATAAAGATGAGGTGACGGAGCTGAAACGTCAGGCTCAGAAGCTGCAGGGCGAGATAGAAGACCGCACGGCGAAAATCAACAAATATCGCGAACAGCAGAAGAATGTGCGCAATAACCGCGAGTTCGATTTCCTGGAGAAGGAGATAGAGTTCGAGGGTCTGGAGATAGAGCTTGACCACAAGAAGATACGCGAAAGCGAAGCCGCTCAGGAGCTGAAGGCCGAAGACATTGCCAAGACTCGCGAACAGCTCAGCGACTCGGAGCATATCCTGGTGGAGAAACGCAAAGAGCTTGATGAGATAGTAAGCGAGACTCGTCAGGAAGTGGAGAGTCTGCAGGCAAAGGCCAAGACGATTGAGCCTCTCATCGACGACCGCACTCTGAAAGCCTTCAAGCGCATACGCAAGAATGCCCGCAACGGTCTGGGCATCGTCTCGGTGCAGCGCAGCGCCTGCGGCGGCTGTTTCAACCGCATCCCGCCGCAGCGTCAGCTCGACATAAAGATGCACAAGAAGATAATTGTATGCGAATATTGCGGCCGTATCCTCATTGACGAGGATCTGGCCAACGGCAGCAAATAATTAACCGTTTTCACACCCGCAGGCTCCGGTCCCGGGTGTAAAGACACAAACATCAACCCCAGCACAAAAACAATATGGCCTCCCCCAAGGAAGACATTTTCAAAACTATAGTTGCCCACGCCAAAGAATATGGCTTCGTATTTCCGTCGTCGGAGATATACGACGGTCTGGCCGCCGTGTATGACTACGGCCAGAATGGCGTAGAAATGAAAAACAACATCAAAAACTACTGGTGGCAGGCCATGACGCGTCTGCACACCAACATAGTAGGTATTGATTCGGCCATCTTCATGCATCCCACCATCTGGAAGGCATCAGGCCATGTTGACGCCTTCAATGACCCTCTCATCGACAATCGCGACAGCAAGAAACGTTATCGCGCCGATGTGCTGATAGAGGATTATCTGGCCGGCATAGATGAGAAAATCGACAAGGAGGTGGCCAAGGGACGCAAGCGCTTCGGCGAGCAGTTCGACGAGGAACAATTCCGCGCCACCAATCCGCGAGTGCTGGAACGCACCGCCAAACGCGACGAGATTCACGCCCGTTTTGCCGACTGCATGGAGCGCAACGATCTGGCCGGCCTGCGTCAGCTGATTATTGACTGCGAAATAGCCGACCCCATATCGGGCAGCCGCAACTGGACGGATGTGCGCCAGTTCAACCTGATGTTCCGCACGGAAATGGGCTCTACAGCCGATGGCGCCATGTCGGTTTATCTGCGCCCGGAAACGGCTCAGGGCATTTTTGTAAACTACCTCAACGTGCAGAAAACGGGTCGCATGAAGCTGCCCTTCGGCATTGCCCAGATAGGCAAGGCCTTCCGCAACGAGATAGTGGCTCGTCAGTTCATCTTCCGTATGCGCGAGTTCGAGCAGATGGAAATGCAGTTCTTTGTGAAGCCCGGCGACGAGATGCAATGGTTCGACTACTGGCGCAAGGCTCGTCTGGCATGGCACAAGGCTCTGGGCTTGGGCGACGAGAAATACCGTTATCACGACCACGAGAAACTGGCTCACTACGCCAACGCTGCCACCGACATTGAGTTCCAGATGCCGTTCGGCTTCAAGGAGGTGGAGGGCATCCACTCGCGCACCAATTTCGACCTCAGCCAGCATGAGAAATATTCGGGCAAGAACATAAAATACTTCGACCCGGAGCTTGGCGAGAGCTACGTTCCCTACGTCATCGAGACGTCGATAGGCGTTGACCGTATGTTCCTGAGCGTGTTGTGCTCAAGCTACGAAGACCAGCAGCTTGAGGGCGGCGAACGGCGCGTAGTGCTTCACCTGCCGGCTGCTCTGGCCCCGGTGAAGGTGGCTGTGATGCCGCTTGTGCGCAAAGACGGACTACCCGAAAAGGCACGCGAGATTCTCGACGGCCTTCGTCTGCACTTCAACACTCAAATCGACGAGAAGGACTCCATTGGCAAACGTTATCGCCGCCAGGATGCCATAGGTACTCCCTATTGCGTAACGGTTGACCATCAGACGCTGGAAGACAACACCGTAACGCTGCGCCACCGCGACACCATGGAGCAGCACCGTGTGCCCATAGCAGAAATTCTACCCACCGTAAGCAAAGAGGTGAGCATGGCCTCGTTGCTGCAAAAAATTGCCGAATAATGAAGAGTATATTGCATAAAATCACCCTCGCCATAGTGCTTTTGGTGGCTGCTCTGAATCTGCAGAGCTGCAACTACAACTCGCTTGTTGAGAAACAACAGGCTGTGGACCAGAGCTGGGCAGAGGTAGAGAACCAGTATCAGCGCCGCGCCAGCCTCATCCCCAACCTGGTGAACACCGTGAAAGGGTATGCCGCGCACGAGAGCCAGACGCTGGAAAAGGTAACACAGGCCCGCGCCGCCGCCACGAGCATAACCATCAGCGCCGACAACCTCAACGAGGAGACTCTGGCCAAATATCAGCAGGCACAGGGCGAGCTGAGTCAGGCTCTGAAAAGCCTCCTGGCCGTGTCGGAGGCTTATCCCGACCTGAAGGCCAACGAGAATTTCATGGCTCTGCAGGCTCAGCTGGAAGGCACCGAGAACCGGATTGCAGTGGCCCGCGGCCGTTACACGCAGGCTGTGCAGGACTACAACACCTCCATCAAGAAATTCCCCACCAACATCTACGCCGGTTGGTTCGGATTCGACGCGAAGCCTCAGTTCAAGGCCGAGGAGGGTGCTGAAAAAGCTCCTGAAGTACAATTTTAATGCACCTGCAGCATTTCCCTAAACACTGCGCAATTATGAGCAATACCCTCAGCAAAATCCTTTTATTCACGGCCCTTACGGCATCGCTGACACTGACTTCGTGTATGGGCGACGACGATAACGAGCGTTACAAGGAATGGAGGAAACAGAATATAGAGTATGTGCAACAGATGATGGAGCTGAAAGAGAACGGCGAGCTGGTCTATACCACCGTCCATCCCACCTGGGCTCCCGGCGACTTCGTTCTCATGCGCTGGCACAACAACCGTCAGGCTACCGAGAAAAACCTGATGCCGCTGTACAACAGCACGTGTCTGGTCAAATATAAAGTCTCCACGCTGGAGCAGGCCGTGGACTCGTCGTATAACATGACCACATACGGCGACAGCCTTTACAAATGCAAGCCCATGAACACCATACAGGGGTTTGCCATAGCGCTGACCAGCATGCACATAGGCGATAGTTGCACAGTCATCATCCCCTATTTTGTGGGCTACGACACTTCGACCACAAGCAATATCAAAAAGCCGTATTCCACTCTGATATATGAGATGAAACTGGTGGACATACCGGCTTACGAGATACCTAACTGACAAAAAGCCGGGAGGACCCGACAATATGCCATTGTCGGGTTCTCCTTACCTTAAGAATCCATATCATGAAAAAGAAAACTCAACTAACAGCCCTGGGCATCATAGCGCTCACCACGCTTGGAGCGGCAGCGGCCACCTACACGGTAACCAAACTGGCAGTACGTCCGGCGGTGCGTGTCTATCAGCCCGTAAGCAACGACACTGTCAACACAAAAGGTAAGAAATTCGACACCGGCGCTCTTTTGTTGCAACGCAATGACGCCGACTTCACCCGCGGCACCTCAACAGAAGCGCTGATGGGCGCCGACTCCACTTTCACCTTCGCCAAACCGGCCAAAGGCCAGGAAATATACATTACACAGACCACCGTACGCCCGGCCGATTTCTTCACCGGCAAACTGAAAGTATGGTGCAACACGCCCTTCGCAATCCTCGTCAACGGCAAGGAGCAGGGCACGAAGACTACGTGGCAGGATTCTCTGAACAATGAGAAATCGCTGAAGACCACCGACCTGAAAATTGAATCGGAAATCAACAATGTAATCACCGTAAAGATACTTGCCTCAGACACCGCCGCCGCTCCGGTGATGCGTATGCAGGTGGTGCCCGACAAAAAATCGGAGGGCGTGAATCTGCACATCGCGCCGATGCTGAAACAGCGCTATATGCTTTCTCACACCGACCAGGGTGAGAAAGTGGTCAGCACGGCAATATCGCCCGACGGCAAATATACCCTGCTGCGCTATTTCAAGCGTCTGGCCAACCAAAAGACCCAATGGCGTTATGAGATTTTAGGCAACCAGACGGGCAGTGTGGTGCTTCGTCCCGGCAACATTAGCGGATGGATGCCCAAAGGCTGCGCTTATTATTATACCACAGCCACCGACGACGGTTACAACCTGTATAAAGTAGAGGTGCCCTCAGGCAAGGAAACACTGTTGGCAGAAGGACTGCCAGAACGCAGCTTCGTATGGAGTCCCAACGAGGATTATCTGATTTTCCACTCAGAGCAGAAAGAGGAGAAGATTACAGCTCCGTTGCGCCGTTACGCCTCTCCCGATGACCGCATAAAAGGCAACCGCACACGTTATTCGCTGGGCATGTATGACCTGAAGAACGGCATGGAGCAGACTCTCACCTACGGCACCAAGACAACAACGCTGCAAGACATAAGCTCCGACGGTCGCCGTATCCTCTTCATCGCCAGCCGCGAAACGCCCAACAAGTATCCGTTCTACTCCTTCAATCTTGTAGAGCTGAACCTCGACAATATGCAGGCTGACACTCTTATCAAGGAGAATGGCTTCCTGAACGGAGCAGCCTATTCGCCCGACGGCAAAACGATGATGATTCTCGGCTCGCCGCGCACCTTCGGCGACCTTGGCGTAAATGCCGGCAATCATCCCATTCCCAACGACTTCGACACTCAACTCTTCCTCTATAACCCGGCCACTAAAACGGCAACCGCTCCGCTCAAGAACTTCAATCCGAGCGTTGCCAATGCCAACTGGAACCACCACGACGGCATGATTTATATGCTCGTGAACGAGGGCTTCTGCCGCTCCATCTACAAGCTCAATCCGCGCGACGGCAAGATAACGTCGGTGCCTGTTGAGGTTCAGAATGTGGGCAACTTCTCGCTTGGTGACCGCGAAAGCACTTATATGAGTTACACGGGTCAGGGCGACAACTATGCCGGCCGCGCCTTCATCCTCAACCAGCGCTCGGCCAAGACGCGCATGGTAGCTGACCCCTTCGCTGCCACGCTCAATAAGGTGGAACTGGGTCAGACGTCGATGTGGACTTTCACCGCCAAAGACGGCACTCTGATTGAAGGCACCGTTACTCTGCCGCCCGACTTTGACCAGAATAAGAAATACCCGCTGCTGGTTTATTACTATGGCGGCACATCGCCTTCGCAGCACGCTCTGACGCATCCTTATGTGCCTCAGCTCTATGCTTCGCGCGGCTATGTGGTGTATGTGCTCAATCCTTCGGGGACGTATGGCTATGGTCAGGAATTCTCGGCTCGCCACGTCAACGCATGGGGCAAACAGACCGCCGACGACATTATTGAAGGCGTGAAGCTGTTCTGCAAGGAGCATCCTTACGTCAACCCCAAAAAGATTGGCTGCTTCGGCGCCTCTTACGGCGGCTTCATGACTCAGTATCTGCTGACTCAGACCGACATCTTCGCCGCCGCCATGAGCCACGCCGGCATATCGAACGTAACCTCTTACTGGGGCGAAGGCTACTGGGGCTACAGCTACAATTCGGTAGCCGCCGCCGAGTCTTATCCTTGGACCGACCCCGAGCTGTTTACCAAACAAGGCTCGCTGTTCAACGCCGACAAGATTCACACTCCGCTGTTGCTTATCCACGGCACAGCCGACACCAACGTGCCTATAGGCGAGAGCATCCAGCTCTTCAACGCTCTGAGCATTCTCGGGCGCCAGGTGGAATTCATCAGCGTTGACGGCGGCGACCACACATCAGGCTCGTTCAGCTACGACAAACGGCTCCTCTGGCACCGCACCGTAATGGCCTGGTTCGACCGCTGGCTGAAGGATAATCCGCGTATGTGGGAAGACATGTACCCCACTCCCAATTTGTAATAACTGAAGAGATTGAGGGTGTGTCTGTTTCGCAGCGCACCCTCAAAATTTACCTGCCCCATACGGGCCAAGACGACGGCAAACACGCCGACCCTTAAGTCCGGAAAACTGTAATCTCCTCACCACATTCACTCTGCAAACCCCACTATGAATCTGCCCTTTACCGAGCCGATAGCGATAGTCCTGACAGTGATGGCGGTAACCCTTATGGTGCCGTTGCTGTTCAACAGGCTGAAGATACCCTATATCATAGGGCTTATCGCGGCCGGAATGGCGCTTGGCCCCTACGGCTTCAATGTGCTGGAATATGACGGCGCTTTGAAAGTGTTCGGCGAGTTGGGAATGTTGTATCTCATGTTCCTGGCGGGGGTGGAGATAGATATGTATCACCTGCGCCATAACTGGCGTCGGGGAGTGCTGTTCGGCGTCATCACCTTCAGCATACCCATGATTGCCGGCGTGGCGTGCGGATGGTTCCTGCCTAACACGTCGCTGATGGCGGCGTTTCTCGTGGGAGTGATGTTTGCCTCACATACCCTGCTCACCTATCCCATAGTAACGCGTTTCGGTCTGAGTCGCACCCCGGCAGCCGTCATTGCCGTTTGCGGCACCATTGTGGCTGTGCTGTTGGCTCTCATAGTATTGGCCGAGGTGGTTGAGGCACGCATCACCGGCGGCTTCAGCTGGAACAGCGCGTTGTGGCTCATAGTGAAACTGACGGTCTATGCCGTGGGCTGGCGTTATATAGCCCTGTGGCTCACGCGCCTGTTCATGCGCAAAGTTACCGACGGGGTGATGCGCTTTGTGTATATCCTCAGCATGGTGCTACTCATGTCTGTAACGGCGCAGATAGCCGGAGTGGCCTCCATCCTCGGAGCCTTCTATGCCGGCCTGGTGCTCAACCGCTTCATCCCGGCCCGGTCAGTGCTCATGCGACGCACCGAGTTTGCCGGCAATGCCATCTTCATACCGTGGTTCCTCATCGGCGCCGGCATGGTGATAAACGTGCGGAGCCTGATTGAAGACAGCGAGGCTGCCATTGCGGCGTTGGTGATAACGGCGGCCGCAATACTGAGCAAAGCGTTAGCTGCCGCTGCGGGAGCAAAGCTACTACATCAGGACCGCACTGAGGGTGGATTGCTCTTCGGCCTCACCACCGGCAAAGCAGCCGCCACCATTGCCACCACAATGGTCGGGTATCAGTATGACATCCTCGACGAGACGGTGCTCAACGCCGCTGTGGTGATGATTCTGGCCTGCTGCATAGTGGCCTCCGTAAGCACCCAGCGCGCCGCCATAAAACTGCGTATGCGCATCACCGACCGCGAACAGAGCCGCAGCCCCGGCAAGCCGCACCTCGACGTGCGCCCCATGGTGGCAGTGGCGAGTCCGGTAACATCGGAGGGTCTGATGAAGTTAACGGCTCTGAGTCTTGGCCACGACTGTAACTCCCCCACTGTGCTTCTGTTTGTGTCGAACAGCGACGACCCGATGCACCGCGCCATGGGTGAGACCTCGTTGCGCAACGCTGCCGACGCCGCCACGCTCATGGGCCTGGAAACCGAGACTGTGCTGCGCTATGATGTCAACACGTCGGCAGGCATTGTCAATGCTATGAAAGAGCGGCGCTGCAACCGCCTCGTTTTAGGATTGCACCGCCAGACAACGGGGTTCGACTCCTTTTTGGGCGGCATGGAAGAGAAGATTCTTCGCGCCACCAACTGCATGATTGTGCTCAGCCGCTGTTTCATACCCATCAACACGGTCAACAAAATCATAGTGGCTGTGCCGGCCAATGCGGAATATGAAACCGGACTGTGGGAATGGGCCGACTTTATAGCCAACCTCACCGCCGAATTGGGCGCTCCCCTCGAAGTGCTGACCCCAAAAGCCACGCGGCCTCTGCTGCAGGAAGCGCTGGAAGCCCCGGGGGTGCAGTTTGACGTAACTTTCCTTGACATGGAATCGTGGGACGATTTCATCATCCTGTCGTCGCGTGTGGCGGAGGATGACCTGCTGATTACGCTCCTTGCACGCAAAGGAAGTATCTCGTATGGCGCCATGGTGGAACAGATGCCCAATTATCTCAACAGATATTTTCGGCGTAATAATTTGTTAGTAATATATCCCGAGCAGTTCGGCAACGAGCCTGCCCTGCATCACGGGTCTGAGATTAACGTTGTTACCGCGCCTATGTAAGCCGGTTTTTCTCGCCCCAAAAACACTAACGAGCCATGTTTAAAGAAATCAATTGCCACTCGGCAGAATATCTGTTTGTAGAATCACTGCTTCACAGCGCCTTCCCTGAAGATGAACGGCGCGACGACGATGAGCAACGCCGCTATACCCTTGATGAGGATAAGTTTCACACACTGCTTGTCAGCCTCGACGACGAGCCCGTGGGACTGCTGACATACTGGCAGTTCAACGGTTACAGATACATTGAGCACTTCGCCGTAAGCCCTCAGAAGCGCTGCGGAGGACTGGGTGGACGCATTTTCACCACTTTCCTGGAAAGCAGCAATGAGCCGGCAGTCTTTGAAGTGGAGCCGCCCGAAATGTCGGACCTTGCCAAGCGCCGCATCGACTTCTACCGCCGCATGGGACTGAAGCTCTGGGACACCGACTATCTGCAGCCCCCTTACCGCCCCGGCGGCGCCCCTCTGCCATTGCGCCTTATGGCCTCCCCTACCCTGCCGCAGGAAAAAGCACCCGAGATTACGGCAACAATCCACCGCCACGTCTACAACGTATAATTCTACAACGTATAATATTGCCTACAAAAAAAGCCACCTTTTCACAAAAAGATTGCAACAAAAGGTAAATATAAATTTTTTAAGTACATGACAAA
>FR897797.1 GCA_000437495.1 Prevotella sp. CAG:485
CGTTAACATTTTTTGTGGAATGGGGTCTGAATCTATAGCGGAATGATCATACTAAAAGATACACGTAAATATTGCTTCGCCATGGAGATGTCGGTGCGCGATTATGAGCTTGATTGCGAATCGATAGTTAATAACGCGAATTATCTCCACTACATGGAGCACACACGCCACACATTCTGTGCCGAGGCGGGCATGTCGTTTGTGCGCATGCACGAAGCCGGCGTTGATGTGGTGGTGAGAAAGATAGAGATAGAATACAAGCAATCGTTGCGCGGAGGCGATCATTTTGTGTCGTGCCTGCGGTTGGAACGCCGAGGCGCAAGATTCATTTTCCACCAGGATATTCTGAAGAGCAACGGCGAGATTTCCGCGCAAGGCGTCGTTACGGTGGTAGTTCTGAAAAACGGCAAGCTGAGCCGTGGTGATGAGCTGGCACGCATCTTCCAGAAATATATCCGATAAGAGCGAACGATGGACGAGCGGCTGTGGCGCGTGGCAATCTCCATGACCAAAGGAGCGACGGCCATGCTGTTGCGCCGTATGAGGGAGAAAAGCCTGTCGTGGGAGGAGTTTTTCTATTCAGAAACTCCGCATCTCATGCAGCGCCTCGACATCAGCCACGCCGCTGTGCCAAGAAACGAGGCACGTCGTAAGGCCATTGAAGAGGCACAAAAGAGCCTGGAGTTCATTGACGCTCACAGGATAAAAATTGTGGGCCTCGGCGATGAGGGCTATCCGCGGCGTCTTGCCGAATGTTATGATGCTCCGACGGCGCTGTATATCTGCGGCGAGGCCGATTTGGATGCCGAGAAAATGGTTGCCATGGTGGGCACACGCCGTTGCGATGTTGTGGGGAAAGCGTGT
The DNA here is from genome assembly GCA_000437495.1 of Prevotella sp. CAG:485. Taxonomy (GTDB): domain Bacteria; phylum Bacteroidota; class Bacteroidia; order Bacteroidales; family Muribaculaceae; genus Lepagella. The sequence continues at coordinate 865 of FR897797.1, forward strand.
GTGGAAAGCATGGTGAAAGGGCTGAAGGAGAAAGGCTTACGTCCTACCATTATCAGCGGCTTGGCTTACGGCATAGACACAGCGGCTCATGAGGCCGCTTTACGCCACAGTATGCCCACGGTGGCTGTTGTGGCTCATGGACTCAGTACCATTTATCCCTCGCAAAACAAGGCATTAGCTCGGCAGATTGTGAAAAACGGTGGCGCCATAGTGTCGGAATATCCGCCCTTTATGCGAGCCTGGAAGCAGAGTTTCCTGGAGCGAAACCGCGTGATAGCAGGCTTGAGCGATTTGACCGTTGTGGTGCAGAGCGACGTGCGTGGCGGCGCGATGTCGACAGCGAGAATGTCGAGAGAATATGACCGAAGCACCGGAGCCGTTCCGGGACGTTATGATTCAGAACTTCATGCCGGGTGTCATCACCTCATACGCAATAATTTAGCCGAGCTGATGGCTAATGCCGACGACATCTGCCAGAGCATGGATTGGAAAATCGATGCCCAGGGAGTGTTGGGTGCCAAAGGAAGCATTTTTGAAATCACCAATCCCGAACAGAAGCTGATTTACGACAAGCTTTGCCGCGCCTCCGAACCCCTGTCAGTGGCTATGTTGCAGCAGGAACTCGACATGAATATGGCCACAGTAATGGCCCTATTGGGAGAGATGGAACTTGACGGCATGGTGATGAAAGTGCCGGGCAACAGGTTTATAGCTGTGAAATAATTGTCTGCAGATTTGCCATTATTGTCTCGTTGTCTGACGCCGGCACAAACAGATATTCCCTGACTTTCCCTTTCCCCGAGTTAATTGCCAGAAAGGTGCCCCCGGTGTAGTTTTCCGCTCCGCAGACATTTTTCAGAGGGTAGAAAAACTCTCGCAAAATAGGCTCAGGGGGTTGCGCCTCTTCAACTTCTTCATCCCCTTTGTCCTCTTTGTCAGTCTTGAGCTGCACAATAACCCTAATGCCGTTAGGCTCAAACACAAGATGATGAGGCAACAGGTTGAAAGCATTCAGCGGCGAAAGCATATAATGAAGGCGGCAGAAAGCCACCAACAGAGGCATGAAAAAGCACCATACCATGAGTCCTGCCACCACCAAACGCAAATCCACGGCAAAGCCCACACATATCAAAGCCAATCCGAGGAAAACCACAGCTGCAATCCACCAAAAGCAATGACGAAGCAGGATAAACGAGAAGAGCCTGCCGCCCGGCAGACTGAATACCTCCGTGGCACAAAGCAGCAGTGGGGTAGAGGTAGGCTCAGCGCCCTTTATATTGCTCGTAGACACTGTGATTGCGTTCTTTTATAGGAGCCATGAGCTGACGTAAACGCGCCAGATTGACCATACGTTTGCCCTTGCCCTTTTTGTTCACTTTATCTTTGAAGAAGAGACACTTGCGCTCATTCTGAGCCTTGTCGGCTAAAGGAGCATGATTGTTTGCACCTTGACCCTGAAGAGCCTTGTCAACCCCGTCGGCTGAGATTCGCACAGGCAGAATGCAGGCTAAAGGAGCATAACCCAAACCCGTCCACATAATGTATTCTTTGGCAATATCCCCTGAGGAAGGCAGCGAATCGGCCGGAGCCATACCCTCTATAACTGCTGTAGCCACCGTTGTATAGCGCGGTATGAAATCGATGTCTGCGACGAACGAGACAGTATCGGAGAGCAAATCGCGGCCCAAGTCATCACGGTAAAAACTACGGCTCACCGTTTCGGTTAAAAATTCGGGCGTTATGGAACACTGCCGAGCCGCAGGAAGCAGGAAATGCTCCGCATTTTTATGACGCATATAACCCGAGCCTTCACCCGGTCGACCCGAATAGCTGTAATTGGTGCGAATCAAAATACCGTCTTGGGCATCTTTGAGGTCATAACGCACATAATCCGAATTGCCCGTCTCAAAGAAAGCCCCGTTGCCCAAAGCGTCAATTACCCCGAAGTTGGCTTCAACGCCCCAAGGCCTTGGCAGTGAGTCGAGAAAAGCGGCGAAATCATCAACCGTTTTGCAGCATTTTAACGCAGCTGCCATGACATACCCCTCACGGTCGTTGCTCTTCATCCCTTTTGGAAGCAGATTGTAAGAGGCCGTGTTCATGATGGCGAAACCGGCTTCGTTGAAGCCCATCCAGGCCTGATGGTTTTTGGGGTCATTGGCATTGAATATTCCCACATAGGCAAGCTCATTGCCATTGGGAGCTATATAGGCAACCCGGCTATTGGCATTTGACGTGTCGCGATGCTTCCACAGAAGCGGGCGCCCCGTGGCAGACCTCGCGGCACTGATTATTGCCGAGGTGCAGGCACTTACCGGATACGCGGCCATGACGATTAGGGCAGCTATGAGCAGGCGGAGAATCATGATGCAAAGTTAGGCCTTGTTCCCTAAAAAATCGCGAGCGCTGGGGACGCAGATTTCGGTCAGATTTGGCCTTGCAGGCGAAGGAGCATAGCGAGCTATGCGACTGAACCAAAAGGCCAAAGATGGCTGGAAGCTGCGGGTCGGAGGTAATTTCCGTGCTGCCGTCTTTGCTTTTGTCGCCTTTTTGTATTTAACATTTGAATTACTTTGTTAAACCGGAAGAGGGTCAGGATGTCTTTTATGAACCGAAAACTGTTAAATTGATTCTTTTTTTTGACATAAAGACATTCCTTCCGGATTCGTTCGAACTGCCGACCGACCTGACTCCGGCTCAGGTCCGGATTC
>FR897798.1 GCA_000437495.1 Prevotella sp. CAG:485
GTTCAAATTTTTGTCATGTACTTAAAAAAAAGAGTTAAGATGGCGACTGCTCGCGCTCTTAACTCTTTGCTATTCAATTGATTATCTACTCAATATTCATCCTCGTTGAAGAAGAAGTCTTCTTTGGTGGGGTAGTCTGACCAGATCTCTTCGATGCTTTCGTAGCTCTCGCCTTCGTCTTCAATCTCCTGCAGGTTCTCTATCACTTCCATGGGGGCGCCGGAGCGCATGGCGTAGTCTATGAGTTCGTCTTTGGTGGCAGGCCACGGCGCATCTTCAAGCTTGGACGCAAGTTCCAATGTCCAGTACATATTATTGTTCCTTTCTGTTTACGTGTTGGTTAAAAAACGGATTTCTGTGGTTGGATCGGCGTTTTTTGAAAAAACGCTGCAAAGGTAGATAATTTTTTCAGGCTCTCAAAATTTTTTCGGGTCTATGTTGCCGTATCAGGGATTCCAGACGAGTTCCTCGGTGCAGGCTTCGTGGTTGAGGTAGCGCGAGAGGATGAAGAAGTAGTCGCTGAGGCGGTTGAAGTATTGAAGCACCAGGGGGTCTACTTTCTGGAGTGCGTCAAGGCGGAGAATCATTCTTTCGGCGCGGCGGCAAACGGTGCGACTGAGGTGTGCAAAGGCGCTTATCTGGGTGCCTCCGGGCAGTATGAAGCAGTGAATTTCGGGTGTCTGAGAGTCGAGGGTGTCAATTTGCTGTTCGAGTTCGGAGATTTGCTCTTGGCTGAGACCGCGCAGCTGAGCAGGTTTCTCTTCGGGCGAATCGGTGGCAAGGTAAGCGCCGATGTTGAAGAGGGTGTTCTGCACTTTCTGAAGCTCTGTGCGTATCTGCGGCGGACAGTCGGAATGTGTGAGTATGAGAGCCAGGGTGGCCGAGAACTCGTCAACGGTGCCGTAAGCGTCGAGGCGAGGGGAGGCTTTGGCTACGCGCTGGCCTCCTACAAGGGATGTGGTGCCGGCATCGCCGGTGCGTGTATAGAGGTTGCTTTTTGTCATGGCGTGTGTATGGAAATTTTCATCTATAACGCTTCAGCCTCACAATTGTTGTATAAGGGCTGTTGGTTTGGGTTATTCGGGTATTGTCGGGGACAGTTTGGGGTTGCCGTAGTTTAGGCCGCTCACGGAGTTGAAATTGTCGTATATGGGAGGTAGAATCCACTCTCCGGCCACCGACAGGAGTCCGTATTTGCTGTTGAGACGCACTATGTAGTTGGGGCTCGAGAGTTTTATCTCGTCGTAGAAGCACTCAAGCACTTTGCCGCCCGAGAGGGTGAGTAAGCCCACCTTGTCGTTTTTCCATACAATGTATCGCGAGCCGAGTTTGTCGATGTTGGTGTATTCAAACGGAACAACGGGCAGTCCGAGGCGCGAGATGATGCCGTATTGGAAGTCCTTCTGAGCCTTCCAGTTGGAGCCGAGGCGTTCCAGCTTCTGATACATGCAGGGAATCACCTGTTGGCCTTTGTTGTTGAAAACGCCATAGAGGCCGCAGCTGTCCACCACTATGTTGTGGTCTACAACCTGCACATTGGTGAATATGCAGGGCACAATGGTCTTACCTTTTTTGTCGGTGGCTCCGTAGAGACCTGTTGACGGGTCCTGAATGGCTTTCTGTGCCGTGAGAGGCAGGGTGCAACAAAGGGCAAAGCATGTTGCAAGAAGCAGTTTAACGATTTTCATGGATGTTTGAATTTTTTAGGCGCCTGATGCAGAATCAGCTTACAATATACCGGTTGAGCGCCGGCGATACGTATCTGAATCTACATCAGCAAGGATTGTTACACTAAATTTTATAATCTCCATTTATTAACGGCTGTAAATATCGTCTTATTGCATACTTAGTTACTTTTTTCAATAAATTGAATCAATTAATTGATTTGCAGCCTGACACCTGCACGATTTTGGAAATTATCTTGTCAAGAGGCCGTTACTGGTGGGTATATCGGGAGTGCTTAGGTGCATATTGCTATAAATCTAAATTAAGACCCCATTCAACAAAAAATGTTTATGCTGGGACGGTTGAATTTCGAGCGATTTTAGCGAG
>FR897799.1:0-17323 GCA_000437495.1 Prevotella sp. CAG:485
GTGTACCAGAATTTTGATACACTGCCATTCAGGACTCTGCGTTCTACCAGAACGACCCCATTACGGAGTATTATCCGAGCTACAACAACGGTCTGTACATGACGCTCCGTATTCCCTCGTCGGTGAAAACTCTCGGCAAGAGTTGCTTCGAGGGAATGAGAACGCTTTGCACAATCTTCATCCCCGGCTCTATAAAGAATATTCCGGAGAGAGCCTTTGTCCGCTGGTTTGGCGACGGCCAGATGCAAGTGTATTTAGGTGAAGGCATAGAGACCATAGGAATAGAAGCCTTCCGCTCCAACGGCGGCAAAAAATGGACGCCATACGGAACTCTGGAATTAGGTCTGCAATTCATTACAATACCTTCCACAGTGCATACACTCTATAGGTATTGTCTCGCTGATTTCCAGTGTTTGCGTACTTTATCGATTGCTGCGATCAGGCCTCCCGCTATTACTTTGGACGGGGGCATAATGCCGTTAGAGCAAATGAAAAATGTCTGGTTGCAAGTGCCTAAAGCAGGCTACAACAACTACGCAGGGTCCTTGTGGGAAAGAAGATTCGAAAGGTTAGTCGTCTACATGGATGGTTCTGATCAGTTTGTGAAGCTTTCGCAGAATCTCAAAGAGGGTGGCTCCGTGAAAGGAGAGGGTTCCTTCCTTTGCGGCAGCATGGTTACCATCGAGGCTACCCCGGCCAAGGGATATCGTTTTGCAGGCTGGATGCACGAGGGCAGGTTAGCTACCACGCAACCCGTACACACTTTCTACGCCAACATCAATTCCCCCGAATACAAAGATCAGATTACCTATATGGCAGTGTTCGAGCCTGAGGGCGGACGCACTACCACAAAGCCTGATCCCATTTACCGCCGCGCCGATTTCAATGTGGGAGAAGAAGCACACTTTTTCGGCTACCACGATATGTCGCTTTATCGCGGCGCGAAACTTGACCTCGACTGGGTAGTGGATGGTCAGCTCCAGTATGATCAAAATCATGATCGGACCTGCTATCCTATAAAGGGAAAATACGTTCATGCACATCCCGACAAATATCCGGATGAGGTTCTCACTAATCTTGGATACTGCTACAACCCTGCTGATCGCTATTCCGCAGGTGTAATGGGTATCCACTTCCCCCAATTCCCGATGTCGGAGGAATATGACTCTGAGGGAAATCTGCTGCCCGGCGCTACGCTGCAGCTCGTTTTGCCTATTCGCAATGTCAAGACAGGCGAGCGCGATTCGGTAATGTTTACCACCGACCTCTTCCTGCATGGCACCACCGACCCCATTCTCCTCAGCGGCATGGACCTGATGGTTGAGCAAGCTCCTGCCGGCGGCAATAATAACGGCGACACCAAGCCCGAAAGCACCGGGTCGACTACAGTTCAGCCCGCAGTCAATACCAACACTAGGAAGCAGCAGAGCGATGTGCGCGGGAGTAAGAGAAATGAAAACGGCCCCACCACTTACGCAGCTGTTATTACCGACAATTACTATGAGCTTATGCCTCAGGTCGCCGGTCTCGACCGCGTAAATGGCTTTGACTATGAGCTTGTAGTAAACCGCTCACGCTACGACAAAAAGCTGAAGCGCAATGTAACGGAAACCGTCGACAGAATCGGCCTGCATTACGGACCCAACGAGCTGTCGCTCAACGACACCATTTTCAGTCCCGAAGATTACAACTGGGCAAGAACAGGCCTCAACAGCCGTTTTATAGAATCCGGTCTGCATCTGAGAAGCGAAAATATTGACCGCAACTACGACTATTTCTTCACCGTTCGCGCCAGCAACTACAATGCCAACGGCACTCCCCGCAAATGGGTGCAGGATATGTATGGCAAGCAGGAAAATTCCATCAATCTCAGCAAGCTCGAAGTATTGGTTGGCGACACCGTAAGGATGACAGAGGAAGTTACCAATGTCTCCAACGAGAGAGATGTACAGGAATTGATACGCTTAATGTTCGACTACAGGTATCCTGATTTAACCAATTGGTATCTGCGTGCCGGGAAAGTTAACTCCCGGATGAATCTCAGGGTCAATGGCTACCCCTCTTCATGGGGCAAATGCCAGATTCTCATGGACAAAGCAGGCAATCCCGATGCTGATGATAAAGTAGTGTTTTGCGGCGACGTCAAAAAATCCAAGAATTATAACCTGACCTTCCCCTCCGACGGCAAATCTCACCGCTGTTATCTCTACTGGCCCAATATCGACCTGACCCGTACCGTCGTATTCACCGACCATACGCCGCAGGCCTTCAGCAAATACCGCTTCAATTTCCACTTCATCGGAGCAGGAAAGGAGAATGTGAAGGATTTGTATATGATTTATGAAACCGACGACGGTGCCATCAACACCAAAGTCATTCCTAAAAATGAGTACAGTCTTTGCGAACCCGGCATATACCCTAAAAGAATAGGTTTATATCATCTTGAGGAGTCACGCCGAATCACCCGTGTCATCAGTATCGCCGACACAGTACCCCTTTCTGAAGGCCATACAATTCCCGTTCCCGCATCGCTTGACAAGGTGAAATCCTGGCGCGATTGGGTAGCAACCGGACGAGCCGACTGCCATAGCGTTACCAACGACATTACCTTATACGGCATGAAAAGAGTCAACGTTCGCCTCGTAGATGCCGAAACCGGCAAACAGATTACGGATAATATTGCAATAGATGTTTGGTACCCCGAAAAGACAAGAAACGCCAGCGTTAAAGACGGTATCTTAGGATATGATTTATTCGGCAAAGGTGATGTCGAGTATATTTTAGCCAAAGGCTACGTTCCTATTGACCTCTTAGACGGCATCAAAGTAGAGGGCAATAAATTCAGTGCCAACGGAGCAACAGGAACAATCGACAAGAATGGCATCGGCTATATCACTCTACCAATGCGCAGAAAAACTTTCGATGGCCGCAATTTCTTCATCAATAATGTGTTCTACCGCACGATAGGCACGGATTCTGTTCCCAAGACCAGTTACAATAGTGAGGATGCACTTCCATGGGAATGTGTCCGCTATATGGGCGGCGACACCCACCTAGCATACGAAGGCGAGTTCCAGCCCAAGTGTAATGGAAAGACAATGAGTACTCTTGCCATTACATTAGTTACTTATTTACCCATACCCAGAGTCATTAACTTATGGAAAAGTGTATGTAAGACCCCTCTGGTTTTAGAGTATCAGGATTCAACCCGCCAAACCCCGTTACTGCAGAATCGAACCCTCAGGCTATAGTATTGGTGATGTTGAAAATCTCTATGGTTACAATATCGATTTTACACCCCATCGAGACAAGGATTATTGTTTGTATATGACTTACACTTTCTGTCCGGGCAATAACTTCATCGCACCCGAACAGGAGGCGGAGGTCTATGCCCTTTTCAGAGGGCAGAGAGTAAAACTTGGCATATTCAAGAATCTCACCGACGACACTATGTATTTGTCGAGTGAGGCTGCAACGGAGGCACCTTTGGGCGAAGAGCGCGTCAGCTATGCTTCGTCGTTAGAGGATTTGGGAAATCTCAACGGTCCCTTTGGCGAGTTTGACATAGATATTCCTACTACTCAGTCGCAATCCGGTATCGGTAACTTCAGCTTCGACCTGCCCACTTCCGGCGTTCTGCTTCCCTTCGATATGAATGTTCAGAACATCAACGGCGACAGGGTAATCCGCGGCGTAATGTCGTACAACTTCCTCCCCGGCGGCCCGATGATGGATATGATTGACAAGACAGACAAACTTGCCGACCTCGACAAGCTCTTCTTCGACATTCAGCGTGCAGTTACGAAAGATGAGAAAGAGTATGCCCGCGAGGATCGCGAATTGGGCTTCTCGACTGCCTTTGCAGGTGTGCGCGGCTGGCTCGAAGGCCGTTTCGTGAAGACGAAATCCGGACACTATGTTCCCGGCGCCGCCGGAATGGGTATCAAGACCGAGGTTTCGGGATTCGCAAACACCGGTCTCTACACTCCGTTCTTCCGCAGCGGTATCACAATCGGCGGAGAATTAAGCACATACGCCTCTATCGAATATCCCGACACCACAGGTCTCGGTCTGGTCGGCAACCCGATAATGAGGTACTACAACGACTATGTTCAGCACACCACGGTGAATATGAACACGTCGGTATATGTGCAGGGAGGACTCGACCTCTACCTGGCCCGCGCCGTTGTCGGCACGAAAGGCTCGCTTGGCGCCAGCTTCGATTCTGAAGTGCGCTACCGTCCCTGGCTGAGATACTACACCGGCCAGAATGTTACCAACAGCCTTACTTACGCCGGTTCCAAGATGTGGGTAGGCGGTAAGGTTGAGGCTTACGCCGAATTCAAGTTCCTCTGGTGGAAATACCGCAAGAGCTACACCCTCGCCCAGTTCAACAAGACCTGGTATGACCCCGACGGCCCGTCGAATCCGCTCTGGACTGCCGACCAGTCGCCGAAACCTGCCACCAAGGTGCTCCGCAGCTCGGTTTACAAACCTCTGAAGCTCTCGGCAGCTCCCGAAAATACCAACATTATCCTTAAGGACATCGACACTTATGCCGAGCCGCGCTATCTGTTCGGAGGCAAGGATCTTGCTTACTACAAGATTAATCCTAACGACATGAGCGACGCGCATATCAAGTTCCGCAGCGGCACATCGTTCAACGGCGGCAAGGGCGAACCCATCGTTTCTGCCGACGTCAACAGTACCGCCAACCGAGGCATCATGGCTTACGAGGTATCTACCGCCGCATCCGACCAGATGGAGAACGACAGCATCGCTCCCCGCTATGTGGGCATCAAGGCATCGCTCTACAACGGTTCGTCTTGGACAGCTCCCGTAGTGCTCAGCGAGGCCAATACCACCAACTTCACCCCGCGCACAGCCATCGACAGCATCGGCAATGCCGCTGTGGTATGGAAAGGTGGTTCGTTCGTGGAATCGGACTGGGGTAGCGAGCTCCCCGGCAACATCGACGGCACTCTGTTCATGCGCCGCTACAACGGCAAGGCATGGGGCAACGCTATGCCGCTGATAAAGACCGACGCCTCACGCTCCGTTTCTGACTATGCTGTGGCTATGCTCGAAGGCAAGCCTTACATCTTGGCCGCTGTAGGCACTGAAACCGAAAAAGGTGCTTCGCATGCGCTTGCTGCCATTACCTACGGTGCCGACGACAGCCCGATGGTTATCACTTCTACCTTAGGTGCCACCAACCCGCAGCTTGTCAGCTTCCGTGGCAAGCTCTACGGCGCAGGCCTCGTGCCGAAGAAAGGCGACGACTGGCGTGGCGACGGCGACTGCCGCGCGGACATCCACCTCTATGAGGTTGCCACTACGGGTATCATCCGCGACCTCGGCTCGCTCGGTCTTGAATCACGCAATATCATGGACTTCCGTCTTGTCAAATCCGACGAGGCCTTAGCCGTGGTATGGCGCGAGTCGATGCCTATCCTCAACGACGCCAACAACACTTACGAGTATGTGCCCGCCGTTTACAGTGCTCTTGTACGCTCGGCCGAAGGCGAGGAGGATAACCGCATCTACTTCACTTCCTGCCCGCAGCTGTTGGCTAAGAGTGAAAACGGTCTTGAAATCTCGTACTACGATGCTTATCTGCCCGACGCCAGCAGCGTAACCGGTGCCGTAACGCTCTACGACGCTACTACCGGCGGCGCCAACGTGGTTGAATCGACCAATTACTTCGACAACGACTTCATTCTCCGCCACGCCGGTATCGACACCAAGGTGGAAGATGGCCGCGACTACGGCTACTATGTGGTTGTGTTCAACGAAGGTAAGGACGTTATCGACTTCGTGGACCTGCAGTTCGGCAAGGAAAGCACCACACGCACTATCAGGACTCAGATTTATCCCGGACAAAGCGAGGTGCTGACTGACGTGGCCTTCTATTCCAACGATATAGAGAAGGGCATCGAGCCGATAGTTACTCCCCACTTCAGCGAATCGCCGCTGAAAGTGCGTAGCTACGCTCAGGCCAAAGCTGCCACCATGCGCAGGACGAGCGTAAACCGCCGTCGTACCATGCGTCGCAACAGCACAGCATCCAATCCTGTGGTTCGTCTTCAGGTAGTTGATATGGATATTCGTCCGCTGAGCGTTCTTGTAGGTGGCTCCGACCGCTTCCTGGAGTCTTCGCCCGACTCGTTAGTGAAGATCGACACCTTAGCGAAACCGCAGTACCGCGATTCGCTGCCCGACAACTACACTATGGTGCTGTTGAATGTAATCGACAACTCGCCTGTGGCTCAGAAGGCTGATTACAAGACTACCGTGTCTCTCTATTACGACATGGCCGGACACAAGCCTTACGAGTATGTATATCCGAAAGAGCTGTCGGCAGCTGACTTCAAGAACACCGGCAGCGCCGTTGCACGCTTGGTAGTTGGCAAGGTTACGGAGTCCGTAACCCTCTACGCCGTGGCCCATACCACGGATGCCGAAGGTAACATTATCAAGGACCAGGACCAGACCAACAACGCACAGACCGTTTATCTGACCAAGAACGAAATTCCCGACATTCCCACCGGAATCGATGAAATCGAAATCGACACCCCCGAAACCAAAGCAACTCTCGAGGTTGAGAAGGTGGCCGACGGTGCCATGGTCAAGGGTCTGACGCCGGGCAAGACGCTCTTTGTCTACAACACCCGCGGTGAGCTGATTCACCTCTATCGCTTGAAGGGTGACGAGACCGAACACTTTGTGCGACTCGACGCACATGGTATATATGTCTTCGCGGAAGGCAAACGTTCGGCCAAGATGCTCTATTAAACTATCCACACTTACTACTTTAACCGCAGGCCGGAAGCTTCTCTCCCTTCCGGCCTGCATACTTTTTTAGGGGTCAAGGAGTCTGAAATTTCGGCCCGTTTTGCCTGTTATGGAATTTTTCATTAATTTTGTGATGAAAAATTTGACATGATTAGCGGAGTATTCGACATATTTGCGCATCAGTAGCTTTTGCTTTGGTCCTTGTATTGACTTTCATCAAGATGCCCGACGGCGAACAATGGGCGGCTCTTCGCCGCATGAACAAGTTGCTCATAGTCTGTTACGGCACTATGAGCATTTCCAATTTCATCACTGCAATGTGCGGCATCAGCGGAGCTGCCGACCCTGCCATGTGCGTGTCGATGCTTGCCGTCTCCATGTACCAGGCAATGCTCTTTACGGCCACCTGTGTGGCGTTTGTGGCGCCGCAGAAAATCAGCGTGGGATGGCTCACCAAGAACGGTATCGGAATAACCATTGTGGTGGCTGTTATGGTCACCTGCCTCTTTTATGGCGGCAAGTTCTTTGAAGCATGTCTATGGGCCGGGATAGTCGTTTATGTCATCTCGCTGGTGTATTACTGTCTGCTCTTTAAACGGAGCTACGAGCAGAGCCTGAAGCTCTTGGAGATAAGTTACGACGAGGATATGCGCGGCGATCTGCGCTTCGTAAAGAATTGTTTCCTCGGCGCCCTCTCGGTGGGAATAAGCGCGTTGGTGTTTGTGGTATTCCGCCTTGGCAACCTCTGTTACAGCATCTTTACCTGCCTCTATACCTTATATTACATCTATCTGGCCATCTGCGTCATCAACTACCGCATAAGAGCCGGATACATTCTGAAGGTCGTAACCACCGACAAGGCGCCGGAAGAGCCCGCCGAGGAGGTTGTGGAGAATATACCTGAGGATTCTGCGCAGGTTGCCGAGAATGAGCTCGCCGAGGCGCTTGAGCGCTGGGTAGACAAAAAATATTACACTCGCAACGACCTTACGGTGGAGGAGATTGCCGCTGAGTTAGGTACTACGCAAGTGATGCTCAGGTGGTATTTCACCAACCGTGTGGGCACAACGTTCCGCACATGGCGTCAGAGCCTGCGTCTTACCGAGGCCAAACGATTGTTGCGCTATGAGGATGTGCCGACTTCTACCGTACATATCCTTGCAGGCGTGGCCGACAAGAGCAACTTCCATAAACTCTTCCGCCGGGAGGTGGGAATGACGCCGCAGGAATACCGCGATAAATACAATACATTACCCGGACATCAGGAAGAGTCTCAGGACCTCTGAGGGTCAAATCATACAGAGTACAAGAATCTGAGCCACTATCACGCGCATAAACATGGTCAGCGGATAGACGGTGGAATAGCTTACTGACGGAGCGTCGTTGTTGGCTATCTTATTGCCGTATGCTAAGGCAGGGGGGTCGGTATAGCTGCCGGCCATAAGACCCATGATGTTGAGGAAATTGGTCTTATTGCGTTTGCGCGCTATGAAGCCCACAATCAGCAGCGGAATCATGGTTATCAGTACGCCATAGAGTACCCACCAGGCGCCCTGTGTGCTGAAGACCGTTTGGGCAAAGTCCTTTCCGGCCGCTATTCCCACTGACGCAAGGAACAGGCAGATGCCTATTTCGCGCAGCAGCAGATTGGCCGATGTGGAGGTGTAGGTAACCAAATGTATCTTATAGCCGTAAGCGCTGAGGAGAATGGCCACAACCAACGGACCGCCGGCCAGGCCTAATTTCATCGGCACTGACATGCCCGGGAACTGCAACGGTATCGAGCCAACCAAAATGCCCAGGAAAATGCCAATGAACATGGTTATGAGGTTCGGCTCGTTGAGGCGGCGCATGGAGTTGCCTAATTGGCTGGCAAGTCGCTCAATATCAGGCAACTGACCTACAACGGTCAGACGGTCGCCGAGCTGCAGATGCAGGTTTGGCGAGGCCAACAGATCCACGCCGGCACGGTTGACGCGAGTGGCATTCAGCGCATAACCTTTGCGCAGATGCAGACTGCCTAATTTGGTGCCGTTGAACTCAGGCTTTGTTATCAGGATGCGGCGGCTGACTACCGGTGAGTCTTTGCGCTCCCATTTCTTCTCTACCTTCGGGCCAATGAAGCGAGTGAAGACCTCCTCGTCCTGTACGGAGCAGACAATCAGCACAAGGTCATTCAGCTCAAGAGCCTCATCGGCTGTGGGTATCAGCACTTCGCCGTCAGGCCTCTCAATGCGGCTGAATACGAAGTTGCAGGTTATCACCGTGTGCAGCTTCTTCAGTGTGAGGCCGCATATCAGGTCGTTGGTGACGCGCACCGTGAGCATGTGAGGCTGCAGCTGACTGCTGTGCTGCTCTTCCTCTATCTCCTCTATCTCCTTGTCGGTGTTTATCCTGAAAACCTTCTTTATAATCAGCATCGACACTATGATGCCCACCACGCCGAGCGGATAAGCGGCCGCATAGCCTAACGACATCTCCTGCGACACGTTGTAGGCGTCGGGCTGCACCTGAAGCACTGTCTGCTGAGCCGCACCGAGTCCCGGTGTGTTGGTAACAGCACCGCTCATGATGCCCACCATTTCCATGAAGTTGGTTTCCCCTTCTGCGCCCCCTTGCACAAAGTAAATCACCAGCATTACGCCCACATTGATGGCTATGCCGAGCATGGCTAAGAGATTCAGACTGATGCCTCCCTCTTTAAACGACGAGAAGAAGCCGGGACCAACCTGCATACCTATGGAAAAAATGAAGAGTATGAGGCCGAACTCACGCAGAAAATGCAGCGTATCGGTCTGTACGGTATATCCGAAATGGCCCATGAATATTCCCACGAAGAGAACAAAAGTTACTCCTAATGAGATGCCGAAAATTTTTACTTTGCCGAGCCATATTCCGGCAAAGATTACCAAGGAATAGAGTAGTACCGAGCTGGCAAGAGAAATATTTCCCGGTTTAAGCAGTTCAATGAGCCAATCCATTATCCTGATTTTTGTTGAATGTGGTCTAAATTTTGCGCAAAGGTACTAAAAATTATGCAGATACTAAAAATGCTTCCCCGACACCCGGTCGGAATCACTGTGCGGCACAAAAATTGAGGCCTTGTTTGAGCAAAGCCTCATTTGTGGTTTTTCTGTCCGCTTACCTAATCTTCAACACCTGACCCGGCTTGAGCACCGAGTTTGTGGTGAGATTGTTGAGCTGCATCAAACGGGTGCGCGACAGGCCGTTGCTCATGGCTATTGACGTTATGGTGTCGCCGGTGCGAACGGTGTATGTGTCGGCTTTTGACGTTGCGGGCTTATAAGTTGTGTTTGTCGACTCTTCGGCAGGAGCGGCCGAGGCGTAGTTGCGGGCCTGTGTGTAAGTCTTCTTGCTGAAGGTGTAATAGTCGCTGTGGGTGGTTTTGTTGGCGAAGTCGAAAATAGCCGCCGGGTTGATGGCATAGCCCATGAAGCGTGTCTCGAAATGCAGATGCGGACCTGTGGAGCGGCCTGTGCTGCCGCCAAGACCGATGGGCTGTCCGGCTTTCACCGTCTGACCCTCTTTGACCAGCGCGCGGTTCATGTGGCCGTAGATGGTCTCGAGTTTGTTGGGATGGCGGATGATGAGGTAATTGCCAAACCCGCGGGCCTCATATTTGCTCACCCTCACTTTGCCGTCGAAAGCAGCGTAGATGGTGTCGTTGGGGCGCAGATGCAAGTCGATGCCTTTGTGCATACGTCCGAATTTGGCGCGGTAGCCGTAGTTCGACGTTACGCCGCCGGGAACAGGCATACAGTAGCCGCGAACGTCGATAACGGCGCGCTCGGGAACCTGGCTCTCGGAAAACGGATTCACACGGTTGGAGTTCCATCCTTCCATGGATATTTCAATGGCTTGCTCCGTCGTTTCCACAACGTTGGGCAAGATGTTACCCTCGAGCAGGCGTACGCGGTCTTTGGAATTGGCTCGCGAGGCCATTAAGGCCTGATGGTTTGCCCTGTGTGCCGACGGCTGCTGAGCCTGTATTGCCGGCATACAGCCAAGGGCAAATATGCTGAGGGCGATGATACTTCTTTTTACTAATTTCATGTGAGGTGAGTGTGTCGTTTCATTCAGATGTTTCGGTCAGCGGCTTCCCTTATTTTATTTCTCCGTTGCCGTAGAGATAGCTTATCTGAGCCGGAGTCCAGGCGAAAATCTCTTCAGGCTTGAAGAATCGGCGAAGTTCAATTTCCGCATTCTCAACCGAGTCTGAGGCATGCACAATGTTTGCCTGATTGCTCATGCAGAAATCGCCGCGCAACGTTCCCGGCAGAGCCTGACGGCCGTTTGTTACGCCGGTCATTGCCCGGAAAACGCTGACCGCTTCCACGCCGCTGATGCAGATAACAACCACCGGCGTCGCTGTCATGGATTTGACAATCTCCGGGAAGAAAGGTTTATCCACCAGATGAGAATAATGCTCGCGAAGGATGGCCTCGTCGAGCTGCATCATCTTCATGCCGCTTATTATCAGTCCTTTTTTTTCTATGCGCGAAATGATTTCGCCCATTAAGAATCTGCCGACTGCCGACGGCTTCAGGATGCATAACGTCTTCTCCATCTGAATGTTAATTTTTTTTAGATTTTGTGTGCTTACAGTTCAAAGATAATAATTATTCCTCCTGCGGCCAAATATATTTGCCCCAAAATTCGCCCGTTTGGCAATATGCTTTTGCCAAACTTAAGCTAACTCGCTGATTAATAAGGGTTTACAGATTTTGTGAACAATGAGGCCTCCATTTTTACCCTTTGCACACTCAATCGGCGTTTGTGCAATCTCAATGGTTAAATTTTGTTAACGCAAAGTGAGGTGCCTGATTGATAATTACTTAGCTGATTTTGCCCGATGACTCCGCTTTCAAAATGGACGTTTGGCGTTTTGTTCAAGAACATATTTTAAGTGAAATTTGTAATTAATATGGCAGAGCTAAAATTTCTTCTCGCCCCATGTTACAATGAATCTCATAGCCTTGATACTTGCGGCAAAAGCAGCTGCAACTACACCCGATGATGACTTCTCGCGTCAGCTGGAAAGTAATCTTCTGCCCGACACTCACGGGCATGGTCTGGTCCATTCACTCTCGCGCTGGGCATACGATATCCTTGACCTCTTCGGGCTGCAGCATAATCCCGATTTGGCCATCTTTCTATATTCCGTAATAGTGCTTGTCATCGCCATCGCCATTGGCCTTGCCTTCCGCTGGGTTCTGCTCACCATTACCCGCATTGTAATGTCGCATTACAAATCGAGCTTCGTCACGGTGCTCAACAAAAGCCACTTCCTGACGCGCATCACGGCGCTGATTCCGCCATTGGCTTATATGATATTCCTGCATCTCACATACGCTCAGGAGGCGCACCTGTCGCTCGTTCTCACCAAGCTTACCTGCATCTATATCATCTTTGTCAGCATCAGGGCGGCAACGAGTTTTGTAAATGTGGTATGGTCATATTTCGATGCCCGGCAAAACAAACGCAAGCTGCCGCTGAAGAGCATTGCTCAGCTCCTCAACGGCCTCTTATGGCTTATCGGAGTCATAATTGCCATAGCCCTTTTGGTGAACAAATCGCCTGCTACGCTGCTTGCCGGATTGGGTGCCTTTGCCGCCGTGTTGATGTTGGTGTTCAAGGACAGTATTCTTGGCGTTGTGGCCAGTGTGCAGCTCAGCGAGGAGGATGCCCTGCATGTGGGCGACTGGATTAAGGTGCATGGCACGGAAGCCAACGGCACGGTGACGGAGGTAAATCTCTCGTCGGTAAAGGTGCTTAACTGGGATAACACCACAACCATGCTGCCGCCGTATTCCCTTATCAGCGGGTCTTTTACCAACTACAGAAGTATGCAGCAGAGCAACGCAAGGCGCATTTACCGCTGCTATAACATTGACTGCGACAGTGTACGTCAGCTCTCGGAGGCAGAGCTCGACCGCTACCGCTCCATCCCCTTTATGTCTGAGTGGATTGACGCCCAGCTGAAACAGAAGGACAAAGGCCTGTTAGCCGGCGACCAGTCGTTGGCTTACGGGTCGATAGAAACGAACCTCGGTCTGCTGCGCGCCTACCTCAAAATGTACCTTGACGCCAATCCCGACATTGACCACAATTCCCTGTGTATGATAAGCACTCAGCAACAGACAGCCAACGGCATACCCCTCTATCTCTATTGCTTCACGGCAACCAGCGCCTGGGCGCAGTATGAAGCCATCCAGGCCTCCGTTTTTGAACACGTAGCAGCCATACTGCAACGCTTCGACCTCTGCGCCTTCGAGGCTTCGTCAGGCCGCGACACCATTGCCGAAGGCTATCTCAGCGCCGGTCATCCCGAGTCTGACCTCTTCGGCGCCCCCGAACCCTTCTTCTACCGCGAGCTCAACGACCAACGTCAGAAGCCTCTGGATGTGAACGCCGATACTGCTTCGGCGCCTCATCCGGAGGCTTCCGCTGATTCTTCTAATGCTTCGGCCGCATCGGCATCCGACTCATCCGCGGGTTCTTCCGCCAAATAAAGTTACGGACGCAGAGTGAGCGGGCCTGTGGCTGTGTTGAGCAGGAAGATATTCTCGAATCCTAAGTCGCGAGCCTGCTTAGCCAGCGCGGCTGCCCTCTCCTTATCGCCCGAGTTGGCATACGCCACGGCTGCCCAGTAACAGTTTTCGCCGTCGGGTATCTTCATCATCTCGCGCAGCGTGGCATCGCCGTCAAGCGTCTTGCCGCTCTTTATCTGAGCCAGGCCTTTAAGAGCCTTTTCTGCCGTTGTCTGCGGCATTACGCTTGCTGCCCGGTTGTAATAGATGCCGCCTTTGTTATCCTTCAGCATATCGTGAAGCAGACCGCTGAGCGTCAGCGCATAGATATTCTCCGGGTCTTTGTCAAGAATCTTTGCAAGGGGCACAAGAGCCTCGCCGTAATTGTTGAGACCTATCAGAGCCAAAGCCTCTTCTGTGAGAGCGTCGGCGTCATCGGCATTTAACTCCTGAGCATTGCGAGCCGTTTTCAGAGCCTCTGCATAATTACCTGTGGAACGCTGGGCACGCGCCTTAACAGCCATGAAATGAGCCTTCGGACTCACTGCAATGGCACGCGATACATAGTCGATGGCTTCCGAGCCACGACCCTGAGCCACAAGACACTCGGCAAGGAGGTTATAGACACCCGGCTGTCGGCCCTGTTCATGTGTCAGCACTGAGTTGAGAGCCGACGAGGCATCGGCATAATGACCGCTCTGGAAGGCCACATTGCCCATCAGCAGCGGCATTGCAACCGAATTGGCTGCTTTTTTCTGAGCCTCGGCTATGGCATTCTTCACAGCCGGGTAATTCTTGGCCGAAAGGGCAAAGAGCGACTCCAACGGCATCGACTGGCCGTCGGACAAGGCAATGGCGCGCAGATAGTTGAAAGCGGCCTGCTGAGGCTGTCCAAGCTGCTGCAGCATATCGCCGATGCTCTGGTAAGTTGTCCAGAGTGAGGAGTTGAGCTCTTCGGCGCGCTTCATCTTGTTCATGGCATCCTCATACTTGCCCTGAGCCACGTCCACGCGGGCCAGACCTAACATGGCTTCCGGTGAGCGGCTCTGAACACGCTGCATGGCTGTGAAAGCAGCGCGAGCGCCTTCCGGGTCGCCGGCAAGGAGACAGAATTCGCCAAGCCTGTAGTTCAGCTCATAGCTCCCCGGCTGATATTCCAGCGCATGACGGGTGGCCGAAACGGCGTCGGCATAATTTTTCTGCATGGCATAAATGCTGCCCTGCAATTCATACTCTTTGGCCTTCAGCTCCTTTTCATTCTCCGGAGTGATGCGCAGCGCGCGGTCAACATCGTCGAGAGCCTGAGAGTACTGCTCAAGCTGATAATATTGCATGGCACGCTCATAGAGAGTATTATAATCGCCTGGGTCTTCAGAGAGCATTTTATCGTAGGCGTTTAGCACAGCCTGCGTAATAGGGTCTATGGGTTTTGCCTGCATGGTGAGGCAGACAAACATGAGTGATGCAAAAAATATTATTTTCTTCATAGTTGTATTAAAGTGCCATTCTCAGGCGTGTGAGAGTGGATAAAAGATTATCAGCTTGATTCAGAGGAAGCATATTGGCTCCGTCGCTTTTGGCTTCCGAGGGGTTGCGGTGCGTCTCCATAAAGATGCCGTCAGCTCCGGCGGCTATTGCCGCTTTGGCAATGGTGGAAATCAGTTGCGGTTTGCCGCCCGTTACGCCGCTTGCGCTGTTGGGCTGCTGCAGCGAGTGGGTGATGTCCATTATCACCGGGCAATGACAGCTCTGACGCATCTCCGGGATGCCGCGCATATCCACCACCAAATCGCCGTAGCCGAACGTGGTGCCACGTTCCGTAACAGCTACCTGATTATTGCCACGGCTGCGCACCTTCTCCACTGCAAACTGCATGCTCGAAGGCGACAGGAACTGACCCTTCTTTACGTTCACAAACTTGCCCGTTTCGGCGGCTGCCAACAGCAGGTCGGTCTGACGGCACAGAAAGGCCGGAATCTGAAGCATATCTACATATTCGGCTGCCATGGCGGCTTCCTGAGGCAGGTGAATATCCGTAACCACAGGTATATCGAACGTCTCACCAACCTTGCGGAGTATACGCAGAGCTTTCTCGTCGCCTATGCCCTGAAAAGAATCGAGGCGCGAGCGATTGGCTTTGCGGTATGACCCTTTGAAAACACAAGGGATGTTGAGGCGGGTGCATATCTTAAGCATCTCTTCGGCTATGTCGAGGGCCATTTCTTCGCCCTCAATGACGCAAGGACCGGCCAAAAGGAAGAAATTGCCGGTAGGTGAAGAGGTGATGTATGAGTTGAGGTTGTTTTTCATAATCAAGCATTGTCAAAATTTATCGCAGCAGGCGTGTATGGCTGCAATGGCAAACATGGCCGCTGTTTCCGTTCTCAGACGGCTGTTTCCCAGGCTCACCGGCCTGAATCCGGCCTTGAGCGCCATCTCAATTTCCGCAGGCGAGAAATCACCTTCGGGGCCTATCAGCACCTTGACATCCTGCTGCGCAAGCGGCATTCGGTCTGTGATGGCCACACGCGGTTTGTCGGCCTCGCAGTGAGCTATCAACTTGTCTTCGTCGGCAGAAGAACTGCGGATGAAGTCTTCAAAAGGTATCGGCTCCGTAACCTCCGGGAGCGTGGCTTTGAGGCTCTGTTTCATGGCGCTTGTCATGACGCGCCGCAGCCTTTCCGTCTTCATCGTTTTCCGCTCGGAGTGCTCAGTGCGAAGAAGCACCAGCCGGTCAATGCCCATCTCCGTAACCTTCTCCGCAAGCCATTCCATGCGGTCGGCATTCTTGGTCGGAGCCACTGCTAGAGTTATCTTCCGCTGCCAGTGAGGCGGCTCGTGCCTCTTTGTCAGAATCTCCAGAGCAACGCGCCGTGGATTGGCATCCGTGATTTGGCAGGTGTAGACAAATCCTTTGCCGTCAACCACCTCAATCTCATCGCCTTCGCGACGCCTGAGCACCCGTGCGCAATGCGACGATTCGTCGGGCGGCAAACACAGCTCGCGTTCTATGTCAGGAGCGTAAAACCTTATCATTACAGTTGTTGCGCGTTCAGGCTTGACGGTCGTTTACGAAGCCGTCGGCGCCCGATTCGGTGTCCTCGGCTTTAAGCATCTCGCTGTGAGTGAGCTGACCCTTCTCGTGCTTATCGTGGAAGATGAAGAAGAAGAGCACGGCAACCACCAAAGCGTAAGCGGCGAAGATGAACCATGACTCCCTCCATCCGGGAAGCTGAAGAGCCGCGTTGTCGCCATTGGCGGCATTGAACACGAGTTTGTTGATGACCTCGTTGCCGGCAATGAATGTGCCCACAGAAGCGCCTATGCCGTTGGTCATTATCATGAACAGACCCTGAGCCGAAGAACGCAATTTCGGGTCCGTTTCCTTGTCTACGAACAGGCCGCCTGACACGTTGAAGAAGTCGAAGGCCACGCCGTAAACTATGCACGAGAGAATCAGGAAAATCACACCCGAGCCGGTGTTGCCGAGTCCGAAGAAGCCGAAGCGTAGAACCCATGAGAACATGGCCATGAGCATCACACCCTTTATGCCGAAACGTTTCAGGCAGAAAGGAATGGCGAGGATGCAGAGCGCCTCACTGGCCTGCGAGAGCGAGGTGAGAGCCGTGGCATTCTCAGCCGCCCAGTCGTTGGCGAACTCGGGGATGCGTTTGAAGGTCTCGATGAATGTGGTGCCGTAAGAATTGGTAATCTGCAGCGACACACCGAGCAGCATTGAGAAGATGAAGAAAATGGCCATCTTCTTGCGCTTGAAGAGCTTGAAGGCATTGAGCCCCAGTTTCTCCGCCAGAGAGCCACCGGCAGCGGCATTCACCGGACAGGCAGGAAGCGTCAGAGCATAAACCATGAGAAGCAGGCTGACGATGCCCGAGGTGAAGAGCTGCATATAGGTCTCCTGAAACTGCGTGAAGTTGACGAAGAGTTCGGCAACGATAAAGCCCACAGTGCCGAGCACA
>FR897799.1:17344-21059 GCA_000437495.1 Prevotella sp. CAG:485
CCGAGCACACGTATTGGCGGGAAATCCTTTACCGTGTCCAGTCCTGCCTTTGTGAGCGCATTGAACGACACCGAGTTGCAAAGGCCTATGGTGGGCATGAAGAAGGCCACCGACAGCGTGTAATATGTGAACATGGGTCCGAACTCAAGCGGTATGCCCGCCGAGATGGCTGAATAGGCCTGCCAGCCTGCCAGAATCATGAATATGCCTGCCAGCAGATGGCAGAGGCTGAGCATTTTTTGCGCCGGTATCCAGCGGTCGGCAGCTATGCCGATAAGGCCGGGCATAAACAGCGATACGAGACCCTGAACTGTATAGAACCAGGGAATATCGCTGCCAAGGCCGTTCTTGTTGAGGAAGATGCCAAGCGACACAAGATAAGAACCCCAAACGGCGAACTCCAGAAAGTTCATCACCGAAAGGCGTACTTTTAGGGTGGTTTTCGGACTCATGGTTTGATGTTGATTTTTTGGCTTACAATCAGTATGCTCTGTTTTATTTTGCAAAGTTAACAAAAAAAATCAAGAGCAGGGTTATTTGGGTATGTCTGTCGGTAAAATGTTGGTCTAAGTCAGTGCTAAAATAGTGAGTTGTTATTCGCAGTCTTGCTTCATCATGCCGTCGATGATGCCGTCGGCAACGCCGATTACAGGCACCAGTATGTTTTTGGCTCCGGTGAGGCGAGCAATAGTGAGGAAAATTTTAGCTGCCGGAATAATGACGTCGGCGCGGTCGGGACGCATGGAATAGCGCACCATACGTTCTTCAACGCTGAGAGGAAGAAGATCCTCGTAAATGCCCTGAAGAGCTTCCACCGAGATTTCCTTCTTCTTGTTTCCGCCGGCGAGTTTGTAAAGCTTGTTGATGTTTCCGCCCGAGCCAACCAGAGTTATGTCGGGATATTTGCGCCCCAGCGACAGACAAGTGTCGCTGAGGTCAGACCACGTTTTCGCCTTGACCGAGTCAGTGAGCATACGCACCGTGCCGATGTTGAACGATTCCGACAGTTTCAGCTCGCCGTTGGTGAGCAAGTTCAGCTCAGTGCTGCCGCCGCCAACATCAACATAGAGAAAATTTCCTTTGCTGTCGAAGCCCCTACCCAGATGGTTGAAATAGACAATCCGCGCCTCTTCAGCGCCCGTTATTATCTCAACCTTGATGCCGGTTTTGGCCGCAATCTTCTTTATAATCTCCGAGCCGTTTTTGGCATCGCGCATGGCAGAAGTGGCGCACGCGCGCATCCGGTCAACGCGATAGATTTTCATCAGCAGCTCATAACTACGCATGAGCCGAACCAGGTCATCGGCTTTTTTGTCGCTTATCTCGCCCTTGGAGAATACATCGAAGCCAAGGCGAAGAGGCACTCGCACCAAGAGCAGTTTGTCGAGATAACGGCACTTCTCCTCATCGCGTTTTATGAGCAGACGCACCGCGTTGGAACCTATATCTATAGCAGCGTATGTCATTGTTTGTCAGTGAGTTGTGTTGTTTCAGAAGGCGAAGGAGTTCCTGCTTCGTTGTAATGCTCATAGAGCTTTGACTGCGAGCGGAAAATAGCCTCACCGTCCGTTTTGTGAATGTCGTTCGTGCCATTGCCGTCAATGACCCTGGCACTTATATTGTCGCGCAGACCCATATCTATTATGGCCAGCATCTCCCTCTTTATCTCCGGGTCAATCACCGGCGCCATCACCTCAATGCGGCGGTCGAGATTCCTTGGCATCCAGTCGGCAGAGCCGATGAAGGTCAGATTCTTCCCTCCGGCTTTGAACACAAGTATACGCGAGTGTTCGAGATAATGGTCTATGATGCCGTAAGCGCGGATATTCTCGCTAATACCCTTCTTGCCCGGTACCAGCGAACAGCAGCCACGCACCAACAGGTCGACGGGCACACCGGCCTGCGACGCCTCATAGAGCTTTTGCACCATCCCGGGGTCGGTAATGTGATTGATTTTGATTTTTATGCCCGCTTCTCGACCCTTTTTCGCTGCGGCTATCTCATTGTCTATCAGCTCATAAATCTTATCACGCATGCTTTGCGGCGACACCATCAGCTTTTTGAAACTACATCCGGCGAAGGGGTTGCGTATCAAATCGAAGACCATATTGACTTCAGAGGTGATTTCAGGCCTTGACGTAAAGAGCAGGACATCGGTGTAATGACGCGCGTTCCCCTCATGGAAATTGCCGGTGGAAATAACTGAAATATCGCGACTTTTGCGCATGCCAATGTAGAGCAGTTTGCCGTGTACTTTCATCCCCTCAGGGCCGAACAGCACTTTGATGCCGGCCTCTTGCATACGGCGCGAGATATTGATGTTCGACTGCTCGTTGAAACGGGCCATCAGCTCTACAAGCACGGTTACCTTCTTGCCGTTACGGGCGGCTGCAATCAGAGCTTCAACCACCTTTGAGTGCCCGGCTACCCGGTAGAGCGAAATCTTGATGCTGCGCACCGCAGGACTCACAGCTGCTTCCTGCAACAGGCGGATGAAATAGTCGAACGTGTGGTAAGGCACATGGATGAATCTGTCGCGCTGTTGAATCTCTGACAGCAGCGACTTGCCGCTTTTCAGCTCTGCGGGTACCAACGGCGGCATCGGAGCATACGTCAGGTCAGTGCGGCCGAAATCCGGCAGCGTCATGAAGTCCTTGTGATTATGGTATCGACCCGAAGGCTGCAGCGTATCCATGGCATCCACTTTGAGGTGATGCAGAATCTTGTTGAGCAACTGCTGCGGCATCTCGCGGTCATAGATAACACGCATTGCCGGACCCTTGCGCCGGTTATTTACCGCATTCGCCACCTTTTGCAGACGGCCGATGTGCAGGTCATCGTCAATCTCCATCTCCGCGTCGCGGGTGAATTTGAAGCTGTAGGCCGAATAGCGGTCATAATCCAGACCGGGGAAAAGGAGAGGCAGACAGATGCGGACAACATCGTCGATGTAAATCAGCCTCACGGCATCGTCATCCGAAGGGAGCTGCAGGAAGCGACCCACCTGTTGAGCCGGTAAATCAAGAATGGCATAGTCCGATTCGCCGTTGCGCTCCAGGTCAATGGCCAGATAAATGCTTTCGTCGTTATAGTTATAAAGGTCTTTGGCCGCTTTCAGCCACTGCGGATTAACAAAGCCTGCCAAAGTCTGGCGGAACCATTTCCTGACGAAGTGCCGGTCAGCGTCCGACAGATTCTCTTCACCAACAAATTCAATGTTCTGCTTTTTCAGCTCCTCCAACACCGCATGGACTTCCTTGTGATATACAGCCGAATAGCCGGCATCGAGTTGCTGCAGCCGCTGCACCAGAATCTTGGCAGCCTCGGCCCTGTCGCGGACAGCCGCTCGGCGCATCTCCGCCAAGCGAGCGTCGGAGGCCATACGAACGCGGTAGAACTCGTCGAGGTTGTTGGAATAGATACCCAAATAATTCAGGCGCTCCAGAAGGGGAACGTCTTGCCGTGAGGCTTCCTGCAACACTCTGGCGTTAAAGAACATCCAGCTTATGTCGCGGTCAATATAAGGAAAGTGTTGGAGCGTGTTTTTCATTTTCGTTATAAATTATTTGCCCGGAGTGCCGAGCTGCATAGACAGCTATGCAAAGTCAAGCAGATTTGTAATATTAACAAACTCTTTTACCCTACTGTTGTGGTCGGGTGAAAAAATATTGTTAACTTTGCAACCTGAGACCCCATTCAACAAAAAATGTTAATG
>FR897800.1:0-5056 GCA_000437495.1 Prevotella sp. CAG:485
CTCATAGCCATTAACTGAATATCCCTACTTTATAACACCATTCTTCTTTCCCGTGATTTTCTATGATTCTGACGATTTTGTATGGGTCGTGGATTGCCACGGAATTTGTATGTATTTTTGTATGTATATAAAGCTATTACCGCCGTAAGTGCTTGCCTTACAGCGGTAATAGCTTGATTGTTGGCGGAGAGAGAGGGATTCGAACCCCCGGAGGTGTTACCCTCAACGGTTTTCAAGACCGTCGCAATCGACCACTCTGCCATCTCTCCTGATGTCGCATTAGCGTTGAATGGAGTGCAAAGGTAAGCATTTATTTTTACTCATGCAAATGTTTTGCAATTTTGTGGGCAAAATGTGCATGGGCAGGGCAACGGCAGGGCGTGAGAAGGGCGTGGGAAGTGGGTTCTTCGCAGGGGGTTATTTGCCGTTGCCGACGCGCATGGGGTTCATGGTCTGCATCTCTTTTGGCAACTCGCGGCTCTCGGCGTTCACGGCTTTGCGGTCGTTGCTGACCACGGCAAAACGGCTCACGCTGAGCATCATGCCCACCGCCACGGACATGATGATGATGGAGGTGCCGCCTTTGGAGATAAAGGGCAATGGCTGCCCCGACACGGGCAAGACACCGGTGACGATGCACATGTGCACCAGGGCCTGCGCCACTATCATCACCGCCAGACCCATGATGAGCAACGCAGGGAAGGCACGGTGGCATTTGCTGGCCACGTAGCCGGCGCGAGCCACCAACAGCAGGTAGAAGATGAGCAGGACGATGCCGCCCACAAGGCCCCAGTCTTCAACTATGATGGAGTAGATATAGTCGCTAAAGGCCAGCGGCAGGCGTGAGCTCTCGCGCGAGTTTCCGGGCAGGTTGCCGGTGATGAACCCGTGGGCCATGGCGTAATGGGCATGTTTCACCTGGTAGTTGGCGTCGGTTACGGTGTCGCCCGGATGCACCCCTTTCAACCACATACGGATGCGTTCTTTGCGCATGTCGTGGCGGTCGATTTTGCCTGTGGTGTTTATCTGATACTGAATGCCGTAGCCTTCCACCCGGTGCATCTGCTGCTCTTCGGCCTGCACCTTGGCGAAGGCGTTGTCATCGTCAGCCGACTCTTTGATGAGATACGCGCCGCCGCCGAGTACAACGTAGCACAACACCACGATGAAGATTTTGCGCGACTGTGTGCCGCCGATGATGAACATGGACAGCGACACCACCATCATCAGAGCCAT
Organism: Prevotella sp. CAG:485; assembly: GCA_000437495.1. Classification (GTDB taxonomy): domain Bacteria; phylum Bacteroidota; class Bacteroidia; order Bacteroidales; family Muribaculaceae; genus Lepagella. Next base: position 1,237 of record FR897800.1, read on the forward strand.
GTTTGTGGCGCCGTTCTGATACACCGACATGCCCATGATGCCCACCAGTATGGCGCTGATGATGACGCCTTTGGTGCTGACGCCGCCGTCGCGCTGGTTCTGCTGCATAATCTTGGCAAGCACCAATACAAGGGCTAATTTCATCATCTCGGCGGGCTGCAGGGTGAAGCCGCCTATGGGGATGGCGCGCATGGCGTCGTTGATGCGCACCCCGAAGTGCGACGCGTAGATGACAAGCACCAGACAGATGATAGCGAATATCCACGCAAAGTTCCTGAAGAATTTGTAGTGGATGTTCTGAAACAGACACACCAGCACGAATCCGGCTATCAGGAATTTGATGTGGTCCCACAGCGGCACATACACATTCTCGGTTTTTATCACCGTGGAGGAGGCCGAATAGACTTCTATTATCGACACCACCAGCAGGAAGATGTATATGCCCCAGATGTATTTGTCGGGTTTGTTGTGCACCGGCGAGCCCTTGTCGTTTTTGGAGCGCGGAGCTTTCTTCTGCGCTTCTTCGGCAGGGCGACCGTCGATGGTTTCGCGTATCAGCAGTTCGGAGTTTGCCATGAAAAGGAGGGTGTGAGGAGGTAGTGATAAAATTATGTGGATAAGAGATTACCGGCCGCCCATTTCCTTAACGGCCTGTTTGAAGCGTCGTCCGCGGTCCTGATACGAGTTGAAGAGGTCGAAGCTGGCGCAAGCCGGCGACAGGAGCACCACATCGCCCTGCTGAGCCATGCGACGGCAGGCGTTCAGCGCCTCCTCAAGCGAATGAGTGTCGGCAATCTGCTTCACACGGCCGCCGAAGTGAGCCATAATCTTGCTGTTGTCCACGCCCATGGCCACTATACCCTTCACCTTTTCGTCTACCAGAGCGTCAATTTGCGAATAGTCGTTGCCCTTGTCCTTTCCGCCCAGGATGAGCACCGTGGGCGCCTCCATAGCCTCCAGGGCATAGAAAGTGGAGTCTACGTTGGTGGCTTTGGAGTCGTTGATGTAACGCACTCCGTCGACCGTTCCTGCCGGTTCCAGGCGGTGTTCCACGGGAGCGAACGTGCCGAGAGCCTCGCGGATAACGTCCGTGTCCACGCCGAAGGCTGTGGCGGCCAGACCGGCAGCCAGCGAGTTGTAGAGGTTATGGCGTCCGGGCAGACTCAGGCCGCTGCGGGCCATGCTCCAGGTCTTGTCGCCGGTGCGGAATGTGATGACACCGTCGGCCACAGAAGCGGCCATAGAGTCGTCGTTGCGGTCGGTAAACGGCAGCCACGCGGCCTCACCGTGCACATCGCCAAGGTGAAGCTGCGTCTGCGGGTCATCCACCCAGTAGATGAACCGGTCGTCGGGCGTCTGATTGCGCGTGATGCGCATCTTGGCGCGGGCGTAATTGGCCATACAATGCTCGTAACGGTCGAGATGGTCGGGGGTGATATTGAGCAGAATGGCAATGTTGGCGCGGAAGTCGTACATATTGTCGAGCTGGAAGCTGCTCAGCTCTATCACATAGCACTTATGCGGCGTGCGTGCCACCTGGCGAGCCAGCGAATGGCCCACATTGCCGGCCAAACCGGCGTCTATGCCGGCCGCCGTGAGGATATGGTGTAGCAGCAGCGTGGTAGTAGTCTTGCCGTTGGAGCCGGTGATGCACAGCATGGGAGCCGTGCTGTAGCGGCCTGCGAATTCTATCTCGCTCACCACCTCAATGCCACGGCTCTGCAGCTGAACCACAAGCGGTGCCGAGAGGGGTATGCCCGGACTTTTCACACACATATCGGCGTTGAGAATCTTCTCGGCCGTGTGTCCCCCCTCCTCGTAAGCGATGCCTTCGCGCTCCATCTCCTCCTTGTATTTGGGGGCAATGGTGCCGACGTCCGACACAAAAACATCCCAGTTGCGGGCTTTGCCCAACACGGCAGCCCCTACGCCGCTTTCGCCGGCGCCTAATACCACAAGTCGTTTGGTTTTTTCTTGTTGCATGATATATTGCAGAGCGATGGAATTATCTTATTTTCAGGGTAACGAAAGTCATGGCGGCCAGCAGAATGCTCACAATCCAGAAACGGATTACGATTTTTGATTCCGGCACCGGACGCAGCGGCGCCTGTATCAGAGCGTCGATGCCCGCGTTCCCCGGTTTCTGGAAGTGATGATGCAGCGGCGTCATCTTGAAGATGCGTCTGCCCGTGCCGAACCGCCGTTTGGTGATTTTGAAATAGGCCACCTGGAGAATCACGCTGAGGTCTTCGAGGAAGAACACCAGGCAGAGCAGAGGTATGAGCAGCTCCTTGCGTATGAGGATGGCGAACACGGCCAGAATGCCGCCCAGGGTTAGCGACCCGGTGTCGCCCATGAAGACGGATGCCGGGAAGGCGTTGTACCATAGGAAGCCCACCAGAGCGCCTATGAAAGCCGCCGCATAGACCACCAGCTCCTCGCTGCCCGGAATGTACATGATGTCGAGATAGGAGGAATAGACAATATGTCCGCCCAGATACGCCATGATTGCCAGCGCCACGCCAATCACCGCCGAAGTGCCGGCACAGAGCCCGTCGAGCCCGTCGGTGAGGTTGGCGCCGTTGCTCACGGCCGTAACCACCAGCACCACAACGAGCACAAACACCAGCCACCCCAGAGTCTTGGCCACCTCAGGGTCTGAAATCCACGACGTCAGCCACTCATAGTTGAAGTTGTTGTTCTTCACAAACGGAATTGTGGTCTGAGGCGTCTTCTCCAGCGGACCTAACTTGACGATGTTGCCGTCGTCAACGGTAACGTCCTCGGCCGTAACAATCTCGCTCACCTCGGCAGTGGTGTCGGGCAGCGTAACCACCTGACGCATCTGTATGGAGGGCGACAGCCACATGGTGATGCCCACTATCAGGCCCAGACCAACCTGGCCGGTGATTTTATATTTCCCTTTCAGACCCTCTTTGTTGTGAAACTTCAGCTTGCGGTAGTCGTCGAGGAAGCCTATGCAGCCCATCCACACCGTGGCCACAAGCATCAGAATCATGTAAATGTTGTTGAGGTTGCCGAACAGCACACAGGGCACAAGGATGCTGAGAATTATTATCAGGCCGCCCATGGTGGGAGTGCCCTTCTTGCTCATCTGTCCTTCCAGACCCAGTTCGCGCACCACTTCTCCAATCTGCATGCGCTGCAGCCGGTGAATGATGCGCTGACCGAACACCAGAGCTATCAGCAGCGCCACCGCCAGCGATATGCCGGCGCGGAAACTCACGTAATCCATCAGACGCAAACCGGGGAAATCAAAGTTTGCCGACAGATATTTAAAGAGCCAGTAAAGCATTGTCTATCAGTCTGTTACAGCGTTTGGTTGTCAAAGATTGAAGGCTGCCAGCACCTCTTCGCGGTCGTCGAAGTGATGCTTCACGCCCTCCACTTCCTGATAATTCTCGTGTCCTTTTCCGGCAATCAGAACCACATCGCCGGGCTGAGCCTGCTCAATGGCGGCGCGAATGGCGCTGCGGCGGTCGGTGATGCAAGTGGTTGAGACCGCCTGCTCGTCGCTCAGACCCGCGCGCATATCGGCAATGATGGCGTCGGGGTCTTCAAAGCGCGGATTGTCGCTGGTGAGGAAGAGAACGTCGGAACGCTGAGCCGCCTCACGCGCCATCATGGGGCGTTTGCCGTGGTCGCGGTTGCCGCCGGCGCCTACCACAGTGAGAATGCGGCCGGAGGTGCCAATCACACCGCGAATGGTGTCGAGCACATTCACCAGAGCGTCGGGCGTATGGGCGTAATCCACAATCGCCGTCTTGCCGGCGGCGCTACGCAGCGTCTGGAAGCGGCC
>FR897800.1:5062-20667 GCA_000437495.1 Prevotella sp. CAG:485
GCAGCGTCTGGAAGCGGCCTGCCACAGGCACCAGACGCGACATATTGACGAGCACCTTGTCGGCATCCCAGCCAAGCAACAGCGAAGCGCCGTATACGCACAGCAGATTGTAGGCGTTGAAGCGACCGGTGAAGTTCACCTCCACCTCGTGGCCGTTGAAGCTCAGCAATGTGCCGTCGAGACGACTTTCAATGATACGGCCCCGGAAATCGGCGTCGCTGCGAAGTGAGTAGGTATATTTGTTGGCGCGCGTGTTCTGCAGCATGTAAAGGCCCGATTTGTCGTCGGCATTCACCAGGGCGAACGAGCCGGCCGGCAGCATGTCGAAGAACATCTTCTTGGCATTGCGGTAGTTCTCCACCGTGCCGTGGTAGTCCAGATGGTCGCGCGTGAGATTCGAGAACAAGCCCTCCTTGAAGCGCAGGCCGGCAATGCGGCGCTGATGAGCGGCATGGCTGCTCACCTCCATGAAGGCATACGAACAGCGTGCCTGCACCATGCGTGCCAACAGCTCGTTGAGAGTGATGGGGTCGGGAGTGGTATGCGTGGTTGGTATGGCTTCCTCCTCAATGTAGTTGCACACCGTGGAGAGGAGTCCGGCGCGGTGTCCGAGCATACGCGCCATCTCATAGAGCAGCGTGGCTGTGGTGGTCTTGCCGTTGGTGCCCGTAACACCCACCAGGTTTATCTTGTCTGACGGATGGTCATACCATGCCGAGGCCAGGCGCCCCAGCGCTTCGGCCGAATCGGCCACCTTGATGTAGGTAACGTCGGGCTGGAACGTCGACGGCAGCTCCTGACATACTATGGCTCCCACGTGGTTGCTGGCCACCACAGGTATGTATTTGTGGCCGTCGGTCTGTGTGCCTTTCACGGCCACGAAAAGGGCATCCTTACCTGCCCGGCGCGAATCAGACGCCAGAGTGGTTATATTGCGGTCTGTGGCCCCTATCACCTCCAGAGGCTCTATATCGCGTATGAGTTGGCTCAGTTTTTTCATATATGACGGAAATGATGTTTTGTCATGAAAGAGTAAGGTAGATTATTTGGTTGCGCGTCAGTCTGGTTCCCGGCGCAATGCTTTGCTGCCGCACCGTGCCGGTACCCCGCAGAATCACCTTTACGCCCAGGCTCTCCAGCTCGCGCAGGGCTGAACGCGCGTCGTAGTTGCGCACGTCGGGGATAACACCTTTGGGCTGCGTGCCGGGTACCAAAGCGGCCAGGCGATGAGCCTTTATGCCCAGATACTGTTGCAGACGCGTCAGCGTTTCGGGCAGCGCGTTGCTCAGCACCGGAGTACTCGCCACTGCGTTGTCGGCATACGAAGGGGTGTCGCCTAACATGCCGCGGGCATACATCCGCTCGGCCACGCGACTCAGCACTTTACCCGAAATGGACCCCGCGCCACCGCTGCCGGCAGGCGCCAGCACCAACACAATCACCGAATATTGCGGCTTGTCGTAGGGGAAGAAACCGGCAAAGGCAAACCGGCGACGCGATTTGTCGTAGCCCTTCCCCTTTCCCTTTTCAAACACCGGGAAGCAGGTGCCTGTCTTGCCGGCCAGGGGTACAATCTCGTCGAGTTTGGCGCTGCGTGCCGTGCCCCCTGTTACCACCTTGCGCAGACACTCGCGCAGCATCGCCGCATGCTCAGGCGTGCACACCTGCTCCATAATGGGTTTGTGATGCACCACCGAGTCGCGGCCGTTCTCGTCACGCAGCGCCCTGACAAGGTGCGGACGAACATAGCGCCCGTTGTTGGCTATGGCGTTGTAGATGCTCAGCAGATAAAGGGGCGAGATTTCCACTGAATAGCCGAAAGCCTGACGCGCCAGGTCGAGGTGCCGCGCCGTCATGGTTATGGGCTGTCCGGCCGAGTTCGTGGCCACAAGCCTCTTCAGGTTTGCCGGACGCTCCTCGGCAATGCCGGTGTGCATGCGGTCGAGCAGACCCAACTTCTTCCACCGGTCGTAGAAGAGCTCCGGATGGTCGCTGTAGCCGCGGAAGATGATGCGTGCCACGCCGGTGTTCGACGACCAGCCCATCACCTCCGGTATAGTCTTCACCGTGGGGGCGTGCGGGTCTGTGGTCTTCATAAACGGCGAGCAGTCGATGGTGCTCGAGTTGTTCTTTATCAGCCCGTCTTCAAAAGCTATCAGCAGCGATACGGGTTTTATCACAGAGCCTGGTTCAAAACACGTCACGGTGCGGTTGTAAGCCTCGCCGTAGGTGCCGTCGTCACGGCGTTCCAGATTCGATATGGCCTTTATTTCGCCCGTGGCCACTTCCATCACCATTGCCGTGCCCCATTCGGCGTTCACCGCCGAGCAGCGCTCCATCATCTCCTGCTCCAGTATGTCCTGAATCTGCAGGTCAATGGTGGTTATCACGTCGTAGCCGCGCTTGGGCGCCACCGTTTCCCAGGCACCCACGCCGCTGTTGAAGGTTACCGACCGCTGGCGTCCCGGCACACCGTAGAGCAGCGAGTCGAGGTCCTTCTCCAGACCCGAATAGCCGTGCTGCTGGTCGTTTTCATCCTTCGTCACCACGCCTATGCTGTATCGGGCCATCATGCCGTAGGGCTGACGGCGCACGTTGCGCGAGCTCTGATAGATGGGCACCGACGAGCTTTTCCGAAAGTCTTTCAGGAAGGGGGCTTTACGTAGCGTGTCTATGGTCAGCTCGTCAACGCCGCGTGCCAGCACCAAGGCCCTGTTGCGCTTGTTTTCGGGCTTTGAGAACTCACGGCGGAACCGCGCGCGCCACGAGCATTTGGCCGCCGAGTCGGGCGGCAGGCTGCGCAGGTCGGCCGGGCGCGGATAATGCACGTCAAGATAATCGGCCAGAGAATCGAGCCCCGGCAGATTCAGCTTGTTGCTTGTCATCTTCGGGTGCTGCATATCCAGCTTGACGTCATACACCAGCATGTTGCAGGCCAGTATTGACCCGTTGGCGGCCAGTATGGAGCCACGTTCCGGCTCAACCACCCTCTCCCTGCCTATCTGCTGATTGGCCTCTTTCTCCCATGCGTTCCGGTTGATGGTGGTGGTGATGACAAGCGATATGACTATAAATACAGCCACAATAACGAAAAACACTGTCATCACGCCGTAGCGAAACAGTATGCGTATCTTATTCCTCTGTTTGGGCATTTATATACCTCTTTCCCTGTGTTATTAATTCTCCTGAGTCTCCTTTTCGGGCGGGATGCTGTCTGTGGCGTCGGTCTGCAGCACGAATGGCGGCTTGTCGCTGAACACCAGTCCCAAGTTATGCTTCTGCGCCATCTGCACCATGTCCGTTTCGCGAATCATGCTCATATAGCGAGCCTTTTCCTCAATGCGCTCGTTCTCGGCCTGTTTCAGCTCGGTGCGCAAATCCTTTATCTGGCGCATATATACGCGTGTGCGGTAACGCATACCCAGCAGAATCAGCACCACTACAATCAAAAAGCAGATGAACCAGCCGTTGCGGCGAAAAAAATCCAACGACACGCCGCGGCCTTTGCGCATATTGGCCATCATGCCTCTCAGTCCCCTTTTGGTGGCGACCGCGCTCTGTTGCGTTGCCTTCGTCTTAGCCATTATTTACTCTCTGAAAGGGGGTTAAAGATTGCCACACGCAGTTTTGCGCTGCGTGCTCTCGGATTCCGCTCCACTTCCTCTTCCGAGGCCACCACAGGCTGACGCGTTACCAACTTCCACGGACTTTGGACGCGGCCGTAGATGTCTGTCTGCACCTCACCGTCGGCGCGGCCCGACCGGAAATAATTCTTCACCAGGCGGTCTTCCACGCTGTGATAGGTGAGGATGGCCATTCTGCCGCCCGGCCGCAGCATGAACGGAGCGCTTGTCAGCAATTGCTCCAGAGCGTCAATCTCGCTATTCACCTCTATGCGGAGGGCCTGGAAGAGCTGCGCCATCTCCTTCTTCACACGTCGCGGATCCAGAGCCGGCTCGGAGGCTGCCGCAAGCTGCGAAGTGGTGGCTATGGGTTTCTGCTGCCGGGCCATCACCAACGCCTCTGCCACGCGACGCGGGTTGCGCAAGTCGGCATAACGGCGAAGAAGCCCCTCAAGGTCCTTCTGACTGATGTCACGTAGCAAATCGGCGGCTGTGCGGGCATCGGCATTCTGATTCATGCGCATATCCAGCGGAGCGTCAGCACGAAACGAGAAACCCCTTTCGGCGGCATCGAAGTGATGGAACGACACGCCCAAGTCGGCAATGATGCCGTCAACCGGCAGCGCCTCCAAATACTCCAGGAAATTGCGCATATAGCGGAAATCGCCGTGGACAAAAGTGAAGCGCTTGTCATCGGGCGCATTCTGCCGGGCATCGCTGTCGCGGTCGAAGCCGAATAACCGGCCCTGCGGCCCGAGCCGTTCCAGGATGGCACGCGAATGACCGCCGCCGCCGAACGTAGCGTCGGCATAGCGGCCCGCAGGCTGTATGCTCAGACCCTCCATTGAGGGTTCAAGCAAAGCCGGAATATGATATGGCAGACAATCGTTCACAGAGCAATGCTTTTTAAGAATGCAAAGTTACGAATTTTATTCTTTACCGTCAACTCGGCATTGTCGCCCGGTAGCTGAGGTAGCTACCTTAGCTATTCAGCGCCAGAAAATTTTTTTGTCAGCCGGGAAGACTATGTTAAAAATTTTGCTTATTTTTGCTGAAACTAACCTCAAACCCCGGAATATTATGTCAACCGTTGATTTTGCGCGCCATAAAACAAGCTACCGCAACCTTAAGGCTTTTCTTAAAGCTGAGGCTATTTATGATCTGACATACTTTTTTCTGCAGAGACATATAAAAAACAGCTACCGCACTTACGACCAGATGCTTCAGGCCGCCAGGTCAGGGAAACAAAATATTGTGGAGGGGCGCTCCGATGCGGCGGCATCGGCAGAAATGGAGATAAAGCTCTATGGGGTGGCGGTCGGCAGCCTGCATGAGCTGCTGAACGACTACCAGGATTTCATGCGTACAAGAAGTGTGGAGATTTGGGGTGCAAGGCACCCTCGCTATCAACGGTTGCGCGGGGTCTGCGCCAAAAATAATGACACGGCATATTACATGGCTTTGGCTCCCCGCTTGAATGATGTGGAGTTCTGCAACCTTATGCTCACCCTCATCAACCAGACAATTGTAATGCTTAAGTTGCTGATAGAAAAGGTAAAAAAAAGATTTTCTGCAAAAGGGAGGCATCAAAGAGCAGATGCTTCGGGCGCGCCTTCAGGCGCGCAAAAACCAACACTAAAACACCTTCCCTCGTTCCCTACCGTAGCTACCATAGCTAAAATATCTACCCGGCTGCTAACGCTCACTTACTTGGCCAGCAAAGCGGAGATGTCGTCAAAAAGCAACTGATACTCGCAGCCCTTGTTCTCGCCCAAGGTTACTATTATGAGATTCTGCTCAGGGTTGCAGTATAAAATCTGCCCATACAACCCTAAGGCGAAAAAGCGGGGAGTAACAACCCGTTTGCCGTCAACCTTCTGCAAAATGTTATACCAGCCCAACGAATACCCGTCGTTATCAGCCGATGCATGGGTTGACCGTTCAATCCACTCTTTGCTCAAAATGGTCTTGCCGTTGTAAACCCCGCCGTTCAGATAAAGCCGGCCAATCTTGGCCAGATCTCTGACGTTAGTCACCAGGCCGCCGTAAGTCTTTGCCTGCCTGTGTTTGCTGTCATCAAGCGAAATGAAAGCATCAGCCTCCATATCGAGTGGCTGCCACACCTTTTCCTGCAGATATTGAGCAAAAGGACGCCTCACAGCCCTTTCTATGGCCACACCTGCCAACGCCGTTGCCATTGAGTTGTATTCATGACACGTCCCCGGCGCGGCCTTGAAATGGAGTTTCTTAAATTGGCTCACCACATCATTGCCGTAATAGAGATTTGCCATTTGAGAAAACGGGTTCCATCCGTAGTTCTCGCTGAACTTCAGGCCGCTCCGCATATCGAGCAGATGCTCTATGGTCAATTGCCCGAACATAGGGTCGGCATCCTTCAGTTCGGGAATATATTTTGTTATCGTATCAGTTGCCGACAGATATCCCTCATCTGCCGCAATTCCGCATAATAATGCCGTTACTGACTTTGTCACGGAAAAGACGTTGGAGGGCGACAGTTTTGAAAAATTACCGTAATAACGTTCCAGCAGAATAGTGTCGTTTCTCACAATCAGCAAAGCGCCATTGCCTCTGAACCTTGAAAAATATTCGTCTAACGTCTCATTGTGAAACTGTCCGCCGCTGAATTTTTTATCTTCAAAATACCTGTCATAGACATCAGCCGTAATAAGGCACGATTCTCCCTTTCCGCCGGCCTTAATTGTATCCAAAGCAAAATGCCGATACGTATCCACCGACGGGTCGCCGCATTTAATCGCCTTGAAAGCCGTGCAACCTGTCAGCAGCACGGAAAGCAGCATCAATACAAAGATTCCACGTTTCATAACCTTAGGTAATGCGGCTCAGGAGAACCATTTGTAGGCAATCAGCTTCTGTGAGTGCTTCTTGCGGTACCAGAGGGTAAGGGTGATGGCAAGGGCTATGCTGATCAGGCGGAAGATGTTGGAGGCAAGTCCGCCGGCGGCACTCGTATTGCCTTCGGTGGCAAACAGATACCACAACAGGTTCATGAGCAGATGCAGGAAGACGGGCACCCACAGATTGAAGTGCCATTCCACATACATCCAACTGAAGTAAAGGGTGCCGATGAATGTTGCGGCAAAAACAATCAGAGCCGAAATCAGGTCTGCGCCCTGATACAAGTGTATTGAGCCAAAGAGCAGGGAAGGAATCAGAGCGGCCAAGACAAAGCCGATTTTAAGATACCTGAACAGCATGCCGAACAGGAATCCTCTGAAGATAATCTCTTCAAAAAGAGCCGCAAAAACCACCGTCTTCAGGCCATATTCCCAGTTCATCTCTTTGTTCAGCGGCGACGTGAACAGAAAGCCGACAAACAGTGGCAAAGTGCAGACAACGGCCACTGCCAGACCCTTCAGAGCGTTGCCGTTCAGGCCCAAGGCTTTGAAGATATTTTTGGTAGGTGCCGCTATGAAATATGTGGCACCGAAGGTGGGAATGAAATATATCAGAAAGGTGCAGATGTATTTAATCAGACTGCCTTTTGGAAGCCCGAGGTCGCCAAGCCATTGACCCGTGTATTTATACAGCACCAAACAAAACAAAAGTGCCGCGAATATATACCAAGTCCATTTTGCCGTTTTGGAAGATTGCGTATCCTCCCCTTTTGATTGTTTACCCTCTCCTTCCGATTGATTATACATGCCCATATACCGTTGCTGAATGATGATATTTGCAAAGGTGCGAAAATTTTCTCTGTCCACGCACGGCTACCCCTTAGCATCTGCTATTTTTTTTGCTTTGGAGGCTCCAATGTATCCAAGCCAAGGGTATGTCAGATGAAATTTCCTTCCTTCATATTCTTATTTGAAAGCAATTATAGGAATTACTTTTGTTGACCCGTATGTCTGATATTTGTAGTTCCCAATTTGTCTTGCACATGTTCCTTGCGGTGCTTTAACCACTTGATTGTTATAAAAATCGCTGCCTTCCTGTGCCAATATTAAGACCTCTAAATCAGAGGTTAATATATTACCGTGAAACTCGTGTACAATTTCTTCCGCGATGGCATCACCCGAGTCTAAAACTTTTTTTACTTGAAAATTTCTTCGACTTACACATTCTCTCGGCTCATCAAATAACGTTTTTCCGGTATTATCTTCTACTGCAATAATTTTGTTAGAATTTGATGATTTCCCGTCACTGATTATTTTAACTGCAGGCACACTATTCTCGAAACCCCAGTTTGTAGTGTATTTGAATGTACCTACACGCTGAGCGCATTGATTATCAAGAAGGTCAATTTTTTGATTGTTGTAAAAATGTTGCCCCTTATTTGGAAAAATCAAAGCAACTGTTTCAATATTGTCGTCAGCAATTGCCAATGCGCAACCGGATTCTAATACATTGATTATTTTAAAAGTAGAATAATCCATGTTTTCTCCGGGTTCATCAAACATTTGCAACCCCTCAATTCCTAAATCATTGGATTTGTTGATAAAAAATGAAATAGTAATTACCAGTATAATTGACAAGACAAATCCTGTTGCTATACCAAGCACATATACGAGCCACTTCTTCATAATCGATTATTTGGAATATTTTTTTGCTTTGGAGGCAAGGGCCTCTTCGTAGACGGTGTGGATGGCGGAGGCTATATCGGCGGCGGCAAAGGTGGCGGCATGAGCCTTTCCGGCACGGCGGCGTGCCTCTATGTCGGGGGTGTTGTTGCTGATGGCATGCACGGCATGAATCATGGCTTTGATGTCGTCGGGCGCGATGAGGAAGGCTGCGTTGCCGCCGGCTTCGGGCAGCGACGAGGTGTTCGACGTTACCGTGGGGCAGCCGCTTGCCAGGGCTTCCAATACGGGTATGCCGAAGCCCTCGTAGCGCGACGGATACAACGCCGCCATGGCGCTCTGATAAAGCGCCGGAAGGTCTGTGAAGCCCACGTTCTTGAGAATGTGGAGCCGCCGGCGCACGCCAACCTCCTCGGCCAGCTCGAGCATCTCTCGGAGGTAACGTCCTCCGCGACCCACCGCCACAAGCTCAATCTCGTCGGGCATGGCCGAAAGAGCGCGGATGCTCGTCTCCAGGTTCTTGCGCTGCTCAATGGTGCCCACCTGCAGCAGGAAACGGTGAGGCAAACGGTAGCGTTCGCGCACTTCGCGCCTGCGCTCCGGGCTCGCCGTCTGCGAGAAGATGGGACTGCAGCCCTGCCGGATAACCCGTATGCGCTCCTCGGGCACGCCGTACAGCTCCATGACGTCGCGTTTGGTGGCTTCGGAGATGGCTATCACCCTGTCGGCATGGCGCACCGAGTAACCGTATTTCAGGTCATAGAGAGTGCGGTCGATGCGGTTGTAACACTCCGGCATACGCCTGTAGATGACGTCGTGAATCGTCACCACCGAGGCTATCGGGGAGCGGTGGATGTTCAGCGGCAGTTCGTTGCTGAGGCCGTGAAACACCTCCGCGCCCTCCTGGCGTGCCTGCTTGGTAACGCCCCACGAGCGCCACACAGCCTTGGGCCACGCCCAGAAACGGTCGGGATGGCGGAAGGCCACATTGGGCCGTTGCAGAAGGGTTTTCAGGCGGGGATTGGCGCGAATTTCCGGCACATACACCAAATGATCGTCGGCCGGATAAGCCTCCGACATCGTTTCAAGAATCAGCCGTGAATAATTTCCCAGGCCGGTATAATTGCGCATGGCCCGTTTGCCGTCGTATGCTATCTTCATCTGGTCAGTCTTCAGGTTTGCCGGTAAGCAGTGATTTCAGTTTATGCAGCATGGTAAGCGCCTGCAGGGGTGTGAGATTGTCGATGTCGAGGCGCAGGATAATGTCGCGAATCTGGCCCAGCAGCGGGTCGTCGAGCTGGAAGATTGACGCCTGATATCCTTCGCGCTGTTTACCCATATCGGCCATGTCGGGCTTGCCCACGGTGTCAGCCGCATCCTTGTCGGCGGCCGATTCAAGCTGTTGCAGCACCTCGCCGGCTCGCTTCACTATCGACGGCGGAATGCCCGCCAGCCGAGCCACATGGATGCCGAAGCTATGGGCCGAGCCACCTTTCTGCAGCTTGCGCAGGAAGATGACCTTGCCGCCGCTCTCGCTCACCGACACGTTGTAATTCACCACCCTGACAAAGGATTTCTCCATTTCGTTGAGCTCGTGATAATGGGTGGCAAAGAGAGTACGCGGGCGGCAGGCACCGTTTTCGTGAATGTTCTCCACAATGGCCCAGGCAATGGAAATGCCGTCGTAGGTGGAGGTGCCGCGGCCTAATTCGTCGAAGAGAATCAGCGACCGGGGCGTCATATTGTTGAGTATGGAAGCGGCTTCCGTCATCTCCACCATGAAGGTGGATTCGCCGCGCGAGATGTTGTCGCTGGCTCCCACACGAGTAAAAATCTTGTCTACCAGACCTATCCGCGCGGCCTTTGCCGGCACGAAATGGCCTGTCTGCGCCATGAGCGCTATCAGGGCTGTCTGGCGCAGCAGAGCCGACTTACCGCTCATGTTGGGGCCGGTGATGACCATTATCTGCTGACGCTCCGTGTCGAGGCGCACCGAGTTGGCCACATAAATCTCGCCCGGGGGCATCATCCGTTCTATCACCGGGTGCCGCCCGTCGGTGATGTCGAGCTCCATGCTCTCGTCTACCGTGGGGCGCACATAGTTGCCCTCCAAGGCCGACAGCGCCGCCGACAGGTTGCAATCAAGCTCGGCGGCCGCCTCCGTGTTGCGCCTGATGGCCGGTATGTAGCGGGACGCCACACCCACGAGCTCGTCGAAGATGCGGCGTTCAATGGCGTCTATGCGGTCCTGAGCCCCGAAAATCTTCTGTTCATAGTCTTTCAGCTCGGGGGTGATATAGCGTTCGGCGCCCGTGAGGGTCTGCTTGCGAATCCAATCGACCGGTGCCTTGTCGCGATACGTGTTGCGCACCTCCAGGTAGTAGCCGAACACACTGTTGAAGCCAATCTTCAGCGAGGGAATGCCGGTGGCCTCCGCCTCTCGGCGCTGAATGTCGGCCAACGCCTCCTTGCTGTGCGTGAGCAGTCCGCGCAGCTCGTCGAGTTCTGCATCCACCCCTTCGGCAATGGCATTACCCTGATTGAGCATTGCCGGCGCGTCGGGGTTCAGCGTGGCGCGCAGACGGCGCGTCAGCTCCGTGAGCGGGTCAATGCTATCGGCGGCTTTCAGCAGCGGTTCGCGTCCCAGAGTCTGCAACAGACGCCGCAGCGCGTCGAAAGCCTGCAAAGCCTGCAGCAGACGCACCATTTCGCGCGGACCAACACGCAGAGCCCCTATCTTGGAGGCTATGCGCTCAGGGTCGCCGATTTCGGCCAGTATAGTGCCGAGGTGATTGCGCAGTTCCTCGTCGTCGTAGAAAATCTGCACCATCTCCAGCCGCTCGTTAATCTCTTTTACGCGTGCTAAGGGAAAGACCAGGCGGCGGCGCAGCATACGCGCTCCCGGTGCGCAGCACGTCCGGTCGAGCACGTCGAGCAGACTCTTGCCCCCTTCGGCCATAGGCTCCAAAAGCTCCAGGTTGCGCACCGTGAACGGGTCGAGCCTCACATAACGGTCTTCGTCGATGCGGCTCAGCGACGTTATATGAGCCACCTGCCGGTGTTCGGTGGCGTCGAGGTAGAACATCAGCGAGCCGGCCGCTATCACCGCCAACGGCAGCTTGTCGACGCCGAAGCCGCGCAGCGACGCGGTGGAGAAATGTCTTGTGAGGCGTTCCTCGGCCGCCTGCTGCGTGTATATCCAGTCGTCTAACTCATAGAGGGCACATTTTGGGGGAGCCATACGGGCAGCGCGCGACTTCTCGCCGCGCATCATCACCAGCTCGGCCGGCGCTATGCCGCCCAACAGTTTCTCGACGTATTGCTGCGACCCCTGGGCACACAAAAACTCGCCCGTGGAGATATCGAGGAAGGCCACACCCGCCTCTTTGCCGCTGAAGCAGACGCCTGCCAGGAAATTGTTGCGGCGTGCCTGCAGCAGACTGTCGCTCAGGTTCAGACCCGGCGTAATCAGCTCCGTGATGCCGCGCTTCACCAGCTTTTTAGTCAGCTTGGGGTCTTCGAGCTGCTCGCAGATGGCCACCCGTTTGCCGGCGCGCACCAGCCGCGGCAGATACGTGTCGAGGGCATGATGCGGAAACCCGGCCAGCTCCACGCTCGATGCCGCTCCGTTGGCACGCCTTGTCAGCGTTATGCCCAAAATCCTGCTGGCATCGATGGCGTCGGTGGAGAACGTTTCATAGAAATCGCCCACCCTGAACAGCAAAATAGCGTCGGGGTGTTTCCGCTTCATTTCCAGATATTGCTTCATCAGCGGCGTCTCCGCTATCTTTTTGGCCATACGTATTTAGCTGAAATGTTTTTAGAATCTTACGTTGAAGACGTGGAGCATCCAGGTTGACATGCCCACATAGATGCACATGCCCACAATGTCGTTGGTAATCTGAATGAAGGGGCCGGTGGCGCGGGCAGGGTCAATGTGGAGGCGTTCGAGCATCAGGGGCACAAAAGTGCCGAACACGGTGGCAAACACCACCATGACGAACAGTGATGAGGCTACGGCACCCATCACCGCGGCTTTGTCGTGGTTTATCACCACGAAGATGTACATTGCCACCACGCCCGAAATCACTATGGCGTTTACCAGGGAGATAAGACATTCGCGGGCTATCTGCTTGCCTGTGTTGCGCAGCGAGAGGCGTCCGTTGGCAAGGCCCTGAACAACTATTGCGGAGGCCTGTACGCCTACGTTGCCGCCGGTGCCTCCAATCAGGGGAATGAAGATGGCCAGGGCAGCCACTTTGGCTATCTGCTCTTCAAAGCCGCCAAGGATGATGGAGTTGACGATGCCGCCGATGATGCCTATCAGCAGCCACGGCAGGCGTGCCTTTATCTGTGCCCAGATGGAGTCGTCGGCGTCGATATCCGACGATATACCGGCGGCCATCTGATAGTCGCGTTCGCTGGCTTCGCGCACCTCGTCCATGACGTCGTCGACCGTTACCTGACCTACCAGGCGACCGATGTCGTCGACTACCGGCATGGCCACAAGGTCGTATTTCTCGAAGTCTATGGCCACCTCGTCGATGGGTGTGTCGGTGTGCAGACTCACCGGCTCGGTGTCCATAACGTGTTTTATCTTGCTCACCGAGGGGTGTGTCAGCATTTTCTTCAGCGGCAGTATGCCCTGCAGACGCGAGTCGTTGTCTACCACATAGATGTAATAGATGTCGTCCATCTCTTCGGCCTGGCGCCGCATTTCCTTGATGCAGTCGGGCATGGATAGGTTTTCGTTGACCACAATCATCTCCGTGCCCATGAGGCCGCCGGCGGTGTCTTCGTCGTATTTCAGCAGGTCAACGATGTTGCCGGCCTGCTCCACGTC
This sequence comes from Prevotella sp. CAG:485, assembly GCA_000437495.1. GTDB lineage: Bacteria > Bacteroidota > Bacteroidia > Bacteroidales > Muribaculaceae > Lepagella. The sequence goes on from FR897800.1 coordinate 18,088, forward strand.
GTCGATGTGCTGAATTACCTCGTCGCGTTCCTCCTTGTCGAGTTCCTGGATAAGGTCAACGGCGTCGTCGGTGTCGAGCAGGTCGATGAATCGGCCGATTTCCTTGGAGTCCATGCCCTCGAGGAGCTTGCGCCGGTCTTCCTCGTCAAGCTCCATGAGCACGTCGGCCTGCTTCTCCTCATCGTCGATGAGGTTGAAGACCCATTCGGCCTGTTTCAGATTCAGGCTCTGGAAAAGCTCGGCAATGTCGGCCGGGTGCAGCGAGTTTATCTCCTGCGTGGCTTCGGCCGCATTGTGGTCGTCGATAAGCTCCTCAATGCGCTCTATGTCCTGCTCGGTAAACTCTTTCATTTGACGGTGGAGTTAGTGTCGGGCAGCAGGCGGCGCCGAATGTCGGCCCAGTTGTCGCCGGCGGTGATTGCGCGGTCATCTATCCAGAGGTCGCCCACGGGTTTGCCCATGAAGAGCTGATGATAGCGCACTCCGTGGCGCTGCAGCCAGTCAACGGTCATTTCATACTCCACCCATGTGCGGGCCGAGTAGATGATTATGGTGTGTCCGGCGTCGTAGAGCGCGTTCACCGTGTCGATGGCGCCCGGCATCGGCTCGGCCAGACAGCGCGAGAACTGACGCATTTCACGGCAAATGGTGCCGTCGAGGTCTATTATTATCTGCATGGCGCAAAGATTATTTCCTGAGTGTAACGGGTCATGAGCGTGCCGGGTACCCAGTCGTGGAAGGGTTCGGGCTTCAGACCCAGAGTTTCCTGAGCCAGCATCTGCGGCATACGCGAGCCGGCTCCAATGCCCGTAACCACGCCGCCGCCCAGGCGCGGGTTGATTTCCATGAGCAGGTACTCGCCGCCGGGTGTGCGCAGAAACTGCAGCGTTACGGGACCGCGCAGCGGCAAAGCGTCTAATACCCTATGGCTGAGAGCGAGCAGGTCGGGGTCGGCAACCGTTATGGAGCGCATGGCCTCGCCGCCGGCCGTCTCGAGGCGTTCGCGCGGCACCACCGAAAGCACCTCGCCGTCCGTACGCACGTAGCAGTCAACGGTGAACTCGCGGGCATCCTCCACAAACTGTTGAATCTGATAATCGTCGGCGCAGATGTGCGGAGGCACCTCACGGGCGCTGCGGGCCACTATGATGCCTTTGGAGGCCGACCCTGTGCGCGGCTTGTAGATGCGCGGAAAGGTGTCGCCTGCCAGCGGTGGCTGCGGTAGCCCTTTCTCGGCAAAGAGGCGGTAGGCCAGGAGCTTGTCGAACATGGCATGGCAGAGGGTCTCGTCGCTGACGGGTATGAACACGCCGGGGCAGAGAGGCTTCAGCCGGGCGCACAGCTCCACGGCCGGGTCCACGAAGGGCAGCACAAGGTTCACCTTCCGAGCCTCAATAATGCCGCGCAGATGGTCGAGGATGTCGGGGGCTTTCCAGCGGCGTCCCTGTATCACCTCGGCCACAGCCACGGCCGGCACGCGCCAGTCGAGCTCATAGCTGAGCACCCGGGCCTGATGGCCAAGGGCACGGAAAGCATCTTTTATATGGCGCGCCACCGACACTCGTTTGGCGCCTCCCAGCATAAGGATTGTAATCATTTGCGGCGGGGTATTAGTTTATGCACCAGGCGCGAGGCCACAGGCACGTTTTCGTTGTAGCAGATTACGCCCACATACACCGCCAACAACAGCGTGCGGAGGGTGTAGCTCAGCCACGGCATAGCGGGGAAGGCGCACAGCCATTCGCCGGTAACCCACAGCGCGGCGGCAAGCAGGGTGTAAAGGCCCATTATCTGCAGGTGATAGTTGATTTTATAGTAGCGCTGGCCCACGAAGTAGCTGAGCAGCATCACAGCGCCGTAGCTGATGAAGGCCGCCCATGCCGAGCCCATATAGCCGTTGGGGATGCCTATGGCTTTCACCAGCCAGATATTGAGCACCAGCATCAGCACGAAGCAGATGAGCGAGAAGTACATTCCCCACACGGTGCGATCCGTGAGCTTATACCACAGCGAGAGGTTGAAGAAGACGCCGAAGAAGAGCTCGGCCATCATCATCACCGGCACCACGCGCAGGCCGGCCCAGTAGGCGGGTGCCACAAAGTGCTTGAGCACAGGCAGATAGAACATTACGGCCAGGAAGATGGCCAGGCCGAAGAGTACGAAGAACTTCATGGCGTCGGCGTAGGCCGAGCGTTTGTCTTCACCGGCGTTGCGCGCCTGGGCAAAGATGAAGGGCTCGTAGGCATAGCGGAAGGCCTGCGTGAACATCACCATGACAATGGCGATTTTGATGTTGGCGCCGTAAATGCCCACCATGGAGCGGGCGCTCTCGGGGTCGTGGGGGAAGAGATACGGTATCACTATCTGACCCATGTTCTGGCTGGCTATTCCGGCCACGCCAAGTATCAGCAGCGGCCACGAGTAACGGAGCATCCGGCGCAGCAACGGGGAAGAGAAGGTGTAACGGCGGCCGGTGAGCTGCGGCAAAAGCATCAGCAGCACGCAGAGGGTGGAGATGATGTTGGCCACGAAAATCCATCCTATGCCGAAGGCCTCGCCGCCGCAACCGTCGTAAAACCA